>JBKBPX010000046.1:0-17620 GCA_046292855.1 Anaerolineales bacterium
CCGACTATGAGACCATCCGACTATGAGACCATCCGACTATGAGACCATCCGACTATGAGACCATCCGACTATGAGACTATCCGACTATTAGACTATTAGACTATTAGACTATTAGACTATCCAACTACTCTCACCCTCCGATCTGGCTCATTGTCCGATTAAGCGGTATCAGTCCCTCTGCCAGGCCATGCCCCCATGGTTTATCCCAAATGCCACCCAGGATCAATTGGCGCAATTCTTCCAACGAGGCCCCGGCGCGCAAGGGGGTGAGCAAATCCACTTCGCGCTCGCGGAGCAGGCATAGACGCAAACGCCCATCTGCGGTCAGACGCGCTCGCGTGCAGGAGGCACAGAAGGGTTGGGTGACCGAGGAGATGATACCGATCTCGCCCTTGGCACCCGGAATACGGAAGAGGCGCGCCTCCCCGTCCAATTCGCCCCCATTCACCACTTCCAGCGGTCCAAAGGCACGTTCGATGCGCTCCTGAATCTGCGCAGCGGTCACGACATGGGAGATTTGTAATTCGGTCGCGCCGGCAAAAGGCATCATCTCGATAAAGCGCATCTGCCAGGGATGATCCAGGGTCAGCCGCGCCAGGTCCACGACATCTTCCTCGTTGTAGCCCCGCACCACAACGGCATTCAGTTTGATCGGGGTCAGGCCGGCCTCCTCGGCGGCCAGGATACCCTCCCAAACCTCTTCCACATCTCCCCAGCGCGTCAGGCGCTTGAACTTCGCCGCTTGGAGGGTATCTAGAGAGACATTGACGCGCTGCAACCCCGCCTCGCGCAGAGGGCGTGCCAACTTTTTGAGCAACACCCCGTTTGTGGTCATCGAGACGGAATGAATGCCGGGGGTATGGGCAATCTCATGTACGATCCCGACAATGTTAGCCCGCACCGTCGGCTCGCCGCCGGTCAGGCGAATCTTATCAAACCCCAAGGAAGCGAACAGACGGGTCAAAGTAAAAATCTCGTCATCTTGCATTAACTCGGCTCGAGGGCGAAAGGTCATATCCTCGGGCATACAGTACACACAGCGCAGGTTGCAGTGATCGGTGAGGCTAATGCGCAAGTAATGAATCCGACGTCCAAAGCGATCAAGGGCCATGGCTTCCTCTCAATAAGCAAATATTTGGCAGAGGACGGTAAAATGGTAAACGGTTGGTCTACCTGCTTGCATTATACAACACCCCCTCCATCTCTGTTATAATCTAAAATTAGTGATTATTATGACAATATGGCTATGGGAGAACCTCTTATGACTTTCATGACCCTGGAACAAATTGATGCGGCCGCAGAATTCTTGCGTCCGCGCATCCACCTGCAGCCACGTTTTGGCCTCATTCTCGGCTCCGGTCTTAACCCGCTTGCCGAATCGGTCGAAAATGCAGTGCGCATTCCCTTTTGGGAAATCCCTCACTGGCCACCCTCCACCGTGGAAGGACACGAGGGACGGTTGGTCTGTGGATTCCTGGAGGATCAGCCTATCATGGTCATGCAGGGACGTATCCATTTTTACGAAGGTTATAGCATGTCTCAGGTGACCTTCCCGATCCGCGTTATGCAGCGTCTTGGGATCGAAATCCTTATCGTTACCAACGCGGCCGGCGCGATCAACCCGGATTTTGTGCCTGGCGATGTCATGCTGATCACCGATCACATCAATCTGATCGGCATGGGCGGCGCCAATCCGTTGGTAGGCCCGAATTTGGACGTTTTCGGCCTCCGCTTCCCGGATATGAGCCAAGCCTATGACCGCGCCTTACAGGCCCTAGCGCGCCAAGTGGCAATGCAGGAAGGCATTCATTTGCGAGAAGGCGTTTACGTGAGCCTGGCCGGCCCCTCCTTTGAAACCCCCGCCGAATTACGTTTCCTGCGCCTGATCGGCGCCGACGCAGTCGGCATGTCCACCGTCCCAGAAGTGATCGTTGCCCGGCATGGCGGCACGCGCGTCCTGGGGCTTTCCGGCATCAGCAACAAGGCCAACCTGGACGGCTCAACCATCACCAGCCATGTGGAGGTGATGGAAGCCGGACGTGTGCTCACTCCTAAGATCGAACGCCTGGTACGTGGAGTGCTGCGGGCATTAAAATGACGGAGATTTACCGCACCCTGGCCAGGTACGAAGTACTGATTTATCTCCTCCTGGTCATCGGAGGTCTCTGGACCCTGCGTGCCATCTGGCAGGCCTGGAACGAATGGAAACTCGCCGTCTTTACGCTGGAGCGCGAGCTTGCCCTTCGCCGTTTGAGCCGACGAGCCGCCTTACTGATGCTGTTTTTGCTCTTTGCGTGCGGAGAATTCGTCCTCGCCACCTTTGTTGTTCCATCCCTCCCAGGGGCAGCATTGCTTTCGACCCCGACCCTGAACATTCTGGCCTCGCCGGTCACGCCGACCAACCTGCCAACCCAAGGCTGCACGTCGTCCATCGCCATTACCGAACCCAAAAACGCCTCAGAAATCAGTGGAACGGTGGAAATTCGGGGCACGGTAGATATTCCTGACTTTGCCTTTTACCAGTATGAATATGCGCCCCTGGATAGCGACATCTGGACGACAATCTATGCCGGCCGTCAAGCAGGAAAAGACATTCCCCTGGGCACCTGGAACACCACCCTAATCACGCCCGGCGATTACCGCCTACGGCTGGTTGCTGTAGATGCAGCCGGCCGACTTTATCCTCCTTGTATCATCACCGTCCGCATCAAAGGCACACAATAACCCTCCGCCGTCCGCCGTCGATTCCCTATGCCCACCACCATCCGTCCTGCCATCGCTACCGACATTCCCGCTTTGATCAACCTCGATCACAGCGTGCAAAGCGAATACGTTTGGCAGCTCGAAGTGCGCCATGAGTCACTGCAAATCGGGATAGCACTGCGTCAGGTGCGCCTACCGCGCCCGATCCGCGTTGAATACCCGCGCAACGTCTTCGCCTTAGCGGATGAATGGCACCTCAAATCTGCCTTCTGGGTGATCCTGGATGAGGCCACCCCCCGGGGTTACCTGACCCTAGAGACCGACCCCGCCCTTGACCTGATCCGCATCACCGACCTGGTCATCGCGCCCCCCCTCCGTCGGCGCGGATGGGCTAGCCGCCTGCTAAAAATGGCACAGAGTTGGGCCATCGAACATCATCTACCCCGCTTGATGTTGGAACTCCCAGCCAAAAACCATCCGGCTATCTCCCTGGCGCAGAAACACCTCTTCGAATTCTGTGGGTATAATGAGGCCTACTACCCTTCAAGAGACGTGACCTTGTTTTTCTACAAAGTGATTCGATAGATGTTTACAGGAGAAGAAATTTCACTTTTAGTGGGGCTGGAAATTCTCAATCGCATTCTGACGGCCGGCGTCGCTATCACGGCCTTCTCGTTACTCCTATATGCCCTCACCTTCAACCTGCGCGACCGTGTGGCACGCTCTTTTGCCCTCATCTTGCTCTGTGTGGCCGTGATCTTCACCACCGAGGCGCTGCAGAACGAGACTGTGCCCCCTGAAAGCCTCATCCTCCTGCTCCGCCTGCAATGGCCAGGCTTGCTCTTCCTACCGCCTGCTTATCTCCACCTCTCGGATGCTCTGCTGGCCACCACCGGGCGCCCTTCGCGTGGCCGGCGCCGCCTAGCTGTTCGCCTGACCTATTTGCTCTCCTTCGCTTTCCTTGGCCTACTGGCTAGTGGCCATTTGGTCGGAAGAGCCGTGCTGGATCGCCCCCCGGCACCTTATTTGCAACGCACCTTCTGGACAAATCTCTTCACCTTTTACTACATCAGCATCATCGGCTGGGCCTGGGTGAATTTTTGGCGCGCCTATCAGCGCATCCTGACTCGCAGCGGACGCCGCCGGATGATCTACTTGATGGCCGGCGCCACAGCCCCAGCAATGGGGTCCTTCCCCTATTTGATCTACGGCGCGCCCCTGATCGGCGAACATGCCCTTCTCTTCTGGAGCCTCGCCACCCTCAGCAATCTGGTGGTTGGCACCTTGATCGTCCTCATGGCTTATGCCGTAGCCTTCTTCGGCGTCTCCTGGCCTGATCGCGTCATCAAGACGCGCTTGTTCAAATGGCTGCTGCGCGGCCCCGTTACGGCTTCTTTTGCGCTGGGCACGATGACCATCGTACGCCGCGCCGGAGAGTTCCTCTGGAAAACGCCTTATTCCGGTTTCGTTCCCCTTTCAGTCGTCCTCTCCATCCTGCTCCTGGAACACCTCATCACGCTCCTCGCTCCTCTTTGGGAACGCTGGCTCTTCTTCGGGCGCGATCGTCAGGAGTTGACCCTATTCCAGAGCCTTGAAGAACGCTTCCTGACCGAAGGCGACCTGCACCAGTTCCTGGACACGCTCCTCGCCGCCGCTCGCGACTATTTCCGCTCCCCCTCAGCCTTTATTGCCACCTTGGATGAGCAGGAGATCAGGATTCTCATCTTTTCCGGCCAGCAAAGTCTGCCGGAAAAGGACGACCTTGAGCAAACACTTCAAAATCTGAATCTCGCTCGCTTTGGATTCTTCTGGGACGGTTTCGTGATCCTGCCTCTCTATCCGCTGCGCACTAACGGGCATCCCCAATCCCAACCCCAGCCATTGCTGGGCATCTTAGGGATAGCCAGCACGGATCCAACCTCGTTCGATGACGAACAAAAGCGCACATTGCAATTGCTCGCAGAGCGTGCCTCCCTCGCCCTCGAGGACCGCTTAATCCAGGAACGCCTATGGCACGTGCTCATGCAACTTCGGCCTCAAATGGACGCCGTCCAACGCCTGCGCGCCGCCGCCCATTCTCAAAACGTGCTTTCCCCCACCCTCCCCCCTGAAGCAGACCTGACCCAGTGGGTCAAAGAAGCACTTGATCACTATTGGGGCGGGCCAAAGCTACAGAACAGTCCTTTGCTCCGTTTGCGCATTGTCCAGAAAGCCCTGGCCGAGCACAGCGGTAATGCCGTCAATGCCCTACGCGCCCTGCTCCGCCGCGCTATCGAAACCACTCGCCCGCCCGGACAACGCCGTTTCACCACCGAGTGGCTCCTTTACAACATCCTAGAAATGAAGTTCATCGAAGGTCGCAAGGTGCGCGAGATCGCCGAGCGCCTTGCCCTCTCTGAAGCCGATCTCTATCGCAAACAACGCACCGCCATCGCCGCCGTAGCACAAGCGCTCCTTAAAATGGAGATGGAAACACTGGCGAAAGAAGGATCGGATGACCTGATAGTCTAATTTCAGGAATCCGTCAGTTTCTTGTTTCTTCCAGCACCCTATTTACCCATCGGAGGTTTAATGGTGACCCGATCCCAAGAACGCTCGTCTTCACCCAATTTCTACCCCTGGCTGGACGAAAAATGGTGGGAATCCGTCCTCGCCGAAGAAGCACAGTTCTTCCCGCCCAAAAAGAGCACACCGCCTCTCAAAGTTGACTCGCGCTTCGAGCGCCTGCGGCAGATGTATCTGCATGACGAAATCCTCACCGTCACTGTGACCGCAACCAATCGCGGCGGCCTCTTGATCGAAGGAGAAGGTTTTTCTGGCTTCATCCCCTTCTCCCACCTTGTCAACATCACCCCTCAGATGAGCGAGGAAGAACGCCAGGAGCGCCTCAAAAGCTATCTCGGACAAACGCTGCGCGTCAAGCTCATCGAGTGTAACCCCGAAGAAGAGCGCCTGATCTTCTCTGAGCGCGCCGCCGAAGCCAGCCCAGGCCAGCGCCTGCGGATCTTCAAGAGCATCAAGGTCGGTCAGCGCGTGCGCGGGCGCGTTACGAACATCACCGATTTTGGCATCTTCGTGGATTTAGGCGGCGTCGAAGGCCTGGTCCATATCTCCGAACTCTCCTGGGGACGCGTCATCCACCCCTCTCACCACGCCCAATACGGCCAGGAACTCGAACTCCTGGTCATAGATATCTCCCCAGAACGCTGCCGCATTGCCCTCAGCCTGAAACGGCTTCTTCCCAATCCCTGGGAAGAATTCACCCCGGAAAAAGTGCTCGACCGCCTCTTCCCGGCCACCATCACATCTCTCCTCTCTTACGGCGCCTTCGCCCGCCTGGAAAACGGCTTGGAAGGGCTTATTCATATCTCCCAAATGCCCCTCGCCGAAGGCCAGAGCATCCGCGATTTGCTCCATGAGGGCCAGCAGGTCCAGGTGCGCGTCATCCATGTCGAGCCGGAAAATCAGCGCATGGGATTAAGCCTCTTACCCGTTCCTGAACAAACCACCCTTCAACCGTGAGCCGGCAAGACGTACCTTCTCCCGGCTGGGAAACCAGCCTACTCCAAATCCTGCGACGGCTGGCACGCTTCGCCTCCGATTTCGCCGCCCTCTTCCTGATCACCCTGGCACTGCTCTCCCTGATGGCCATCCATGGCTGGAGTCAGGGCATCCTCATCAAGCCGTGGGGAACTCTATTGCGCGATTGGTTAGGATGGGGCAGTTACCTCTTCATCCTTCACCTCTTGGTGGGTGGGATATACCTCCTCCACCCCCAACGCTCCTTCTCCTGGAGCCGCCTCTTCAGCGCCGAAATTGCTTTCCTGCTCACCATCCCCTTGCTCTCCTTTCTCGGCGGTCTCTCCCTTGCGCGCGCAGAGATGGGGATGGATGGAGGGCGGCTGGGTTGGGGATTGGCCACCCTCTTTACCCTTTTCCTCCCCTCTTGGCTGGCAGGGGTGCTGGTTTTCTTTTTGTGGATTGGAAGCGTTGCTGCCGCCCTCGGCCTGAGTGCCCCGCTTGAGCAAAGGTTACGCCAATGGGCGGAGATGCCTGGCGGATCGGGAAAGGGACCTGAGGCTGCCGCGCCCACACCCTCTGCCGCTGCGCCATCCGATCTCCCGCCTCTCCTCCAGAAGGACAAAGCCCCAAAAACGTCCGCAGGAGGGGCCTCCCCCGCTCACCGGCCACAGCCTGCTGGTCAACAGCCGCCGACCGAGGCCCAACCTCCTGCCCCAGCTCGCCGCCCCGACCTTCCCCCTCTCGATCTCCTGCTGCCGGATACCTTTCACCGCCCAGATGACCGCACCATCAATCAAACGGCCGGCCTGATCGAAAAAACGCTGGCCGAATTCGGCATTCCGGCGCGCGTCGTCGGTTATCGGATCGGCCCCACCATCACCCAATACGCCGTCCAGCCCGGCTTCATCCGCAAAGGCAACGGAGAAGATGAACAGCAGATCAAGGTGCGCGTTGCCCAGATCGCTGCGCTCCAGCGCGATCTAGCTCTGGCTCTGGCCGCGGAACGCCTGCGCATCGAAGCGCCGGTGCCGGGCAAGCCGTATGTTGGCATTGAAGTGCCAAATGGACGCAACAGCCTCGTCCGCCTGCGCTCCATTTTGCAGAGCGAAGAATTCCGCAGGAACCGCAGCCCGCTCACCCTGGCGCTTGGGCGCGATGTTTCGGGTCAACCTGTCCTGGCTGATCTAGCGCGCCTGCCCCATCTGCTCATTGCCGGCACCACCGGCTCGGGCAAATCCGTCTGCCTCACTGCCATCGCTGCATGTCTGGCCATGAACAACGCCCCTCAGGAACTGCGCCTGATCCTGATTGACTCAAAAATGGTGGAGCTGATCCGCTTCAACGGGCTGCCTCACCTCTATGGCAAAGTCGAAACCCAGATCGAGCGCATCCTGGCCGCCCTGCGCTGGACTGTCACCGAAATGGAAAACCGCTACCGCCTCCTCGAAAGCGCCCATGCCCGCGACCTGCAGAGCTACAATCAACGCCTGGTGCGACAGAAACAGCCTCCCGTGCCTCGCATCGTCGTCTTGATTGACGAACTGGCCGATCTGATGATGGCCGCCGCCGAGCAGGTGGAGCACAACTTGGTGCGCCTGGCCCAAATGGCGCGCGCCACCGGCATCCACCTGGTCGTCGCCACCCAGCGCCCCAGCACCGATGTCATCACCGGCCTGATCAAAGCCAACTTCCCAGCACGCATTGCCTTCGCCGTGGCCTCCGGCGTAGATAGTCGCGTCATCTTGGACTCTCCCGGCGCCGAGACCTTGCTCGGACGCGGGGACATGCTCTTCCTCAACCCAGAAATCGGGGCGCCCATTCGCGCCCAGGGTGTCTTCGTCAGCGATGCAGAAATTGACCGCCTGCTCACGCACTGGCAGAAAGTTGCCCCGCAGGCCGCTACCTCAGCCCCCTGGGAGCACCTGCTGGCCGAAGAAGACGAGGAGGAAGACAACCTAATCGAGGAAGCCATCCGCATCCTGCGCCAAACGCGCCGTGCTTCCGCCTCCCTCCTGCAGCGTCGCCTGCGCATCGGCTACCCGCGCGCCGCCCGTCTACTGGATGAACTCGAGGCGCGCGGCATCGTCAGCCCAGCCGAAGGCCCCGGCCGCGAGCGCGAAGTGCTGCTGGATGCGGAGGAGGAGGGACCGTAGACGGTGGACGGTGGACGGCAGGCGGCGGACCGCGGACGGCAGACCGCAGACCGCAGACGGCAGACGGCAGACGGCAGTCTGCCAGCCGTATAACTATCCGACTATCCGACCATCTGACTATCTGACTATCCGACTATCCGACTATCCGACTATCTGACTATCTGACTATCCGACTACCCATGGACGAAAAGTCCCTTCACACTCTGGAATACGACAAAATCCTCGAACGCCTCGCAGGGTATTGCTCTTTTTCCGCTTCTGTTGCTCTTGCCCGCTCCCTGCGCCCGACCGCCGAGCTGGAAGCCGCTCGCCAGCGCCTAGCATTGACCAGCGAAGCACGCCGACTGCTCGCCGAGAGTGATTTCTCCATCCGCGGCGTCCATGACGTGCGTCCGGCGATCGAAAAGGCACGGCGCGGCGGCATCTTGGATGCTGAAACCTTTCTCCAGATTCACACCACGCTCCTGGTCGCCCAACGCATCCGACGTTTTTTCGTCAGAGAAGGGCGAAAACGAAGTGAAAGCCCACCCTATCCCATCCTGACAGGCATCGCAACTGCCTTGCCCGACCTGCCTGAAGTGATCCAAGCCGTTGAGCGCATCTTCTCCGAATACGGCGAAATCCTGGATGAAGCATCGGCGCGCCTGGCCTCGATCCGCAGTGAAATGCGCGAAACACAACAGCGCCTCCTGAATCGCCTGCAGAAGATGATTCAAGATAGCAAGATCGCTCCCCTGCTCCAGGAGCAGATTATCACCCAACGCGAAGGGCGCTACGTTATCCCGCTGCGCGCCGAATTCAAGGGACAACTGCAGGCCATCGTCCATGACCAATCCGCCTCTGGCGCCACCCTCTTCGTCGAACCGCTGGTGATCGTGGAGGCGAACAATCGCCTGCGCCAGCTACAACGGGAAGAGGCAGAAGAAATCCGCCGAATCTTGGCCGCCCTTTCCGCCAGGATCGCCGAACATGCTGAGGAAATCGAGCGCGGCGTGGAGGCGCTGGCAAAACTTGACCTGGCCTTAGCCTGCGCCGAATATGCCGAAGAACTGCGCGCCGCCGAGCCTATTCTCCACCCTTCCGATACTTTCATCTGCCGCCTGCGCCAAGCGCGCCACCCGCTCCTGCCTAAAGAAAGCGCCGTGCCGATTGACCTTATCCTGCCTCCCGATATTTTCGTCATGGTCATCACCGGGCCTAACACCGGCGGGAAAACCGTGACATTGAAGACCGCCGGGCTTCTGGCATTGATGGCACAAAGCGGTCTGCATATCCCGGCCCAAAGCGGATCCGAACTGACCTGCTTTGAAGACGTTTTCGCCGATATCGGCGATGAGCAATCCATCGAGCAATCCCTGAGCACCTTCAGCAGCCACATGACCACCATCATCCGCATCCTGGAAAAGGCCAACGCGCGCACCCTGGTCTTGCTGGATGAGCTGGGCGCCGGCACCGACCCCCAGGAAGGCTCCGCACTGGCACGGGCAATCCTGCAACACCTGATCGAGCGCAAGGTGCCAACCATGGTGGCCACACACTATCCAGAGCTCAAGGCCTTTGCCCACAACACCTCCGGCGTGACGAATGCCTCGCTGGAATTTGACCTGAAGACCTTACGCCCCACCTATCACCTGATCATCGGCCTGCCGGGGCGTTCCAACGCGCTGGCGATCGCACGCCGCTTAGGTTTGCCGGATGAAATCTTGCAGATGGCCACCGCCGCGCTGGATTCTTCGGCCCTGCACACGGATCGGCTGCTCGACGATCTGCGCAAGGAACGCAATCGTGCCCAACGGGAACGCGAACGCGCCGAAAAGGCACGCCGCAAAGCCGAAGCCGAAGCACGCGCCCTGGAACAGCGCCTGGCCGAGATCGAAGCCGAACGTCGGCAAGTGCTCCAAAAAGCCCAGGCCGAGGCCGAAGCCGATTTGGCGGCACTCCGTGCAGAGATCGAGGCCCTGAGACGTGACCTCCAACGGGCACGCCTACCCCTGGAGCAGGTCAAGCAAATCGAAGCGCAGGCAGCTGCGTTGGAGCGTTTTATTCCCCTTCCCCCCTCTCCTGAAAAAGTCGAATTCCAAATCGGTGACAGAGTGCGGGTCAGAGCGCTGGGTTTGGAGGGGAGGGTCACAGAATTGGATGAAGAGGAAGCCGAAGTGCAGGTGGGGAACCTGCGTTTTCGTGCCCGCCTGGATGAATTGGAGCGCCTGACCGCTCCATCCAAATCCCCTCCCGTTGCGGCACGACTCCCCCGTAACGTTCCCCTCTTCACGCCTTCGCCAGGGCTGGAATTGAACGTGATAGGCCAAAGCGGCGATGATGCATTGCAGGCACTGGAACGCTACCTGGAACAAGCTTACCTGGCCGGCCTGCCCTGGGTGCGCATTGTGCATGGCAAAGGGAGCGGCAAACTGCGCCAGGTCATCCGTCAGGCCCTGCGCGAGCATCCTTACGTGCAGAACTTCGAAGAGGGAGGCGAGCACGAAGGAGGCGCCGGGGTGACGATCGCCTACCTGAAACGCGAATGACGAGGCGAGAATGTAGCGTCCTGATCATCGGCGGCGGCCCGGCCGGACTTTCGACGGCACTCCATCTGGCACAAATGGCGCCGGAACTGCGCTCCCGCATCGCAATCCTGGAAAAAGCCCACTACCCACGCCCGAAACTGTGCGGCGGTGGCTTAACCCCCGATGCCGAGCGCATTTTGGAAAGGCTCAACCTGAACGTAAGCGAAGTGCCGCACGTGGACGTGGAGGAGGTGCGCTTCCGCTTCGAGGATGCCACCTTCACCTTCCGCATCGACGGGCGTCACGCGCTGCGGATCGTGTGGCGCCAGGAATTTGATGCTTGGCTGGCCGGGAAGGCACAAGAACGCGGCATTGCCCTCTACGAGGGGAAAGAGGCGAAGAGCTTTTCGCTCGATACCTACGGGGTGACGGTGGTCACAGCAGAAGAAGAATGGCACGCTCAGATCGTCATCGGCGCAGACGGGGCGAATAGCCGCGTGCGGCGCGTCTTTTTCCCCAAGCGGACGATCGCCACGGCACGGACTCTGGAGACTTTCATCCCTTGTCATCGCCAAGACCACGGCGAGGAGAGGGCGGAATTTGACCTTTCCGGTCTGCCCCAAGGGATCGCCGGCTACATTTGGAATTTCCCCACCCAGGTCAACGGACGGGCGATGCACAGCTGGGGGATATACGATACCAATCTGCTGGCCAAGCGAAAGCGCGCTCCCCTGGGCGAGGTGCTGGCCCAAGCGGTGAAGGGTGATTTTCAACTGCAAAGCCATCCCATTCGTTACTTTGCGCCGTGGCAGCCACTCTCAAGGGAGCGCCTCCTGCTGGTGGGAGATGCGGCCGGAGTGGATGGGTTGCTGGGCGAGGGGATCGGAATTGCGCTGGGCTACGGGGCAATTGCCGCCCGGGCTATCTTGGATGCGCTTCGGCGAGGGGATTTTTCGTTCCGCCGCTACCAGCGGCAGGTGCTTTTCGCCCCCTTGGGGAGGGCACTTCTGCTCCGCTGGGGGCTAGCGCAAATCGTCTACCGCCTGCCCCAACACACGGTGCAACATACCCTGTGGAAACATTTCCAGCCACTCATTTACTGGATCGCCCGCCACGCCGTGTTGAATTGGGGAGGAAAAGGTTAGTACACTGCATAGATCACCACCCCTTCCTGGCGGAAGATCGGGCGCAGGAAACGTTCGAATTTTTCCAGCTCGAGAGGATAGGTGAGGCGCTCTAGCTCGCCCACATACACATAACGGATGTGGTAACGTTCCAGGATGAGGCGGGCTTCTTCCCAGGAGCGCGTCTCATATAGCCAACGAATGTCCTCTTGGCGCGTGCCTTGCGGGATAGCGCTCCCACGCCACTGCACTTCATGGCCAGGCCAATTCAGGACATCCGGCAGGCCGCTATAAGCAGCAATGCGACCGTAGTCCGTATAGCTCCCACCGACCGCCTCGGCCACCACTCCAAATGGCGCCGCCTGCAGATAGCGGATGGCCCGCGCCTCCGCCGGTTGAAAGCGCTCCAGACGGTGAAAATCATCCAGGGTGAGGGCGCGAAGAGAAGCCACTTTCCCGATCCGATCCCACCATCCCAGGATGGGATAGACCGAGCCGGCCAACAGGGCAAAGAGGATGAGCGCGCCTCCTAGCGCCCGTAACCTTCTCTCTGCCCAAAGCACACCCAAGCCATATGCCGCCGCCAGACCGAGAAAAAGCCAGGCCTGATAGTAGAACTTGAAGACTGTGTTCATGCGCCAGCCGAATTGATCGCTGAGGAAGAAAAAATCGGGGAGGAGCACCCAGAGCGCACCTAGGCCGAGTAAGAGGGAGAAGAAAATGGACGACGGATAGCGGACGGCGGAAGGCGGAAGGCGGATGGCGGTGTGAAGGAGATGCACCAAAGCAAAGGCGAGGAGGGCGAGGAGTGTGAGCGCAGAGAAGCCATAAGCTAGACGACGCGCCAGGGCAGCGCGCAGGAGCGCCCATCCATCAGGGACTCCCTGGGCGGTGAGAAAAGCCTGCTTCAACTGAGGTGCAAAATGTCCAACCAGGATGGCAATTCCCCAGGAGGCCAGGAAGAGCAGGGAGAGGATGAGAAGGCCGCCGGCCATCCCCCCCTTCCAGGCCACTTTGTCCTCCTTCCAGGAGGGTTTTTCCTTCCACAGATAGAAAAAGATCGGGACGAAGAGCGGTCCGAACATCACCCAAAGGTGTGCGCCACGGGTCGGGTTGAGCAAATTTGGCAGCACCCCGCGCGCTTGGGATGAGAAGCTCAGGAAAAAGGGCAGGTAAAGCAAAATTGCGCCGATCGCCAGGCTCAAGACGAACAGGAAACCTTCCTCCAGCCGCGCCCACTCCCAGGAAAATGCGCGCACACGGCGCAGGAGAAAAGCCGCGCCTAAAAGCAGGGCCACGATCAGCACATCCCAGGTGTTCAAAAAGGCCAGCCCGCCCAAAAGGAGCGCCAGCAGGCCGAAGAAGGGCAGAGGAAGCCAGGGAAAGCGCTCGCGATCCGTGTTCTCCAGGTAGAGCGAAAGCGCTACCCCGATCCCCAGGAGGGTATAAGGGATATTCAGAACGTGGGGATGGAGGTCACCGAGCAGGAAGGAGAAGAAGGGGAATTCGTCAATGATCTCCTGAGGCGTCTCTTGAAGGGTGTAATCCTGGACGACGCGCGAGGCGCGCCACCACCACCAGTAACGTCGAGGAAGCCAGCCGAGAGGTTGGGGAGGCGGCTGATTCAGGTCACGGATATCGAGCCAGCGCCAGAAGTGGAAAGCGGCAGGATCATCCCTCCAGAGGAATCCGCCGGCATGAAGCACCTCCAGCAGCCCTTCCCAATTGGAGAGGATGAGGAGGAAAAAGGGCGCCAACAAGGCCAGAAGGTGGAGAGAGCGGTGTTCCTCCCCCAGGCGTAGGCGCAATAGGTCTAGGAGCAGGGCATAGGCAGCTTGGGCGGCCAGGGCAAAGGTGAGGGCGGTCATCAGGTTGTGTGCGACGCTCCCCCAAACTCCGCTCAAGCGGGCCAGCATGGCGGTCAGCAGGTAACCGAAGTAATAGTAGGAGATGGCATAGCCAGAAAGCCAGGGGTCATGTGGCGGGAGCGAGGGGGAACGTAAAATTGCGTTGATGAAGGCCAGCTCCATGGGCTTTTCGGTGCCTACGAGGTCGGGATTGGCGGCACGCGTCAGGGCCAGAAAAGCAAAAGAAAACAGGAATACAGCTTCGGCGGTGGCAAGAGTCCGCCGCTGCACCCACGCCCAGGCGAGCAGATTGCCCAGGGAGCGGCGCGCCCGCTGCGGCCAGGAGCCGGCCGCGTCGTTTTCCCCAGAAGAAAATACCGCTAGGCTGAGAAGTGCCAGGAGGAGCAGGGAAAGGAATGCCCCGCCGAAATCGTTTTGCCAGAATCCCAGCAAGCCGCCTATCCAGAACAGATAGCCCCAAAGGAGCAAGCCCGCTGGACGCGCTAGACCATAGCCGCGCCCAGGCAAGGATGCGAGGAGACGGTAGAGCGCGGGGAAAGTTATCCACCCGATGAGCGTGACCAGGAGATACCAGCGGAGGAAGGGCAACATATCAGCGGAAAAGCGGATATTTTTGAGGATTGACTTCGTGCATCATCTCGTAGATGGCATCGAAGATGCTTTCGGCATTGGGCTTGGACCAGTAATCGCCATCCGAGCCGTAGGCCGGGCGATGTTCCTTGCCGGGCAGGGTGCGCGGGGGAGAATCAAGCCAGTAGTAGCCACCCTGCTTTTCGATCACTTCCTGGAGCATGTAAGCCGTGGTGCCGCCGGGGACATCCTCATCCACGAAGATGATGCGGTTGGTCTTTTTGAGCGATTCAAGAATGCGGCCATGCCGATCGAAGGGGAGGAGGGTCTGGACATCAATGACTTCGACTTCGATGCCGGCCTGGTGGAGTTTTTCGGCGGCATCCAGGGCGATGCGGCAACAGGCGCCATAGGTGACCAGGGTGACATCCTGGCCGGGGCGCAGCACTTCGGGCACGCCGAGGGGGAGGGTGATTTCGCCGATGTTTTCGGGCATGCGCTCGCGAATGCGATAGCCGTTCAACACTTCGACGACAACGGCCGGCTCTTCGGCCTGGAGCAGGGTGTTATAGAAGGCGGCGGCGCGGGTCATATCTCGCGGGACACAGACGTACATGCCGCGCACGAGGTGGATCAAGCCGGCCATCAGCGAGCCGGAGTGCCAGATGCCCTCCAGGCGATGGCCACGGGTGCGCACGATGACAGGCGCTTTTTGTCCGCCGACGGTGCGCCAGTGGAGGGTGGCCAAGTCGTCACTCATGATCTGCAGGGCATAGAGCAGGTAGTCAAGGTATTGGATTTCGCAGATGGGGCGCAATCCACGCATGGCCAAGCCGATGGCCTGACCGAGGATGGTGGCTTCGCGAATGCCGGTATCGCTGACGCGGTATGCGCCGTATTTTTCCTGCAAGCCGCGGAAACCTTGGTTGACATCGCCCAGCCGTCCGACATCCTCTCCGAAAGCGACCAGGCGCGGTTCACGGGCAAAGGCGGCATCAAAACAGGCGTTCAGAATTTCAAAGCCATAGACGGAAGGGGAATTTTCAGAATAGCGTGGCGGGACCTCCGGCACGTTGAGCGCTTCGCCACTATAAAGATAGGAGTCATAGCGCTGTTCGTTGACTTTATCCTGCTCGCGCTTCCACTGGATGAGGATCTGTTTGGATGGGTGAGCTTCATAGCGCAAGATGCGCAGGGCTTCGTGGGCCGCAGCGTGAATATCGCGGCGCAGGGGCTGAGAGAGATTGGCCAGGCGCGAGCGAATTTCGTTTAAGGCGCTCGCCTGAGAAGAGGTAGGGGCGATCTCGTCAAGGATGTCCATTACCTGATCGCGCTCCTCCAGGATGGGTTTCTGATAGGCCTCCCAGGCCTGCTTGCGCACCGCTTCCACATAGGCACGGTCTTCCGCCTCCCAGGCGGCAATCTGGGCTTCTGAAGCGATCTCTTTTTCGATCATCCACTCGCGCATCTTGCGAATGCAATCGTATTCTTCTTCCCACTTCAAGCGCTCCGGGGATTTGTAGCGTTCGTGGGAGCCGGAGGTGGAATGCCCCTGGGGTTGGGTCAATTCGATCACATGCACCAGGGCAGGGATGTGATAGCGACGGGCATTCTCGGCGGCCTTTTGATAGACCTCGTGGAGCGCGGCGTAATCCCACCCGCGCACTTGATAGATGTCATAGCCATCCTGACCCTCTGCTTGGGCTTCTCGCTGGAAACCGCTCAGGAGGGCGGCGATATCCCCTTTGAGCATTTGGAACTCGTTGGTAACAGAGATGCCATAGCCATCATCGTATACAGAAACGATGGCCGGCGCCTTGAGCACGCCGATCGCATTGACGGATTCCCAAAAGAGGCCTTCGGCAGTAGAGGCATTGCCGATGCTCACCCAGACGATCTCATCTCCGTTGCGCGAAAATTGGGGATACTGCTTTAGGGATTCGAGATTGCGGTAAAGCACCGAGGCATAGGCCAGGCCAACGGCGCGCGGCATCTGGGAGCCGGTGGGGGAGAGATCGGCGGCGACGTTGTACATCTCGGTCTGATCACGCCAGTTTCCCTGCTCATCAAACATGCGCGAGGCGAAGTGGTTGTTCATGGCACGGCCACCGGTGTTGGATTCATGGCGCAAATCCGCATGGGCATAGAGCTGGGCAAAGTATTCGTGCAGGGTCATGATGCCCAGGGCAAACATCCAGGTCTGATCGCGATAGTAGCCGGAGCGCCAATCTCCTTTGCGGAAGGCCCTGGCGATGGCGATGTTTACCAATTCTTTCCCATCGCCGAAAATGCCAAACTTCGCTTTACCCGTAAGCACCTCGCGCCGCCCGATGAGCGAGGCCTGACGCGAACGATAAGCCAAACGATAATCCTTGATAATTTCCTCCACCGGCAGCGGCAGGGAAGTTTTTTCTTTCCGCATCATTCCTCTCCGAATAAGTTTTTGGCAGGAAACATGGCTTTGTTGAGGAAGTAGAGTAGATTATACAACAAAGGAGGAGTGGAAGGCGGATTACAGACGGCAGACGGCGGACGGCAGACGGCGGAGGGCGATGGATTTGTGGATAACTCGGCAAAAACTGTGGAAAAAGGGGGGTGGATTGTGAATAACTGGCGTTGGGGGTTCGTATTCCTGGCAAAGCCGATAAAGTCAACGCCATATATAGGGATGCCAGGAAAGGCACCCTCCGATGCAGAATGTGTTCGTGAATTTTCCACAAAGGCGCTGTGGAAAAAGTACCCGTATGGGTTGGCAACGTCAGGAGTTCACTCCCCACATATGGCGCATCGAAGGATGAAAGGCAGCCTTATCCACACTTTCAGCACCCCCTACTGCTATTACGGTTCTTTCTTCTCTTCTCTGCATTCTGCGGTTCTATGGTCTACTGAACGGTGGACAGTAGACGGTGGACAGTGGACGGCGGACCGCAGACGGCAGACCGCATAGTGGCTTTAGTCCCTGGTCGGGATAGAGCGCTTTCAAACAGATGAGAAATTGCAGATCCTGACCCAGCGCCTGGAGTTGTTTCAATCCCTCAGTCGGGATAGAGCGCTTTTGGCTGCCTGACGGTTTTATTTTATCACAGAAATGTTTCAATCCTTTAGTCGGGATAGAGTGCTTTCAGACTGCAGACGGTGGACAGTGGACGGCGGACCGCGGACGGCAGACCGCA
>JBKBPX010000047.1:0-17570 GCA_046292855.1 Anaerolineales bacterium
CCGCTGCCCAGGAAGTAGAAACGTTCGAGCGAAAGGTCTTCGCCCAGCGATTGCGCCAGGGGTTGATAGTGTTGAATGAGCCGCTCTCCAGCCTGCGGCAAGCGCGGCATGGCATTCCACAGGTCATTCTTCTCTCCAAGCAAAACAGCCAGGGCGTTCAGCCCGACCAGCATCGAGGCAAACGACCGCGTCTGCGCCACGCTCTCTTCACGTCCTTCGGGAATGACCAAGGCGGCATCGGCAAGCGCAGGCAGGGGGGAATCGGGGTAGTTGGTCACTGCCAAAACGCGCCCGCCCTCGGCTCGCCAGGCTTCTACAGCACGCAGCGTTTCGGTGGTGGCGCCAGAGCGGCTGACGGCGATGAGCGCGGGCTTGGACGGAAAGGCTGAACGTTCCCCAAGCCAATCTTGCGGGTAGAGGAGCAGTTCGCCGCCGGGAACAGCGAAAGTCAGGCGGCCGGTCAGGCGGCGAAAGAGCGCCGCAGCAATCTCTGCCAGATACCAGGTGGAGCCGCAGCCCGTGAAGACCAGGGGCGTGCTTTCGTCTTGCAAAATGGAGCGCCAATCGGGGAGGATGCGCTCGGCTTGGCGCAGGGCGCTCTGCCAGGCAAGGGGTTGGGTGAGGATTTCGGTGAGGGTGTGGGACATAGTTGGTAGTCGGATAGGCGGATGGTCTGATAGTCTGATGGTCGGATAGTCTGATAGTCGGATAGGCGGATAGGCGGATGGTTAGGTGGGCGGAGTCAATTACGAGGGGGAAGAGGGGTGGCTTCCAGGAGAAGGTGATGGGTGAAACGCACGTGGAGGCGGGGGGAATCGCCGTGAACGACGCCATAGTCCCTGCCGTGTTCGTAATCATGCAGGCGATAGGCGCGTGCACCCTCCAGTCCGCGCAATTCCACTTCGCCGTTGTACTCCTCGGCAAAGAAGGCGTAGTAGAGCTGACCGTTTTTGCGGATGAGGTGGGTTTCGGGGAAGTCGAAGGCGATGTCATAGAGGGGCAGATATTCGCCCTCTGCCAGGCGGTATTTTTGGTAGAGGTCGAACCAGAAGCGCCAGACTTCCAGTTTTTGCGGCGTGAGTTCATGGTTTTCGCTCAGGCGAGCGCGGCGTTCAGGCGAAACCTGCCAGGTGAACTTGGTCCCCGGAACGCCGCCCACGCCAATGGCAGAGGCAAAATCTTCTCCGCCATCCGAAAGTTCCACATGGTCGGCGAAGACGGCAGCGCGCCGCCCGCTGAGGGCTTTGTAGAATTTGATGCGCTGCCGCATCTGGGCGCTGGTGAGCGGGTCGGCGGTGACGGTCTGGTCGGTGGCGGGGAGCAGGCTGAAGGTCAGGGGCGTGCCGCAGGGACAGATTTGCACTACCCCTTCGGGGCGCAGCTCACGAGTCAGGTCAAAGAGACGGCGGTAAAGTTCACCAAAAGCACGGATGGAATCTTCCGGCGAGGCGTGGCGATGCGCCGGGTCATGACAGGCAGGCATGGTGTAGATGTTATCCATCTTGAAGCCGTCGAAGCCCCACTCTTCGAGGAAGCGGCGGGCAAGCGCTAGGGTGTATTCCTGCACTTCGGGCAGAGCCGGGCAGAGCATGGCGAGATGACGGTTGTTGCGCGCTACCCGTCCCTGTTCATCCAGCACCACCCAATCGGGATGCTCCCGAAGCAGGCGGGAGAGGATGTAGCGGTGGCTGCTCCATTCGCCCTGACCATCCTCGGCGCAGAGCGGATACCACCAGAGTTGCGAAAGCCCGCCGGCGGCGTGGATGACCTCGTTCATGCGCTTCAGGTCTTCCGCTCCGTTCGGGAAAAGGTCAGGGCGCGGGTTCCAGTCGCCGTAGGTATCAAACCAACGGTCATCGAGGGTGAACCAGCGGATGCCCATCGCCCTGGCTGGCGGCAGGGCGGCAATGACTTCGTCGGCGGTGACATCGAACTCATAGCCCCAGGAACACCAGGCAGGTTCGTAACTGGCGGGGACGGGCGGAGCGGGAGTCAAGCCGCGTTGACTCATCTCCTGGCGGTAACGTTCGAGCGGGGCAAAGAAGTCGCTGCGCTCATGCCGGGAAAGGGCAAAAAGCGGCGAGGTCCACTCGGAAGCGGGAGCCAGGCTGAAAGGACGACGCAGTTCAAACGCCAGGCGCACCCCCCTCTCATCCCGCTCGACCGGCAGATACCACTCAATGGGCGCTGTCTCCAGGTGCATGAGCGCCAAGCCGCCTTCCCGATTCCAGAGATAGACAAGCGGGACGCCGCCGCCCTCGGCATCTTGCAGGTGACCGAGGTAGTTTTCGCGCCGAAAGCCGATTTCCAGCGGGAAAGCGAAATCCTGTCCCCAGCCCACAGCCGCGCCCTGCAGCGTCCAGAGCGTCCCCTGCCAGGTTTCAGCGGGCAGGAAAAGCTCCAGGCGCAGGCGGGTGAAGTCAAGCGGATGGTCGGTATGGTTGGCGAGCAAAATCTGCATCCGCCAAAAGTGGTTTTCTTCGGAAGAGATTTTGCAGGCGGCTTGCAAATCATCTGCCATCTGCCAGACCCCAGCCTCGGCGGAGGAGCGCGGCGGGAGCAGCTGTTCCCCTTGCCAAACCTGCAGGCGCAGGAGGGCGAGCGTGGCTTGCTCTTCTTGCAGCGCCAGGTTGCCGTCGGGCAGAATGGAAAACTTCATGCGCTTCTCTCTCCAAAGGGACTTAACAAGCGGGCGGCGTTTTTGTAATAGACCTTCTCCAGCACCTCATCGGGCAGGTAGATGCCATAGGCATACCAGCGTCCCTGCAGGGGGACTTCGCCGACGTTGTAGTTGAAGTATTCATCATCGGTTTCGAGGAAACGGTAGTAGAGACGGTAAGCCTCGAGGTGTGGCCCAAAGTCGGAGCCGAAGAGGATGCGGTCTTGATATTGGATAAAAAATCGCCGGGCAGTGTAGGGTTGTCGTCCCAGTTCGCCCAGGCGAGCAGAGATGTCGATGAAATAGTTGGGGCAATCGTCCAACATTTTGCCCACCCAAGCCAAGTTCTCGGCGTAACAGCCCACATGCGCACCGATGAAGGTGGTATTCGGATGGCGCTTCACCAGGCGGTAGAAGGCTTCCATGATTTGCATGAAAGGCGGGAAAGGCGGGCTGGTAAACGCCCAATCGGGGTGCTGACCAAGTTCCTCCCAGCGCTCGTTGGTCTCGTCAATGGGGTCAAAGAAGGCAACCGGATCGGCAACATGGATCAAGACAGGCAGGTTCAATTCGCCCGCCGCCTCCCAAAGCGGATCGAGGCGCGGGTCGTCCACTTTGACGAGTTCACCGCGCTGGTCGCGGACGTGCAGCCCGAAGGGTTTCCAGATTTTGAGCCCCTCGGCGCCGCGCTCTTTTTGGACTCTGAGCCGGTGCGCCGCCCATTCAGGGAAGGCATTGCCCAGTTCGGGCCACTTCGACCAATCCACGCCGCCGAAGATGAGGAAGCGTTCGGGGGCTTTGGCTTTGAAGTAGTCCAGGTGGGCATTGAGGATGTCCTCGCCCCAGCCGCCGTCCAGGTCCACATAGCGGACGACGCCGGCTTCATCGAGCAGGGCGAGCAATTCGGGGAGGGGTTTCTTATCCCAGCCGCCGCCGAACGGCTCGCCGAGGTGGTTGTGAGCGTCGAAGACGGGGAAGCGCGGCTTCTCGACCAAGGTGGTCTTGGTGACGAGTTGGGAGCGGGGACGGAAATGTTGGAGGAGCATGGCCAATTCTCGATAGAAAAGGTGCCTTATGTGACTATGACGCGTATGCCACGTTCACGCAAAGCCTGGATGAATTCTGCAGGAGTTTTGGCGTCTGTTATCAAAGTATGAATGTTTTCTAAAGGGGCCACGAAGGCGGTCGCAACTCGTCCGAACTTGGTATGATCGGCAAGCAGGATGATCTCACGAGCAATGCGAAGAATTGCTCGATCGGTTAGCGTCTCTGGCAAATAGTCATTGGTCAGGCCATGTTCCAAACTGATGGCTCGGATTCCCATCAATACTTTATCGGCACGTACTTCCTGGAGCGCCTGTTCGGTGATGTGACCGATAAAGGAAAGCTCACTTTGCCGCAGTTCACCACCCAAACTGATCAGGTGAATGTTTGGCAAACCTGCTAAGGCATTCATGACCGGCAAGGAATTGGTAATGACGGTAAGATGGCGCGTACGTAGCGCGTGGGCTACCTCTAGGACAGTGCTCCCAGAACCTAGGAAAATGGTTTCCCCATCTTGAATAAGAGAGGCCGCTGCGAGACCGATACGCATCTTTTCAGCCGCTTGTTCACGTTGGCGTTGTAAGATAGGCGCTTCGGGTGGCGCTTGCCGAAAGAGAACAGCCCCACCATGAATGCGCTGTATTTTCCCCAAGTTGGCCAAGGTCTCCAAATCACGGCGGGCAGTCGCTTCGCTAACAGCAAAAGCAGCACAAATTTCCCCAACACTAATGCGCTGTTGCCGACTTAAGATTTGCAAAATTTGTTCCTGTCGTTCAGAATTAGAAAGCGCCACCGCCACGCTTTCCTCCTCTCCAAAAAACCAGCAGGGTGATGGGTGAAATTGCTAGAAAAACTCCCCACAGAGGAAACTTCCCGTATACTCTGGGCTCTCCGTGGTAAATAGGCCTTTTTGCGGTAGAGTCATGTTTATATTCGAAAATCAAAACGCAAAAACCGCTCACAAAAAAGCAAAATCAATCATTTCCGCTCATATTATATCAGGTCTATGAGCGTTGTCAAGCAAAACCTACAGCGTCAGCGCAAGTTGTTGACGTTTTCACCAGGCTGTGATACAATCACGCCCGCTTCAGGCCCCCATCGTCTAGTGGCCCAGGACGGAGCCCTCTCAAGGCTCAAACAGGGGTTCGAGTCCCCTTGGGGGCATATATGGCGCGTTAGTGATTGAGACGGCTAAGAAAGGGGGAATTTTCGTCGAAGGTGGTTTCAAAAAAGGAGGAAAAGGTGAACAGCATTCCAATTGATCTTCCTGAGCCGGGCATCGCCGCCAGCGGGCATGGCACAAGCGGAATGGAATACAAAATCATCGGCACAACCTTGCAAGCGGTCATCCTTGAGCTCGACCCCGGTGAAACCGTGTATTCTGAAAGCGGCGGCATGGCCTGGATGAGCGGGAACATACGGATGCAGACGGGCACGCGCGGCGGACTGGGTAGCATGTTCAAGAGAGCGCTCAGCGGCGAGTCACTCTTCCTGGTTGAATTCACCAGCGAAGGAGGCAAGGGATTCGTTGCCTTCGCTTCCGATTTTCCCGGCAAGATCATCCCTGTTCATCTGGCAGCAGGCCAGGAAATGATCTGTCAGAGACAGGCTTTTCTGTGCGCAGAGAAAACGGTCGGCCTGGATATCCACTTCCGCCGCAAATTAGGAGCCGGGTTGTTCGGTGGCGAGGGCTTCATCTTGCAAAAGCTCAGCGGCCCCGGCGTAGCTTTCCTTTGCTTGGACGGCGAGATCGTGGAATATACCCTAGCAGCAGGAGAAGTGCTCAAGGTAGATACCGGCCATGTCGGCATGTATGAGCCAAGCGTAAGCTTTGATATCGAAACGGTAAAAGGTGTGACAAACGTGCTCTTTGGCGGCGAGGGCCTTTTCCTGGCAGTGCTGCGCGGACCAGGACGCGTGTGGCTCCAAACTATGCCCACCCAAAATTTGGCGAAGGCCATTCTCCCCCACTTGCCAAAGCAAAGCAGCGCTTAGGGGCCGCTACAAATCTGAACAAGGGGCAATCCTCCCTTATATTCGGAACAAGGCGCTCGTAAAGAGACCTTCGAGTATAATTACATCGAAGACTCTACTGCAAAAAGGCTTGTTTACTACAGAGTACGGGAAGTTAACCAATGGAGAAGTTCCGTGCTCTGTGGTGAGTTTTCGCAGTGGACTCAGGGAGGATTATCTTGCAACGTTTACGGAGTTCCAGCATGTCACCAAAACGCTTCAGCGGTGCGGAAATTCGACAAACTTTCATTGACTTCTTCGTCCAACGCGGACACACCTTCGTCCCCTCCTCCTCATTGGTGCCCGGCGGGGACGCTACCCTGCTCTTCACCAACTCCGGCATGGTACAGTTTAAGGATGTCTTCTTGGGCACCGATAAGCGTCCCTACACGCGCGCCACCAATTCACAAAAGTGCCTGCGCGTGGCCGGCAAGCACAATGACCTCGAAGATGTCGGACGGGATGATTCACACCACACCTTCTTCGAGATGCTTGGTAATTGGTCTTTCGGTGATTACTACAAGAAGGAGGCCATTGCCTGGGCATGGGAACTCTTGACCGAGGTGTGGGGATTGCCCAAAGAGCGGCTCTGGGCTACCTGTTTCAAGGACGAGAAAGGAAAAATTCCGACAGACGAAGAGGCCGCTGAATACTGGCGCGCTCAACCCGGTTTCCTGCCCGATCATGTGCTCTTCTTTGGACGCAAGGAGAATTTCTGGGAAATGGCCGAGGTCGGCCCCTGTGGCCCCTGCTCGGAGATCCACATTGACCTGGGCGAGGCATTTTGCGATAAAAAAGACGAACCCGACCATGTCTGCCAGGTAAACGGGGGGTGCAAACGATTCTTAGAACTCTGGAACTTGGTCTTCATGCAATACAACCGCCTCGACCCAGATACCCTGGAACCCCTGCCTGCCAAACATGTGGACACCGGCATGGGATTGGAACGCATTGTCGCCGTATTGCAGGGGGTCAACTCGAACTACAAAACCGATCTCTTTACCCCCCTCCTTGAGCGCGTGCGCGCCCTGACCGGTCACAGCCTGGAGCAGGTCTACACCGATTTCACTCCCTATCGCGTCATCGCCGACCACAGTCGCGCAGCCGCTTTCCTGATCGCCGATGGCGTCGTGCCGGGCAATACCGGCCGCAATTACGTCTGTCGGATGGTAATCCGCCGCGCAGCACGCTTCGGCACCAAGATCGGCCTGACCCGTCCTTTCCTGGCCGAAGTGGCGGAAGCCGTGATCAAGAACTACGGTCACTTCTACCCCGAACTGGAACGGAATCGCAGCATTATCCTCGATACCATCACCCTCGAAGAAAAGCGCTTCGCCCGCGCCCTGGATGTGAGCACCAACCGCTTACAAGGGATGCTCGACGCGCTACGCCAAAAAGGAGAGCGCGTCCTGAGCGGACGCCTGGCCTTTGACCTTTACGCTACCAGCGGTATGCCCTTTGAGATTGCCCGTGATATTGCTCGTGAGCAAGATATGGACATTGAAGAGCAGGGATTTCGTGAGGCCATGGAAGAGCATCGCCTGGCCTCCGGGGCCGGCAAAGCGATGGGCCCGCTGGGTGGCGAAGATGCCGAATTTTTCGCTGCTATCCTGCAAAGGCTCCACGCCCAGGGTGAATTGCCTCCAGAAGGCGTCCACCATGACCCCTATACCAAAACCAGCGTCAACGGGAAGGTATTAGCCCTGATACGCCAGGGGCAGGAAGTGGAGATGGCGGATACAGGAGAGCGCGTCGAAGTGATCCTGCCGGAGACTGGCTTTTACATTGAATCCGGTGGGCAGGTCAGTGACACAGGCACAATTCGCGCCCTGGATGGGAGCTGGGAGATCGAAGTTCAGGATATGCGCAAACCAGCGGCAGGTGTGATCACTCATCTCGGCGAAGTGGTCTTCGGGCGGCCGCAGCGCGGCGATCTGGCACAAGCTGAAGTAGACATGGATCGCCGCCATGACACCATGCGGAATCACACGGCTACCCATCTGCTACATGCCGCCCTCCGGCAGGTGCTCGGCCCAGGCGCAATACAGGCCGGCTCCCTGGTAGCGCCCGACCGTCTACGCTTTGACTTCAACTACCCTCAAGCGCTCACCCCAGAGCAATTGGCCGAAATCGAGCAGCGCGTCAATGAAATGATCGCCGCCGATTGGCCGGTGCAGCCGATTTACAAGAAACGTGAAGAGGCCATCGCCGAAGGCGCCATGGCGCTTTTCGGTGAAAAGTATGGAGAAACGGTACGTGCACTGCGCATCGGTGACGAAAATCATCTGGTCTCATACGAGCTGTGCGGAGGCACACATCTGAGCCGCACCTCCGACGCAGGCATGTTCCTGATCGTGAGCGAAAGTTCGGTCGGCACCAACGTGCGGCGCATCGAGGCCGTGACCGGACGCGGTGCCTATCGCTTGGTTGCTCGGCGCTTCAAAGTGCTTCGGGAATTGGCCGAACTCTTGAAAACCACGCCTGAAGAAGTGGCCAATAGGGTGGCAACCCTCCAAGATGAATTGCAGGCCACCCGTAAAGCACTGAACGCCCTGCAGAAAGAACACGTCACCCTGCTTTTCCGCCGTCAGCTAGATAAGCTCGAAACCATTCATGGGGTACATTTGCTCATCGCAGAATTTGCTAACCTGGACGACGAAACATTGCGCTCGCTGGCCGATCTCTTCCGCCAGGAGGTGCGCGAGCGCGGCATTTGCGTCGTGGCAAGCCGTAACCAGCAGGTGCGCCTGATGGTAGCCATAACTGCCGACCTGGTCAAAAACGGCTGGAAGGCCGGTGAGATGGTAAATTACCTTGCCCGTCAAATTGGAGGCGGTGGTGGTGGCGCTCCCCACCTGGCATTGGGCGGCGGTAGCGAAGTGCAGAAACTCCCAGATGCCCTGCAAAGTGCACGCCGGTGGGTGGAAGAAAAGTCACAAAATAGATGAGCAAGATACCGTTGGTTGTTGTCCTTGGCCCAACCGCCGTCGGGAAGACAGAATTCGCCATCCAGCTGGCAGAGCGCCTGGATGGCGAAATTATCTCTGCTGATTCGCGCCTTTTTTACCGCGGCATGGATATCGGCACCGCCAAGCCAACCCCGCAAGAACGGGCACGCGTGCCTCATCACCTGATTGACGTGGCAAACCCAGATGAGACCTGGAGCCTGGGACGCTTTCAGCAAGAAGCTCATGCGGCAATAAACGCGGTTTCTCAGCGCGGTCACCTACCCTTTCTGGTCGGCGGGACGGGGCAATATGTGCGCGCGGTGATCGAGGGCTGGCAGCCGCCTGCTGTGGAGGGAAGCGCCCGTTTGCGGCAAATTCTCGATGAGATGGGAAGCGCGCGGGGAATATATTGGTTACACGAAAGACTCCGGAGGCTTGACCCGCAGGCCGCCGAACGCATTGACCCACGCAACCTGCGCCGCACCGTGCGCGCGCTGGAAGTGATCCTGCTCACCGGCCGCCGCTTTTCTGAGCAAAGGAGACAGCACGAATCTCCCTACCATCTGCTACTCATCGGCCTGCACCGGCCGCGCGCAGAACTTTACGCACGCATTGACGCCCGCATCGAGGCTATGTTTCAAGCCGGTTTGCTGGAAGAAACCCGCCGATTATTGGAACAAGGCTATTCGCCCACTCTCCCCGCACTTTCGGCCATCGGTTATCGCGAATGCATCGCCGTGCTCCAGGGGAAAATCAGCCTAGAAGAGGCCAAAGCGCGCATCAAGCGCGCCACGCGGCAGTATGTACGCCATCAGGCAAACTGGTTCAAAGAAAATGACCCCCGCATCCGCTGGCTGGAGGCCGGCTCGCCGCATGTGCTAACCCAGGCAGAAGCCTTGATCCGCGCTTGGCTTACTCAGCTTCCCCCGCTAACAGACGAAGCCGTTCCCACGGCTTGAGATCGGCTTCATCGGCCAAGAGCGCCTTCAGCTCAAACAGCTCATCGCGCAGCGCAGCGGCCTTTTCAAACTCCAGGTTGCGCGCCGCTTCCTTCATCTCCCGCTCCAGCTCACGCACCAGCTGTTCCAGTTCGGCGCGCGTGTCCGCTTTCTCGCGGCGGACACGATATTCCGCTCGCCTCTCGGCTACTGCGGCCAAGCTACGCTCGCGCGCCTGCGGCGAGAGGCGATCGGTTAGGTCACGGATGGATTTGACAATGCTGACCGGGACAATACCATGTTCCTGGTTGTATTTCACCTGCTTCGCCCGACGACGATTGGTCTCGTCAATGGCACGCTGCATGGAACGGGTGATCGTATCCGCATACATGATGACCTTTCCGTTCACATTCCGCGCGGCGCGGCCAATGGTCTGAATCAGCGCCGTTTCGGAGCGCAGGAAGCCCTCCTTATCCGCATCCAAAATAGCTACCAGCGAGACCTCCGGCAGATCCAGCCCCTCACGCAACAGGTTTACCCCGACAACCACATCGAAAACGCCGAGGCGCAAATCGCGCAGAATGCTCACGCGATCAATGGTTTCGATCTCGGAGTGCAGGTAATGGACCTTGATTCCCAGTTCCATTAAGTACTCAGAGAGGTCTTCCGCCATCCGTTTGGTTAGCGTCGTGACCAGTGCACGCTCTCCATGTTCCACCCGCTTGCGGATTTCGCCGGCCAGGTCGTCAATTTGACCTTTGGTTGGACGCACTTCGACTTCTGGGTCTATCAAGCCGGTCGGGCGAATAATTTGCTCCACCACTTGTTCGGCCTTGCTCATCTCATAGGGGCCCGGCGTGGCAGAAGTATAAATGGTGTACCCCATGTAGGTCTCGAACTCTTCAAAGGTGAGAGGGCGATTATCCAGCGCAGAAGGCAGACGAAAGCCATAATCTACCAGCACCTGCTTGCGTTGACGATCACCGTTATACATGCCCCGAATTTGGGGAATGGTCATGTGCGATTCATCAATAATGAGCAGATACTCTTTGGGCAGGAAATCCATCAAAGTCCAAGGGTGGGTGCCGGGAGCACGCCGATCCAGGTGACGGGAATAATTCTCAATGCCGGAGCAATAGCCCACCTCGCGCAGCATTTCCAGGTCGTAACGTGTACGCTGCTCCAAGCGTTGCGCTTCCAGCAACTTTCCCTGGGATTTGAACCATGCCACGCGTTCCTGCAACTCGGCCTCAATATCGGCCAGGGCTTCACGCAGCTTCTCTTCTTGCGTCAGGTAATGTTTGGCCGGGTAGATAGCGAGCGATTCTAGCTCGGCCAGTCGCTCACCACGCAGCGGCTCAAATTCAACGATCCGCTCTACTTCATCCCCGAAAAAGGAAATGCGATAGGCACGGCGCTCCAGATAGGCCGGAGCAACTTCGATGGTATCACCGCGCACGCGGAAGGTGCCGGGGCGCAGCTCCAGGTCATTACGCTGATACTGGCTTTCCACCAGGCGCCGTAGTAAAGCATTCCGCCGATAAATCTCCCCCACCTTCAAATGCACCACTCCCAGGTTATATTCTTCGGGATTGCCGACGCCATAGATACAGGAAACCGAGGCCACGATGATCACATCGCGGCGCGAGAGAAGGGCTGTCGTCGCCGCCAAACGTAGGCGCTCGATCTCCTCGTTGATCTCTGTCTCCTTTTCGATATAGAGATCATGCTGCGGGACATAGGCCTCGGGCTGATAATAATCGTAGTAGGAGATGAAGTATTCAACGGCATTTTCGGGAAAGAATTCTTTGAACTCGGCGTAAAGCTGTGCGGCCAGGGTTTTGTTATGCGCCATGACCAGCGCCGGCAGTTGTAATTGTGCAATCACCGCTGCGATCGTAAAGGTCTTCCCCGTGCCGGTCGCGCCGAGCAAAACCTGATGACGCAGGCCACGCCGCACGCCCTCTACCAACTTGGCGATCGCTTCAGGTTGATCGCCGGTTGGTTTGAAGGGAGCATGAAGCTTAAAGCGCACAGGGGTAGACATGGGTGATGGGGGATGGTTTTAGAGAAGGCGAAGGGTACGCTTGAAAAGCGAAGTTTGACGGTTGACCTTTTCAATGGTCTCCGGCGCACCCAAGACGACGATTTCACCGTGACGAGCGACCTGATCGAGCACTTCAGCGAATTGGCGGAAATGAGCCTGGGTGGTAGAGAAAATTTCATCACGCACCCGCTGACGCTCTTCATCCGTAATGCCGGTCAAGTAACGCGCCAGGGCGACCCAGCCTTTTGCATCGGGCAAGAGATAAGCATCCATATCACCGATTGTGCCGATGATCGCACGGACGCGCTCTTCTTCCGGCAGCTCAAGCTCACGCAGGAAGGCCGGAGTGGCATCGTAATTTCTCAATGTCTCTAGCAGGTTGGGATCACGATAGGAGAGATAGGCCCAAAAGCCTGTATTGGGGTCAAAGGCGGAACTTCCGCCGTAAGCGCCGCCCTGAACGCGAATCTTTTCCCAAAGATAGGTGGTGCCAAGATAATTGTTAATGACATGGATCGAGCCGTGATAACGATAGCCCAGGGCATAAAGATTCGCAGCTTTGCCCACGAAATTGACTTGCGTCGGCGCGAGAAGTGCTTCATTCCCCTCAGGATGCGCCGGCGAGTATGTGACGGGGACGAGGCTCCGTTCAGAAATCTGTTCGGCGAAAGCACTCAAGCGCGGGCGGAGTTCTCCCATTCGCTCTCCATTCACCGTCAGGTTCAGAATCATGCCTGAACGCCGCAAGAGGGCACTCCGTAGACGTTCCAGGTGCTCAACAACGGCAGGCCAATCCTTCTCGACCATCTCGATCAAATTGCGCAGGAAGAGGAGATGCTCAACGCCACCGATCTGCTCATCTACCCAATCAGCCTGAGAATGGCGTGCCTGCAAGCGCCCGGCTACCACCCGTGACCCTGCGGGGATCAATCCGGCCTCCATGCCGGCTTTTTGCTCGAGCAAAATCTGGTTGAATCGCTCGCGATGATCCAGGCGCGCAGAGAGAAGAATCTCGCTTAGCAAATCGAGGAGGTCATTCACCTGAGAGTAGAGCGCTTTGGCCCGCAAGAAAAACCACAAGGTCGGTTCGCTGCGATGGCGTACGGTATCCGTAAACAAAGCCGCCCGAATTCCGCCCGTTTTCTGACCGATGCGCTGGATAAGCTGCACATAGTCACGCTTTTCCGTACCCATTTCCAGCAGGAGGCGGCCAAACAAGCCCAGATAGGGGAGCAAATCCTGCGGGACGCCGTGCAGGTCAAAGCCGATGTCCAAATAGACAATATCGCTGGTGGGAAGCGGGTGCGCAAGCAGACGAACCCCGTTCAGGTCTATGTGCTCGGTAGGGATGCGCTTGATTTCTCGCTCTAGGTCCTCGAGCCTGAGCGTAGGAATGGTCGCCAAGGCTTCCGGGCTATCTGGAGTCTCCTGATAGCGCTTAAGCTCTGCTACGGTTTCGATAATTTTCTCTATCTCCTGTGGCGAAAGGGATGTCTTGATACGCTCCAGGCGCTCCGATTCGGCCTGTTCGCGGCGCCGGCTCTCTTCAGGATCAGGAAGCAGATGAACGGTGGCACGATGAGAATTCTCAACAAGATAGGTGCGGATCAGGGCCTCAAAGTATTTTTCACCCTGTTCCAGGCGCCGTTTGATGGTGTTTAGCGGTTTTTCAAAGGCTAAAGCCTCAAAGGGGTTCTTATCATAAAGCCAGAAGGAGAGCGCGCTCAACATCAACGCCAGGCCACGCGGGAAACGGCCGGTGTTTTGTTCGCGCAGAGCAAACTCAATGGTGTTCATCGAAGCGGCCACCGTCTCGGCGTCTATGCCCTGCTCAGCCAGCTTGCGCAGTGTCTCCAGGATCAGATGTTCGACCTGATCCAGATGCTGTGGTAGGACCCCCTTCATACCGATCGAATAAAACATCTGGCGTAGCTGGGCTTCCAGCCCGACTCCGATCACATCTTCACCAAGTCCGGAATCCATTAGCGCCTTGCGCAACGGGGAAGCTGGGGTCCCAGCCAGGATATGCGCCAGGATAGAAAAGCCCAAGCTATCTGGATGACCAGCTTCTGGGAGCAACCAGTTCACGGTGATATAGGCTTTGGCGTCTTTAGTCTCGCCTGGATCGTAACGATGGATGACGCGGCGCGGCGTTGACCAACGGGGTTGAAGCGGGATTTCTGAAGCCACCGCTCGCGCCTCAAACGCATTCAGCCAGGCATCCAGATAGGCTAGACGTTTTTCCTCTGGATCATCGCCGTAGAACCAGATATAGGCATTTGATGGATGGTAGTATTTCTCATGAAAGGCCTTGAATTCGTCATACGTCAGGGTTGGGATTACTTCGGGATCGCCGCCGGAATCCAGACCATAAGGGGTATCAGGGAAAAGGGAACGTTGGCTATACTCATATTCAATCATCATATCCGGTGAAGAGTAGTTCCCTTTCATCTCATTGTAAACCACCCCTTTGTAGCGCAGCGGAGCTTCTGGCGATTCCAACTCATAATGCCAACCTTCCTGCTGCAAAGTACGTTCGGGGAGAAGTGGGTAAAAAACTGCGTCCAGGTAAACATCAATCAGGTTGTAGAGGTCTTTCTCGTTCGTGCTGGCCAGCGGATAACAGGTTTTATCCGGGAAAGTCATAGCATTCAGGAAAGTATTGAGGGAGCTTTTTGCCAACTCAATGAACGGTTCCTTGACCGGATACTTGCGCGAACCACACAGTACAGAATGCTCTATGATGTGGGCAATGCCGTTCGAGGAAGATGGCGGCGTGCGGAAAGTGATGCCGAAAGCTTTATTTTCATCTTGTGTGACAACTGAAAGCAGCCGCGCGCCGGTTTTCTCGTGACGATACTCACGCACGGTGGCATTGATTTCAGGAATACGAGCTTCACGCTGGAGTAGGAAAGGCATATGGACTCTCCAGATAAAAGATAGCCGGGATTAGCTGACGCGGGCGAGGGCAGTGGCCGCAAGGATAAGAAGGACAAGCACGAAACTGAGATGCAGCAGCCATCTCTGACGGCGTTCGAGTGCTTGCCATTCTGAATCGGAAAGCCGCTCCGGGCGGAGCAAGGCGCGCCGCAAGGCAGGAAAGATTTCCCACGTCTGGATGGCGCTGACGACGGCGAAAGCTACCACCAGCAAATGCTTCACCAAGAGTGCCAGTGACCAGCGCGTTCCACTGGCCAGCAGGCCATTATAGTTCGGGTTGACGCTCATCTGAAACAGGCCGGTCACGATCAGCAAGCCCAAGCAAAACCACAGAAGCGGCTCAAAGCGCCTGCGGATGGCTTCGAAAAGGGAGAGCTGTTGCTGGATGGAAAGGAGCTTACGCGCCGCCGGCAGAACAAGCCAGCTCAGAGCGCTGAGGCTTCCCACCAGAATGACGGTCGCTACCATGTGTAACCAGTAAAGGAGAGCAAGCCATTCGTCAGACATGCCAAACGAAGCTACGGTGTAGGAGTGGGAACTGGAGTATCGGTCGGTACGACGATAGGCGTGGGCGTCGGAGGATAACAACTCTGGAAGGCTTCCTCGGCGTTCTCTTTAGATGGTTTTTCCAAAGCACCATAGCGCATGGCAATCTGATAAACCTCCCAGGCACCACAATAGTCCTTTTTCTCGAAAAGTACATCGCCATAGCGCATTGCGGCAAGGTAAAGGCGCTGGGAGGCGGTCATCGTGCCATCCGTGAGACCGGGGAAACCGCTGGCCAACTGGCTAAAGAGCGTGTAGGCCTGGCTCCAATCAATTTCCCAGAAAGAGGCGGCGGTAATATAGAGGCGCGCACCTTCACGCAAAGCATTCGCATCGCGATCCAGTGGACCAAAACGTTCGGCAAGGGTGAGATAGTAAATGCCGGTTTCGAGATTCCCCTGCTGAACATACCGTTTGCCCTGGCTCACCAGCGCCAGGTAGTACATCCCATCCACTTCAACCGTATGGAAATTCGGGTCTCGTTTGCGCAGCGTATCCAGCGTGACCAAAGCATTTGGCCAATCCTGAGCCGCGATATAGGCTTGAGCACGCTGTAACAGGTCAGTGACCTCGCTCAGATCGGCCGTTGGCGTGACGGTCGGCGAAGGCGTAGCCGTAGGAATGCTCATTTGCACGAGCACTTCGGCCAATTTCTGCTGCGCCATCGGGAAATTCGGATCAATTCCCAAAATATATTCCAGACGTTGCTTAGCGACCTCGTAACGCTGAAACTGAATATCTACCAGTGCCAACTGGAACTGCTCCACAAGCCCCTGGGTGACCAGGTTTTGGCGGGCGATCAGGCGGTCACGCAAAGCACTCTGGTAACCGGCCCAGGCGCCCAAAACCAACGCGAGGATGGCGCCGCCGATCATCGCGAGCGCCATCACCCCGCGCCGCGATTTTTGCTTTCGACTTTTTGGCTGAGTCTCTTCTACCGAAGATGGTTGAGTTTGCTCGACATCGAAATTAGACATAGATATTGCTCCAGAATATCAATCTACAAAACGGTATTTCAGTAAAGTCCAGACGGCTTCAAAGGCATCGCGCAATTTGATCTTCTTCCCTTGAGAATAATCGCGCGGGTTAAAGGAGATGGGCACTTCAAAGATGCGGTAATGGCGCTTAAGCACTTTGGCAGTGAACTCCGGCTCAAAGTCAAAACGATTGGCACGCAGGGGCATGTTCTCAATCACTTCACGGCGGAAAGCCTTATAGCCGGTTTCCATGTCGCTCAGGATGCTGTTATAGAGGATGTTCGTCATAAGCGTTAATAACTTATTGGCCACCATATGCCAGAACATCACCACTCGCCGAGGGCCACCGAGAAAGCGTGAACCATATACTACATCGGCGACGCCTTCTTCGATCGGACGCAACAGAATAGGATAATCACGGGGATCATATTCAAGATCAGCATCCTGGATCAGGAGCACATCGCCCTGTGCCACCTGCAATCCGCTGCGAATTGCTGCGCCCTTACCACGATTTTTTTCGTGAAATAGCACCCGTATGTTTCCGTTTCCATCGAGGCGCCGAAGCACATCACGGGTGCCGTCTGTAGAACCATCATCCACGATCACGATCTCGAAGGCGCGTTTTGTCTCCTGCACGCGCCGCACGATTTCTTCAATACTGGCAACTTCATTGTAGACGGGAATGATGACAGAAAGTTTCATAGCGTTTGGATTATACTATAGACGGTAGAGGGTGGGGTGGGGAATAGATGGCGGACGGCAGACCGCAGACGGCAGATGGCGGACGGCGGGTGGTAAAATGACCTTTTTGCAGTAGAGTCATGATTAAGAATAATGTGATCCGTTTGCTAGAAGCGCGCAAAATTCCACACGAAGCCTTCGAATTGCCCGCCGAAAAGCTCGGCGCGCAGGAGATAGCTAACCTGCTCGGGGTGCCTGCCGGCCGCGTATTCAAAACAATTGTGATCCGTCGCCAATCCCTGCGCAAGCCATTGCTCGTCGTTGTCCCAGGTGATAGCGAAGTAGACTTGAAGGCGTTGGCTTCCACATTGGGGGAGAAAAAAGTATACCTACCCACCGAACGCGAAGCCGAAGCGCTTACCGGACTCCAGGCAGGAGGCATTTCGCCCCTGGCTTTGCTGAATAAAGGATTTCAGGTCGTCGTGGATGAGAGCGCCCTGGAATGGGAAAGCATCCACGTCTCTGGAGGGCAGCGCGGCTTAAACATTCGTCTCAATCCCCGCGATTTGATCGCACTCTGTCAGGCCAAAGTGGCAAAAGTCAGCCGCAGGTGACGGGAGGCTAGCGCTCTGTCCATTTATCTTTTGGCGTTATTGAACTTGATGCGGCCTGCCAAAGAACCGCCTTGGTGCCCAGAAGTGAGAATCCTGGGAACGTGGACGTCCCGTCCGCCAAGAAGCGAGAATCCTGGGAATGCGGACCTCCCATCCGCCAGCG
>JBKBPX010000048.1:0-17180 GCA_046292855.1 Anaerolineales bacterium
TTGCCGATCCCGACCGTGCGATCCAGGAAAAGGGGGTTCTTCGTGAGCAGGGCCTCGTATTCGTCCACCCGGCGCGGGAAAATACGGATAAAGTTGCGCACCGCGTCTTCGAATTCGACCGGCACATCGCGCCATAGCCCTCCAGGGCGGAAGTAGGTGGTCATCATGCGCTGACCGGAGCACATCTCGAAGATGTCCAGGATCATTTCGCGCTCGCGGAAAGCGTAAAGGAAGACCGACATGGCGGCCAGGTCAAGCGCCGAGGTGCCGATCCAGACCAGGTGCGAGGCGATACGCTGGAGTTCGGTCAGGATGACGCGAATTGCCTGAGCGCGCGGCGGAACATCCAGATCGAGCAATTTTTCCACTGCCATCACGTAGGCCAAGTTGTTCCCTACCGTGTTAAGGTAATCCAGGCGATCGGTCATCACTTCCGCCTTCTGGTAGGTCTTGGCCTCCATGTTCTTTTCGATTCCGGTGTGCAGAAAGCCGATATCCGGAACCACGTTGACGATGATTTCGCCATCCAGTTCCAAGATCAGGCGGAGCACCCCATGCGTAGAAGGATGCTGCGGTCCCATGTTCAGGACGACTGTTTCGCCCTGCACGGCGCGCTCGCTGACCAGGTGACGGATTTCATCTAGAGTCATTTCTTGAATCTGCGTCATGGCGACTCTGCCTCACTCTTTGGCATACGGCTTGCGCCGGTTGATCTCTTCAAAGTTGAACGAGAATTGTGGCTCCTCATAGCCCAGGGGATAATCTTTGCGCAAGGGGTGTCCCTGCCAATCGGCTGGCATGAGGATGCGCCGCAGATCGGGGTGCCCCTCAAAGCGAATGCCGAACATATCCCAGACCTCGCGTTCGCGCCAGTTGGCATTAGCATAGATGCCGCTTATCGTTGGCAGGCTGGGGTTGGCGGCTGGCACCGGGACACGTACCTGAAGCCGCAGATTGCCTGACAAGGAGAGCAGTTGGTAGATCACGTGGAAGCGTGGCTTTTCCTGCGGCCAGTAATCCACGGCGGTCAGGGTGGAAAGCATTTCAAAGCCCTGCTCTTTTAAATACTTGAGCAGCTCAACCAGATGCTCGGCTTCGACCAGCAGGTGAACCTCAGCGCGAAAAGTCTCTACCTGCACGGGGAAGCGTCCCTGCACAGATTGAAGGAGTGGGGGAAGAGGCGCGTCCATGAGACTTCCTCACCGTTTAGAGATGAATTTTTCGCCACGCACCTTCTCGTGTAGCGTGATAATGCCGTGGATCAATGCTTCCGGGCGCGGGGGACAGCCGGCCACATACACATCCACCGGCACCACTTCATCTACTCCCTGGACAATAGCATAGTTGTTAAAGACGCCACCGCAAGAAGCGCAGTCTCCCATCGCGATGACCCATTTTGGTTCAGGCATCTGATCGTAGAGACGGCGCAGCACGGGTGCCATTTTGCGCGAAACGCGCCCGGCCACGATCATCAAGTCTGATTGACGCGGCGAGGCGCGCATGAGTTCCATGCCGAAACGGCTCATATCGTAATTAGAAGCCTGCGCGGCCATCATCTCAATTGCGCAGCAGGCCAGACCGAAAAGCATCGGCCACATGGCATTGGTGCGTGCCCAATTTACGGCCTGCTCCAATGTGGTTGTGACGATGCCCATATTCCCAAGTTTCTGCTCTACTCCCATTCTAACGCTCCCTTCTTCCAGGCATAGAAATAGCCTGCCAATAAAATGGCGATGAAGATCAGCATCTCCACCAGCCCAAATAATCCTAATTGACGGAAAACAACTGCCCAGGGCAAAAGAAATACCACTTCGATATCGAACAGGATGAACAGCATCGCAATCAGGTAGAAGCGCACCGGCATTTGCCGTGTGCCGGGGCCAATTGGCCGCATACCCGATTCATATGGTTCTGCTTTTACTGATGTTCTCCGTTTTGGTCCGAAAAGTTCCCCCATGGCTACTGCCAGCACCGCGATCACGGTTGCCAGCGCGATCAGAATGGCAATGGCAACATATTCAAGGAGCATCGAAGTTCCTCCAGGGAGAAATAGCACGGCTAAAGTATAACACAGCCAGCGCATTTTTGCCTGCAAACGTGTCACATTTCACAAAGAGGGGTGACAATCTACCGTCCGCCGTCCCCCGTCCGCGGTCCGCCCTCCGCCGTCTTTACCCCAAAAAATCTCTCAAATATTTGCTGCGCAGGGGATGTCGTAGCTTGCGGAGCGCCCGTGCCTCCACCTGCCGCACCCGTTCGCGGGTAATGTTGAAGTAACGACTGATCTCTTCCAGGGTGTGTTCAACCCCGTCAATTAGCCCATAGCGCAATTCCAACACCTGACGTTCACGTTCTGTCAGGACGTCAAAGGCGCGTTGGATTTGTTCGCGTAACATGCGACGCGCGGCCTCATCAAGTGCCTCTGCTGCGTTTTCATCCTCGACGAAATCTTCCAACAGAGAATCTTCGTTATTGCCCACATTGACATCGAGAGAAGGCATCTCTTCGCTAGCGTGCATCAGTTCCTCTACTTTGTAGATGGCCTGATTCAGCCGTTGGCGTAATCCGGCGGGCAAGGGACGGTTTTCCAGGCGTGCGCGGCGAATTTCCTGCGCATCCTCTGCGGAAAGGAAATCCATTTCCAGGGCGATCTCTTCCGGGGTTGGCTCACGTCCCAATTCTTGGGTCAACTGGCGCTGGATTTTTGAGAGGCGCGCGGTCAGCTCAAAGAGATGGACAGGTAGGCGAATTAACCGTGCCTGTTGAGCCAGGGTGCGGCCCATGGCCTGCCGAATCCACCAGGTGACATAAGTGCTCAAGCGGTATCCTTTATGCGGGTCGAAGCGTTCGATGCCGCGCAGCAGCCCCAAATTCCCTTCCTGAATCAAATCCAGGATCGGCAGCCCACGCCCAATGTAATGCCGCGCCACGCTCACTACCAGGCGCAGATTTGCCCGAATCAGCATTTGATAGGCATCTTCGGCGCGTGCTTTCGTCTCTGCGAGATGAGTTTCCAGGCGTTTCTCGTCCGGTAAATGTTTCCGCAAGGTGCTCAGGGCAGGGGGACGAATGCGCTTTTTTGTCCATTCTAAGAGCCAGGTGGCGGTTTCTTCTGGGAGTAAGTAAAAGTGGATGAACAAGTCGTAGAGGCGTATAGCCTGTTCCCCCCATTCTGCTCCTTTGGGACGGGGCAGTCCCTCCAGCCAGGCATAAACGTAAGAAGGCAGCTCATCCTGCCATGTCTTCTGGAGCGCCAGCGCCTCGGCCAGCACCAGCTCAAGCTGTGGCGATGCCGCTTGTGCCTGTGTGCATCCCTGCCATAATTGGAGTATCTGCTCTCCTAACTGGACGAATTGGCGGATAGGTGCGCCTTGTGGCAAGCGGTGCAAGACGCGTTCCCCCTCCAATCGCGCTGCCAGACGGAATTCCTGATCTGCGGTGAGCAAAGGCACCTGGGAAATCTCGCGCAAATAGAGGCGCACCGGGTCTTCCTGGAGCGCTTCCTCTAGCAATTCGTCCTCGAGATCGAGCCAGCCCTCGTCCGCTTCCCCACTCCATCTTTCCGTTCCCTGGGGCACGAATTTTTCTTCGCCTTCAAGTTCTTCGGGGGTTTTCTCATTCATTATTTCACCATAGTTAAACGTTGAGATGCCATATCTAAGTGGCGCAGCAATTGAGCATAATCACGCACCATCTGCCGATAAATGTTCAAACGCTCATCCGCCTCTTTTTCAGCATCTTCTTGCAGGTATCGCAATTGTCCTAAATTCTCCTTGAATAATCGTCTGCGCAGGTGGATCACGTTTCGTGCCAACTCTTCCAGAAGGCGGTCTTCCAACTTTTCCTGGATCGTAATTTTCTCCAATTCTTGCAAGCGCTCCTCCAACGCGCCCGGAATATGGGCCCAAAGATAAGAGCGGTACTCCATCGCGTCCTGATTGATCGCCTGTCGCAAGAGCGCAAATATCTGACGATGATCAGTATACTCGAAATCTTCCGCATTCAGTGGCGTGAGTTCTTGTTCCTGTAGCAACCGATCCAGGCGATAGAGCAGGTGCGGATGCTGGACCAGAATGGCCAAACAGTAGGATTCCATTGGGCGAAAGCCGCGCGGCGCGATGGCCGCAGGCGGGGTGCCCTTCCCTGGCGTTTCTGCGGCCTCGGGCATTTTCCTGGGCCGGAATCCTGCTCTACCTTTAGCTCCGCTGCCGATAAAGACGCGTTCGTCCACCCGTAACAATCGTGCCAGGGCTTGCCGATAGGTGTCGCGTTCTACAGGATTGGCGACCTCGTTAATCAGGGGTAAAACCTGATTTGCGATCTCGCTTTTTACCTTTGGATCATCCAGATTGCGCCCTTCGGCGAGCGTTTCCATCACGTATAGCACCACCGGGCGTGCTTTCTCGATCAGGCGCGGCCAGGCCGAAGCATCTTCTGCCACCAACTCGTCAGGGTCATGGCCTTCTGGCAGGGTGACCACGCGCAAATCTGCCTGGAGATGGCTTTCAAAGTGCATCATGCGGCGCGGGTCAAAGGCGATTTCTGCTTCCCGATCCATTGCTTGCCGGGCCGCTTCCAGACCGCGCAACACTGCTTTTTGTCCGGCCACATCTGGGTCTAGCGCCAACACGATGCGCCGCGTGAAGCGCTTGAGCAGGCGCAGCTGGTCTTCGGTCAGAGCTGTGCCCATCGGTGAAACAACGTTCTCAAAGCCGGCCTGATGCAGGGCAATCACATCGAAGTATCCTTCGACAATCACCACCTGATCGGCGATGCGGATCGCTCTGCGTGCCCGCTCCAGGCCATATAGCAAGCGACCTTTGCTGAAAAGGGGCGTTTCTGGGGAATTCAGGAACTTGGGCTGATCATCCGCTTCCAGTGCCCGTGCGCCGAAGCCGGCGATACGCCCCTGCTCATTGCGGATTGGGATCATGATGCGATGGCGGAAACGGTCAAAGATGCGGCGTACTCCTTCTTCCCTTACGCTCACCAACCCGGCAGCGATCAAATCATCTTCGCCATAGCCGCGCTTCAAGAAATATTGCAGCGTGGTCTCCCAACCGGGGGGGGCGTATCCCAGGCCGAATGCTTCGATCGTTTCCGGGCGCAGTCGGCGTTTTTCTTGCAAATAAGTCTGAGCAATTGGATTCTGCTGAAGTTGGGTATGGTAGAAAATGACCGCTTCCTCCAAGAGGGCGCGCAGGTGCTCATATGCTTCCTTTTCGGCTTGCTCGCGCGGCGAAACGTATTGTTCCAGAGTCACCCCTGCGCGCATGGCGAGACGGCGGAGCGCTTCACCAAAATCAATGTTTTCTTTCTTCATCACGAACTTGAAAACATCTCCTCCCTCGTTGCACTGGCCGAAGCAGCGCCAAGTCCCCGTCTCTGGCCAGACGACAAAGGCGGGCGTGCGCGTATTCTGGTGGAACGGGCAAAATCCGATATACGTCTTGCCCGATTTGCGCAGCTTCACACCGCTCTCGGAAACGATATCCACTATCGAAAGTCGAGCTTTGATCTCTTCAACTGCTGACATATTCTTTGTTACAATTATAGACGAACTCTGATCGCTCTGATAGCCTGTAAGGCCGAGTTTTGTCTGCAATATTGGCCATGATAGTCGTATAGTTTGAGGGTCTCATAGTCGTATAGTGATTGCGCCGGGCGGAGCCTGATACGACCAATCCTGGCTTAGCCCTACCACATAAGACTATAAGACCATAAGACCATAAGACTATAAGACTATAAGACCACCCTCAATCCACCCCCAGCGGTCGTCATTTGTCAGGATTGTGCAATATGTAGTTATCTTATTTCGTGATATGCTATACATAGGGAGAAGTTATAACCGATTTGGAGAAGCTCAGGAGGTTGACATGTCGCGCTATTTTCGGGGTCAAGCACTCATCTTGATTGCCATTGCCATGGCTGCTCTGATTGGAATGACTGCATTGGCGGTAGACACCGGCAATGTATATCTTAATCGCCGCAATACGCAATCGGCGGCAGATGCGGCCGCACTGGCCGCAGCGCTGGCTAAGATTAAAAATCAAGATTGGCAACAAGCCGCTATCATCCGTGCAGCCACAAATGGCATCTCTCCCGGCCCGGATACGGAATTAATCGTGAACAACCCTCCGGCTGCTGGCTGCAATGGGCAAGCAGGTCCCTATGCGGGGAATGATGAGTACATCCAAGTTCTAATTCGCAGCCGTGTGCAAACCTATTTTGGCAGCGTTGTCGGGATCAGGGAGGTGAATAACTGTGTTGAGGCGATCGTGCGCGCCAAGCCTGCAACGATATCGCCAATGGTATTCGGCAACGCCATTGTTGCGCTAAAGCCAACCGGTGCCGCCACGTTCTGGATGCATGGCAACCCGCGTGTTACCACAACTGGCGGAGGGATCTTCGTCAACTCGTCCACCGATTGCGGGTTTACCAGCAACGGTACGCCTAACTTGAGCACCCCGAATATCACTATGGTGGCAGCGAGATCCTGTCCACAGCTAGTTGGCCCCGGAATCACCTATAACGCTCCGCAGGTCCCCTATCCCCCTGAAAATCTGCCCAATCCGGTTTGCAACGGAGCAGCTGTCAGAAGCGGCAATACGCTCAGCCCTGGAACCTGGAATGGTAGTTTCCCACCCAGCGGCGTAACCCAGTTGCAGCCTGGCGTGTATTGCGTCAACGGCAACTTCACCCTGAATGGCAATGACACCTTGACCGGCAACGACGTAGTCATTGTAATGCAATCGGGTTATATTCGCTGGAACGGCAATGAGGCCTTGCACTTGTCCGCCCCCACCAGTGGACCTTTCAAAGGACTGTTGATCTACTTCCCAATGACAAACAACAGCGAGATTCGCATTAATGGCACCAGCGACCAGTTACTAACGGGTACTATTTTGGCGCCCGCTTCGCCTATCGTCTTGCTCGGCACCGCCAACACGGATGCTTATCATACGCAGATCATCGGCTACACTGTCGAGATTGGTGGCACATTTGATGGTATCATCCGCTACAATGACGAGGAAAACTACGAAGTCTCTGTCCCGCCGCAGTTGGAACTGGTGCGATGACAAGGGGTGGGTATGAGAAAGAACTGAGCAGATGGGTATTCTAGCTAGATCGAAGCTGCCAAATTGGCCTCTTGAAAACTCTTAAGCACCAAACATAGGGCGAGCCGGGCAACCACTTATCACCGCTAGCAACCCTGACAATTTGCCCGTGCTCGCCTTTTATCTAGGCTACAGGGGTGGCTCTCGACTTTTCTCTATCCCCGTGAGAATTCGGCCTCCTGCCAGATCATCGGATGCAGTGTCTCAGCGGATGCGTATAATCTGCTCTGGCTTGTGCCTGGGAGGAAAAACACAGGGAACCTTTCTTTTGCGATCTCAAAACTTGCTCTGCCATTGCTCCGGCTCCTCACGCTTTATCGCTTCGATGATCTCGGCAATCAAATCGAAGCGCTTGAATTGAGGCATCAGATAAATGCCTTGTGCCCAGTTTTTGATCTTTTCGATGAGTTCCACTGCGATTTCCACTCCTGCTTGTGCGGCATCCTGGCCAGCGCGCTCTAGGCGATCCTGTATCTCCTGCGGAATGAAAATGCCGGGCACTTCGTGGTGCAAAAAGCGCGCGTGGCGTAGGCTGACCAATGGCAAGACCCCCACCAGCACCGGTTTATCCAGATGCCCATAGGTTTTTGCGTATGTTTCCAGAAAACGCTCTCCGTCCTCGGCGCGATAGATCGGCTGGGTAATGAAAAAATCAGCGCCCGCTTTGACTTTGCGGCGCAGGTTCTTTATTTCTTGCTCTGGCTCTGCCGCTACCAGATTCAGAGCGGCGCCGACGAAAAACTGGGTCGGCTGGCCAATGCTCACGCCGGAATGGTCTACCCCAAGATTAAAGCCCTGTTTGATGAGTTTGATCAGGCCGGAAGGCACCAAATCGTAATTATCCGCCGCTTCCGGATAGTCGCCGATGGCGGTTGGGTCCCCCATGACGACAAAGACGTTGCGGATTCCCAGCGCATGGGCCGCTAATAAATCCCCCTGAACTCGCAGCAAGTTGCGGCCTCGCGTGGGAAAGTGAAGCGTGGTCTCAATGCCTACCTGACGCTGGATCACATCGCAGACAGCCCAGGCCGACATGCGCATGCGCGCCATGGGCGTATCGGAGACGTTGATTACATCGGCTCCGGCCTCTTGGAGCAGGCTGGCCGCGGCCACCAATTTTTGGGTGGCCAGGCCGCGTGGCGGTTCCATCTCGACCGAGATCACAAAACGACCTTCTGCTAGCTTCTGGGCCAGCCGAGATGGAGATTCTTCCGCCGGGCCGAGTTCCTCCTTAGGAGGCACCCATTCAATTTGTGAGGTGGTGCATCCTTGGGGAAAGCGGTTCAGTGATTCATGCATGGCGGCGATATGTGCCGGAGTCGTGCCGCAGCAACCTCCTACCACCCGTGCCCCGGCCTGACAGAATGCCAGAGCGTATTCACCGAAGTAGCCCGGATCAGCAGGGTACATGATGCGTCCACCGACCTGCTCCGGCCAGCCAGCATTGGGCTTGACCCAAAAACGTGCCTCGGGCGCGGCGGAGCGCATTTGCTTCAAAATGCGCAAAACTTGTGCTGGGCCACCTGAACAATTGATCCCGATGACATCTACACCGGCTTCGCTGAGCAGGCGCGCCGCATTGCTCGGATCGTCCCCTAACAGAGTGCGATCATCGCGGGTGAAAGTCAGGGAAGCAACCACCGGCAAATCACAGCTCTGACGTGCGGCTTCAACCGCCTGGCGAATCTCGTTCAGGTCGCTCATTGTCTCAATGACGATTAGATCGGCACCGGCCTGGGCTAGGGCTTGAATCTGTTCAGCAAAGGCGCGCCGCGCTTCTTCTGTGCGCACACGGCCATAGGGAGCTATGCGTACTCCTAATGGGCCGACATCCCCGCCTACAAAGACCTGCTCCTTCCCTTCCTGGGCGGCGCGACGTGCCAACGTCACACCCGCTTGATTGATTTCGGCGACCCGATCTGCCAATCCATGTCGCCCCAGTTTGTAGCGGTTAGCGCCGAAGGTGTTCGTCAGCAGCAGACGTGCTCCGGCCTGAACATACTGCCGGTGGATATTCAGTACCAACTCCGGCTGCTCCAAGTTTAAGGCGTCAAAACAATGTTCGAAAGGGATGCCTTGTGCATGGAGCATCGTCCCCATAGCCCCATCGGCCAGGAGGGGAGAATTTGTTTGATCGAGAAACACTAAGAAGGGATGAGAAGACATAGATGCGACTCCGTTGAGTGGTGAAATAGTCCGATAATCGGATGGTCTGATGGTCAAATCGTCTAAGAATCGCTCGGCCGCATCAGCTGCTCGACGCGACTTTCGCCGACACTGTAGTATTTCGCCTGGGGGTGGTGAACAATGATGGCGGCGGTAGATTGCTCCGGCACTAGCTGATAGGCTACCGTCAGCGACATGCCAAGTTCCCTCTCGGCGGGCAATAGGTCGAAGACTTTGCGATGATCCTCCAGGTCAGGGATAGCCGGATAGCCCCAGGAGTAGCGTTTGCCCTGTCCTTCAGCGAGCCCAAGTTCACGGCGGATATGACGATGCAGGTATTCCGCAGTCGCTTCGGCGGTTTGCACGGCTAACCCGTGGAAGAAGTAGGCTTCAGAGTAGTTGCCTTCTGCCTGAAGTTGCTCAAAGCGCTCTGTCGCCCTGGCGCCGACCGTTACGACCTGGAAGGCGACGACATCGAATTGGCCGGAATCTATGCTGGCAAAATAATCCGCCAGACATAGGTGTTCCTGATCTGGCTGGCGTGGGAAAGTGAAGCGCACCAGTTCTTCCGGCGACGACGATTGTAAGGTGGACGGATCATAGATGATCAGGTCATCGCCTTCGGATTGACAGGGCCAGTAGCCATAGACGCCCTGGGGTTTCAGCCAACCGTGGCGCAGGGCCTCTTTCTGCATCCGCGCCAGGCGTTCCTCGAATTCGGCGCGCAGGCGCTCCCATTCTTCTCCATGTGCATTTTTGGCCCCCCAGGAAAGGCGGAAAAGCTCGTTCTTGGCAAGGTGTTGGAAGACGATTTCCAAGGGCATTTGCCGCACGACGCGCGGCCCCCACTTTTGCGGGAGCGGCGAAAGCGGCTGCGGCACCACTGCGGATCGGGGACGGGCAGCGGGGCTGCGGGTCGAGGTGAGACGCCCAATTTCCATTTCGGCTTCCCGCAGGATGCGGTCGAGGAGGCGTTCCCGTTGCTGCGGGTCAATTAATGCGTCCATCGTTTCCAACCCTTCAAAAGCATCTTTGCAGTAGAAGACGCCGGGAGTATAGGGCTGGCCGTTCTCGGTGAAGAGAATGCGCCGGCCAAAGCGCCGATTGATGGCCGCGCCGCCGATCAGGACCGGGAACTGCAGGCCGCGCCGATGCAACTCATTGACAATGAGTGGCATTTGCTTTGATGTGCTCACCAGCAGTGCCGAGAGTCCGATGGCGGTTGCCTGGGTTTCTACCGCAGTCTGGATGATTCTCTCGGCCGGCACCTGTTTCCCTAAGTCAATGACCTCGTAACCGTTGTTGGCCAGGATGGTCTTAACCAGGTTTTTGCCAATGTCGTGTACATCGCCATAGACGGTTGCCAGGACGATGCGCCCTTTGCTCACCCCCTCTTTTTTCTCCAGGTAGGTTTCGAGGTGAGCCACGGCGCGCTTCATGACCTCGGCGGATTGCAGCACAAAGGGCAAGATCAGCTCGCCAGCGCCGAATTTATCCCCCACTTCTTTCATGGCGGGCAGGAGGACGGTATTCAGGATGTGAACGGCGGCGGCGTGACGGCGCTCCCCGAGTGGGCGGTCACCGCTATCTTGGGCGAGGCTGTTGGCGATGATTTCGTCAATCTCCGCCTCCACACCTTCTTTGTGGCGATGGACGACGCGCCAATACAGGCGTTGTTCCGGCGCCATGCCAGCTGTCGGGTCAACGGTCGCTTCACCGGCTTGCGGCTCGGCTTTCTCAAAGTACTCAATATAGCGCTGCAGTGCATCGGGACGGCGATTGAAGATCAGGTCTTCGGCCAGCTCACGGGTTTCAGCGGGAATATCCGCATAAGCCGTGACATGCGCCGGGTTGATGATGGCCATATCCAGGCCGGCCTGCACGGCATGATAGAGCATGACCGAGTTCAGGACGGGACGGGCATGCGGTGCTAGACCAAAGGACAGGTTGCTCACCCCGAGCGAAGTCAGCACGCCGGGCAAGTTCTGCTTGATCAGCCGAATACCCTCCAGGGTCTCGATGGCGGAATTGGCGAATTCTGGATCGCCGGTGGCCAGGGTAAAAGTGAGGGCATCGAAGACCAGGGAGTCAGGGGAAAGGCCGTGCTCGCCTACGGCGATTTCATAGATGCGTTTCGCCACTTCCAGCTTCCGTTCACGCGTCTTGGCCATGCCTTGTTCATCAATCGTCAAGCAGATCACGGCGGCGTTGTGCTCCTTGGCCAGGCGGAAGACGCGGTCGGCCTTGGCGCGTCCACCTTCAAGATGGGTGGAGTTGATCAGGCAGCGGCCTGGTGCAGTCTTGAGCGCCACTTCGAGCACTTCGACCTCGGTGGTATCAATAACTAACGGCACTTCTACGCCCATAGAAAGCTTCTTTACCACCTTACGCATCAGTTCGGCTTCGTCCGCACGTTCGGTGAGCGCGGTGGAAATATCCAGGGCATGAGCGCCGTTGTTCACCTGTTCGCGCGCTAGCTCCAGGATGCCATCGTAATCTTCGGCCAGGAGCAGTTGCTTGAATTTGCGGCTTCCCTGGGCGTTGCAACGCTCGCCGATGAGCATGGGCGGCGGGTCCTGACGCATGGGCATGGCTTGGATCGCCGAGGCCAAACGCGGCAGGGAAAGGATCGGGCGCGGTGGGTGAGGACGACCGCGCAGCTTCTCGACCAGCAATTTCAGATGAGCCGGCGTTGTGCCGCAGCAGCCTCCTACCACGCTGATGTTGTGTTTTTCCACGAATTCCACCAGGGCTTCGGCAAAGGGTTCAGGTTCCAGCGGGTAAATTGCCTGACCATCAACATTGAGCGGCAGACCGGCATTGGGAATACAGGAAACCGGCAAGCGGGATTGTTCGCCGAGAATGCGGATGGGTTCGCGCATGTGTTCCGGGCCGGTGGAGCAATTCAGGCCGATCACGTCAATGGGCAAGCCCTCCAGGATGGTCAGCGCGGCCTGGATATCTGTACCCAGCAACATTCGCCCGGTGGTGTCCAGTGTGACCTGAGCCTGGATGGGCAGCCAGATGCCGCTCTCCTCGAAGGCGCGTTGAATGCCGTGGATGGCGGCCTTGACTTCGAGAATATCCTGCGAGGTTTCGATTAGGAGCACATCCACTCCGCCCTGGATCAATCCTACCGCCTGTTCCCGGAAGACATCGGCCAGCTCATCGAAGGTGATGTTGGAGAGTTCCGGGTCATCGGCGGAGGGCAATTTGCCGCTGGGGCCGATCGAGCCGGCGACGAAGCGCGGTTGGCCGGTTTTTGCGGCGTATTCGTCTGCTAAGCGGCGTGCCAGGGCGGCCGCAGCGCGGTTGATTTCGATCACCCGATCGGCCAAGCCGTATTCACTCAGCGTGATGCGGTTGGAACGGAAGGTGTTGGTCTCTATCACATCCACGCCGACTTCTAAGAAGGAACGGTGGACTGTCTCTACGGCTTGGGGATAGGTGATGACCAGGTAGTCGTTGCATCCCACATAGCGCTCACCGCCGAAGTGCTCGGCGTTCAAGTTCATTTTTTGCAGATTCGTGCCCATGGCGCCGTCGTAGATTAATACGCGCTCTTCCAGGGCATCCAGGTAGCGGCGATTGGTGTATTTGCGAGTCATAGGGAACTCCAGGTAACAAAATAGCCTCTCTGGAAAGAGAGGCCGGCGGAAACATTCTGCCCATCCTGCTCATCTTCCAGAGCTGACAGCGTTTTGCCGTCACTCTGCCGGAGTTGGCACCTGGGCGTTTGGCGCCTGGTTGCCGAGGTTTCATCGGGCCGGTCCCTCCACCTCTCTGGATGAGTTGCGAGGGTAAGTGTATCACAGGGAGGAGAAAGTGTCAATTCCAAGGCGCGGCGTGAGATTTTCCTGCTCTTATTCTCCCCACCAGGCTTTTCTTTCGCGTTCTTGGCTAAGCGTGACCTTCCCGTTCTCGATCCATAACACGGCCGGGCGGTGTGCGCCGTTGTAGTTACTGGCCATACTCAGCTGATAGGCGCCGCTGACCGGAATGGCAATATATTCGCCTTCCTCGATCCTGGGGAAGGGCAGGTCTTCGAGGAGCACATCACCCGATTCGCAATAAGGTCCCCCAATCCAGACGCGCTCTTCCCAGGGGCGAAATGGTGACTGCACAGGCAGAGCGGTATAGCGCGCACCGTAAAGGGCCGGGCGGGGATTATCGGCCAAGCCGCCATCTGCCAGGAGCCAAGTGCGTTCGGGACGGCGCTTGATCGTTCCAATGCGGTAGATGGCAATGCCGGACGGTGCAATTATGCTGCGTCCAGGCTCTAGATGGAGGTGGGGGAAAGGCAGGTGGCGGTTCTTTGCCTCTTTTGCGATTTGCTGGGCAATCGCGGCCACGTATTCTTCGATAGATGGCCAGGGTAGATCATCCTCGTGGTAAGGCACGCCCCAACCGCCACCGGGGGAGAAGTGCCATTCTTGTGGCCAGGGGATTGTGCTGGCCAGATCAAGCGCCTGCGCAATGGCCGCCTGGAGCGGCGCGATTTCGCGTAGTTGTGAACCAAGATGAAAGTGAAGGCCTTCGATGACCAAACCGTTGTGTTTGGCGAGCCTTACTGCTTCGAGGATTTCTTCCGCCGGCATGCCAAATTTGCTTGTCGGGTGACCGGTCTGGATATGGGCATGGGTATGGGCAGAGATGCCGGGTTGAAAACGCAGCCAAAGCGAAGGGAGATGTTCGCCAACGGCATGTTTTTGGATCAGGCGACGGAGTTCGCTCAGGTTATCCACAACGATCACTTGGGCGTGGCGGATGGCAAGGTCAAGATCGAAGGGACTCTTGTTGACGCCGTGGAGGAGGATAGGGATGGCGGGAGATGATTTTCGCGTAGCCAAAATCTCACCACCACTACTACAATCAACCCACACCCCATAGAAAGCCAACAGCTTTACCAGCAGGGGCGCAAGATAGGCTTTGCCAGCGTATGTAATGGAGAAAGGGGCGGGGTAGTGCCGTCTGAGCGCCTCCAGGTAGCAATCAAGCCGATGCTCGATGGTCGCAGCATCGTAAATGTAAAGGGGCGTGCCGTACTCCTCGGCTAGATTTTGGAGAGGATGTCCTTGCAGGCTCAGCTGATTATCTACAATGGCGATAGAAACGGGAAAGAGCGCTAGGCGTTTTTGATGCATAGCATCGTGATTCTACCAGAAGGTCTGCGCGCATATAGGAAAGGCTTCCGGTGATTCCAGAAGCCTTTCCTAAGATTTCGCTAGCGCTTCATCCACTTTTGATTTTGTGTATCTGGCTTTAGGCAGCTACACAGCTGGGAGCGCATCCGTCTCGGATGCGGATGCCTTGCTACCAACCCAAGCGTTGCTGGCGGACAGGATATCCCCATGGCGGACGGAAAGATAAATGGACGGAGCACTAGGGCATCGGCGTGCTGGTGGGAGCTGTCTCTGCGCTGACCGTTGTGATCACCTGACCAGCGTAAATCACCGGACCTTCGGCCGGAACGCTGGGCGGTCGGCCAAGAGGCATAGCCGGGCGTCCAATCGGAGTCTGCCCATTTGGTGCATAGAGCATCTGGTAGAGCAGGGATTGTTCCCAAACTCCGCCGCCCAGGATGTCCTTCCCCTTCGGTTCGCCATTCGCCCGGCCGGAACCGGCCAGAATGCCGGCATAGGTGCTCAAATCCAAGTTCATAATGGATTTGGTCACATCCGCATAATGGCAGGAACTACATCCTTGGGAGCCTGGATACCAGATGTTCGATTCTACAAAGAGGGGCTGTACGTCTTTATAGAACGTTGCCTGGCAGGTGCGGCCCTTTATATCGGTAAAGGTAAACGGATCGTTTTCCGGATAGCCAGCCGAGACCCAGGCGCCAATCAAGTTTACTGCTGCGATTTGGCACTTATTGAACTCTCCACCAGCGGCACGCTGGGGTGCCGGCAGGGTCGCCGGGATGAGGGTGGGGATCGGGGTCAAAGGAGGCAGGGAGGCTGCTTTTTTGCAGGTGAGCGAGAATCCGCATGCGCTCACGTACACATAAGCGATCCAGACCACGATCAAGACGACGAATCCGGCAAGAATGCCGTAAATGAGTTTTTGAACGTCATCACGCATAGCCGGCTCCTTAGGGTTGCTGCTTCAGGGTGCGCAGGAAGTTGACAATATCCCAACGCTCACGTGGGGTCAGGTTCTCGTTCAGAGCAGGCATACGGCCGGTCACCCCGTTGGTGATCGTGAGAAAGAGCGCGCCATCGCTTTTACTCTGTACAAGGTCCAATGTGAGATTGGACGGTTTGTTCGCCAGGAAAGCGGCAATTGTCCCATTTCCCAACCCCTGTGGTCCGTGACACATGGCGCAATGGATGGCATATAGTTGCTGCCCGCGCGCAATCGAAACGGCATCTGCCGGGACCGGGTTGGTAGGCGCACCCATGTTAGGGATAGCCACTGGGCCGTCTATTGGCACCGCACGCGGCGGCACCGGCAGCGGGTTCTCGTTCCATTTATATGAGGGCTGGATTTCCATGAAGCTGATCCAGTCAATTTTGATCACATCATATGTGAAGAGAAGCGTGAGGGCAAGTAGCACCCCAACCACTGCAAAAACCAGGAAAAGCCGTTTGTACCAGTCGAAGTTCATAGCGTCACTGCCTCCACCGGGGTCACCGATTCAGCTCCAAAGTTCTTCAAAGCCTCTGCCCATTTTGCACTTTCCTCTTCGGTACAGCGGAAAAGCACCGCGATTTTCCCGTCGCTGATTTCGGGCACATATTCCATAGGACGATAGGCCGGGAAGTAGCTATCCAGGAAAACGCCCAAGAAAGTGGCAAGGAGCATCCCCAGCATAGTCGTCTCGAAGAGCACGATCAAGCTTGGCGGGATTGGAACCAGCGGCTGCCCACCGGTATAAATTGGGTAAAGTTGCGGCGTGTAGCCAGCTAGCAATAGGCCGGCCAAGAATCCAACGATCGCCCCTCCTAGAGCCAGACGGGGCACATTTGTCCATTGATGAGGGCGTCCGAGCATCGGCCCGGTAAAGGGGATGCCGGAGATCACGTTGATCTGCTCCTCGCGCACCCCGCTCTCTTTCAGGTGGGCGACTGCCTCTGCCGCCGGGTCAATATCCGAAAAGAGGGCTAAAAAGGTGGTCTCGCTCATCCTTACCTCCTCACTCCATTTCCTTCACTACCGGGACATAGGCTTTTCCGACTCGCTCCAGGGAGTGCGCCATCTGTCCTTCTTGGATTTCCCAGACCGGCACCAGTGGGATTAACCGGGAGGCAATCATATAGAGCAGGATGAAAAAGGCCAAGGTGCCGATCCCCAGTTGGATTTCAATACCCGGAACATATTCTTGCCAGGTAAAGGGCATACGGTTGATCGTGAGCGAGATGGGGATGATCACGTAACGTTCTGCCCACATTCCCACGTTGATCAGAATGCCGATGATCATCATCAACCAGGGCGTGCGTCGCACGCGGCGGTTCCAGAGCAGGAGCCAGGGCACGGCCACATTGCAGATCAGCATGAGCCTCCATATCCAGCCCAAAGGCCCGCTCTCGTGATATTCCAAGAGTATGCGTGTCCATTTATCGCCACCATACCATTGGACGATATAGTCGTTGAAAAAGAAGTAGGCCCAGGCCATGGAGACGATGAGCATCAGTTTGCCGAGGCCATCAAAATGCTCGGGACGGACGAAATAGTCCATATGCTTCATGCGCCGCACGAAGCCTAACACCACTACTACGGCGGCGATTCCTGAGTGGAGCGCACCGATCACGAAATAGGGACCGAAAATGGTAGATGACCAGCCGGGGCGCGTTGCCATGGCGAAATCCCAGGAGACGATGGTGTGCACGGAGAACATGACCGGGATGATGGCGAAGGCGAAGATGTTCATCGCCGTGCGCAAATGAGTCCATT
>JBKBPX010000049.1:0-17016 GCA_046292855.1 Anaerolineales bacterium
ACTGACGAAGCTGATCACCCCTCACTGGCCCGATTTCGTCTGGACACCACTCTCTTCCGCCCGAGTTGCCACTCTTCCCGATCCACCCCTTCCCGGACCGCGTTGGTTGCGCCTGCGGAATATTCAATGCGGCATTTGTGCCTCGGACCTTTCCCTGCTTTATGTCCATGCTGATCCCTCCATCGGTCCGGCTGCCCTGCCGGCCAATGAGCGCTTCTACCTGGGGCATGAGGCGGTTAGCATCGTTGAAGAAGTGGGGCCGGGCGTGACCCGCTTCAAAGTCGGCGACCGCGTTATTATGGATACACACTTTGCCGGCGCCAATTGTGAGACGCTGGAGCTGGATTCTCTTTGTAAGCAGTGTGCCGAGGGCAACCATCAGCTATGTGAGAACAAATCGCTGCCAGGCCCGCGCGGGATTGGCGGTGGTTTCGGGGATACCTATGTCACTCATGAGACAGCGGTTTATCCGCTGCCGTCGTTCCTCGATGATGACCAGGCCGCGCTCACCGAACCCCTCTCAATCCCGATGTATGGCGTCATGCGCTATCCACCGCGACCGGGCGATAAGGTGCTCATTATCGGCGCCGGCATCATCGGCCTGCTCACCCTGATGACCGTTCGCGCCCTGGTGCCGCAAGCCGAAGTGACCATCATTGCTCGTTATCCGCATCAGCAAGAAATGGCTGAGAGGTTAGGAGCGCGACACATTTTGACGGGCAAAGAAGGCTATTCTGCGATTGCGGCGATCAGCGGCGGAAAATACTTCAGCGCACCCCTGAACAAAGGCCTGGTAGTCGGCGGCTTCGACATGATCTATGACTGCGTTGCCGATCCACGCACTACCAATGACGCGCTGCGCTGGGCGCGCGCCGGCGGCACAGTGGTCATGATCGGCGCACACATGGCACCTATGCCCAAGATTGACCTGACCCTGATCTGGTACCACCAAGTCAACTTGGTTGGCACCTATCATCATGGTTACAATACCTGGAACGGTGAACGCAAACATGCCTACGAATGGGTCTTTGAGTTCTTTCGTCAGGGCAAGCTGCCTATTGACGGCCTGATCACCCATCGTTTTCCCCTCTCGGAATACCGTCAGGCCTTCCGCGTGGCTCTCGCCAAAGGTCGAGAGAGGGCAATAAAAATTATGCTACACACCTGAGAGATTTTGTGGAGGGAACCCCAATGAAATGGAATATCCTGATTACCGATGGCCTGGAAGGAAACGGTCAGGCAATTTTACGTGCCCAGGCACAGGTGGATGACCGTAGCGGTATCTCCGCCGAAGAGCTGCGCGCTATCTTGCCGGCTTACGATGCCCTGATTGTGCGGGGACGCACGCGCGTGACGGCGGATTTGCTCAGCCAGGCCCCACGTCTCAAGGTCATTGGTCGGGCCGGGGTAGGGGTGGACAATATTGACCTGGAAGCGGCCCGGAAGCAGGGGATCATCGTGGTCAATGCACCACTGGCCACGACCGTCGCCGTTGCCGAATTGACCTTCGGTCTCCTGCTGGCCATGGCGCGTGACATTCCGCGCGCCGATGCCGCCATGAAGCAGGGAAAATGGCTGAAGAAAGAACTTGAAGGGGTAGAACTTCAGGGGAAAACGCTTGGCCTGATCGGCTTTGGCAGGATCGGGCGAGAAGTGGCTCACCGTGCCCTTGCTTTCGGAATGCACATCCTGGCCTACGATCCGCTTATCCCTGAAGATGTCATTCGTCAAGCAAATGCGACCCCTTGCGCTTTAGACGAACTCCTCAGGCGCTCCGATTTTGTTTCTATCCACGTCCCTTTGACCGAAGAAACGCGAAATCTCTTGGACGCAGCCGCTTTTGCCAAGATGAAACCCGGCCTACGCTTGGTCTGCACAGCGCGCGGGGGAATCGTAGATGAAAGTGCGCTTTTGCAGGCACTGAAAGATGGTCGAGTCGCCGCCGCTGCCCTCGATGTTTTTGCCCAGGAACCTCCCGGTGCGAGCGAATTGATCTGCCATCCGAGCGTCATCGCCACACCGCACATCGGCGCTCAAACGGTAGAGGCACAGGCGCGAGCGGCTGAGATGATTGCCCAAGAGGTTATGGCGGCGTTGCGAAATGAACCGCTACGATGGAGAGTGGTTTAGCAAGCGATTTGCCCATTTTTCGATGGGAGCAGGCAGGGTTCATTGATCGGCCACTGGTTCATCGAGGTGGCCGTTGCTCAATGGCGCAAGCTACCAACCTGCTTTTTGCCGACAAGACAGGCGATACCATTGAAAGCATCGTTTTGGTGGTACAAGTGTTTTCCAAATAACAATCCGAGCATTCCTGGAGTTTCGACTTTATGCGTAGACGCGTTGTCATCACCGGTTGTGGCTGTATCAGCCCTGTGGGGAACAATGTAGCTGATACTTGGCAGGCATTGCTGGCCGGCCGTTCGGGTGTTGATTGGATCACCCTTTTCGATGCCTCCCAACATAAAACTCGTTTTGCCGCTGAAGTGAAAGGCTTCGATGGTGCGGCATTGTTCGGCAGCCGTGAGGTGCGCCGCATGGATCACTTCACCCAGTTTGCATTGGCCGCATCCCTGGAAGCCATTGAGCAAGCCGGGTTGAGGCTGGAAACGCTCAATCGTGACCGTATCGGGGTCGTGATCGGCACCGGCATTGGTGGCATTTCCACTCTCTTAGCCCAAGTTGAAGAGATGCGTGCGCGCGGTCCCGAACGCGTGAGCCCCTTCCTGGTGCCAATGATGATTGCCGATAGTGCCCCGGCGACCATCGCCATTCAATTGGGGCTGCGCGGCCCAAACATGGCCCTGGCAACCGCTTGTGCCAGCGGTGCGAATGCCATTGGAGAGGCGGCGGAGATGATCCGGCGCGGCACTGCCGATGTGATGTTGGCCGGAGGTGCCGAGGCGGCGATTGTGTCGGTAGCTATGGCGGCGCTCAATGTCATGGGTGCGCTTTCCACGCACAATGAGGCCCCGCAACAGGCCTCGCGTCCCTTCGATCGCGAGCGGGATGGTTTTGTCATGGGTGAGGGCGCCGGGATGCTTGTGCTCGAATCGCTGGAGCATGCTCAGGCTCGCCGGGCGCGCATCCTGGCTGAGCTGAGCGGTTATGGTACTAGCAATGATGCCTATCATATTTCTGCACCGGCAGAAAACGGAGCCGGTGCCGCCTTGTCCATGCAATGGGCACTCGAAGATGCCGGGCTTTCTCCCGAACAGATTGACTACATCAATGCTCACGGCACTTCGACCCCCCTGAATGACAAAAGCGAAACCCAGGCGATCAAAAGAGTTTTTGGCGAAACAGCCTATTCGATCCCTGTCTCCTCAACCAAGTCCATGACCGGCCATCTGCTGGGTGCTTCCGGCGCTTTGGAAGCGGTGATCTGCGTCCAGGTGCTCCAGGAGCAGCTCCTTCCGCCGACAATCAACTACGAACATCCCGACCCAGAGTGCGATTTGGACTATGTGCCGAATCAGCCGCGCCCTCTGACCGTGCATCATGTGATGTCAAATTCCTTCGGGTTTGGCGGACACAATGCCACTTTGATTTTCAGTCGCTTGTGAGGTGTCTATGCCATACGCACACATTACTGGTTGGGGCATGGCCGTTCCGCAGAAAGTATTGACGAATTTCGATTTGGAAAAAATGGTGGAGACCAGTGATGCCTGGATTCGCGAGCGCACAGGGATCCGCGAGCGACGCATCGCAGGTCCCGATGAGCATCCTTCCGTTTTGGGCGCGCGCGCGGCACTCCAGGCGCTGGAGGTGGCACGGTTACATCCAAAGGACGTGGAATTGATCATTTGTGCCACATCCAGCCCAGAGCATCTTTTCCCGGCTACAGCCTGTCTGATTCAGGATGCGATCGGCGCCTCCAAGGCCGGAGCTTTTGACTTGCTGGCGGCTTGTTCTGGGTTTATCTATGCTGTCCAGATGGCCGCACAGGCGATTCGTAGCGGCGCTATTCAGAATGCGCTGGTCATCGGAGCCGAGACGCTCTCGCGCATCACGAACTGGAAGGAGCGCAATACCTGTATTCTGTTTGGCGATGGAGCCGGTGCTTTTGTCCTCCAGGCCAGCGAACGTCCCGGCGGCGTACTGGCGGCAGTCATGCATTCAGATGGCTCAGGAGGCGATTTGCTGATCATACCCGCCGGTGGCAGCCGTATGCCGGCCAGCTTGGAAACGGTGAGCAATGGGTATCACTATATCCATATGGATGGCCGCGAAGTTTTCCGTTTCGCCACCCGTGTTCTTACTCAGTCCACGTGGGAAGTCCTTGAAAAAGCCAACCTCAAATTGGAAGATATACGCTGGATCATCCCTCACCAGGCGAATTATCGCATCATCGAAGCCGCCGCCCGAAGCTTGAAATTGCCGATCGAGCGCTTTATCATCAATTTGGATCGCTATGGGAATACCTCTACAGCCTCTGTCCCTATAGCTACCTGCGAAGCTGCCGAAAAGGGCCTGTTGAAAGCGGGGGATAAAATCGTTTTCAATGGTTTCGGCGCCGGACTCACCTGGGGGGCGATGGTCGTAGAATGGACAGGGCCTCTACCTTCTGCGACCCGTCCAATCCGTCCGCAGCGCTATCGCCCGGTGGCACGTTTGCGCTCCTGGTGGCATCGCTTCCTGCGTTTGCTGGAGGGCCTGATTTGGGGAAGGAGGGCGTAAATAGGGGAGAATCTATTTGTCCATCTGGTGATCGCTCGGCAAATAGGGTTGCAGTATAATCAGCCCTGTGCGAAAAGCCGCATTTCTCCTCCCTTTTATTTTCAGCTGGCTGATCTCTTGTCGCCCTCCTACACCTTTGCCGGCTTTTACCCCATTGGCGGTCCCTTCGCCCACGCCTTTTCTCCCCACGCCGACCTCTGTGCCTGCGATTGCAATAGTGAATGGAGAAGCGATTCCCCTGGCCGAGTTCCAGGCCGAACTGCAGCGCTATCGTCAAGCCCAGGAAGAGGCAGGTGTTCCATACAATGAGAGCGAAGCTCGTCACGTCGTTTTGAATGCGATGATTGACGAGGTGTTGCTGGCTCAGGCGGCGCGCCAGGCCGGTTTCCTGGTCACGGATGGGCTGTTACGGTCACGGATTGAGACGTTGGTAGCTCAAGGTGGGGGAATGGATGCCTTTCGTAGCTGGATGACGTCCTATGGATACGACGACGACTCTTTTCGCCACGCTTTAGCCCGCGCAATCCAGGCGGCTTGGATGCGTGATCAGATCATTGCGAAAGTGCCTACGCAGGCCGAACAGGTGCATGTCAAGCAAATTTTATTCTATAATGAGCAAGAAGCAAAACAGGTATGGCAACAATTGCAAAACGGTGCGGATTTTGATGCGTTAGCGCGTCAATATGATCCTTTGACCGGCGGTGACCTGGGATGGTTCCCGCGCGGCTATCTTCTGGAGCCGCTCATTGATGAAACTGCTTTTCGTTTACAACCAGGACAACATAGCGAAGTGCTCAAATCAGAGATCGGTTATCATATCATCAAAGTCGTGGAGCGAGCGGTACACCCTCTTGCGGCGCATGCTTTGCACTTTGCCCAGCAACGAGCACTTCAGGATTGGCTTCGGCAGCAGCGCGAACAAAGTGTAATCCAGATCATCCCGTAACTTTTGGACTCATGAGCCCAGGAGAGCAACGATGAACTTCCCTTCCTTGAGCCAACTGAAATTAGATCGCTGGGATGTCCTTTCGATTACCTTTTTGGTGCTTTCCCTTTTGCTGGGGTGTTATTTTCTTACTGTGCTCATTAATCCTCACACCCCGTTAAATCCACTGCCACCCCCCACCAATACCCCCCTTCCTACCCCTACTCCTATCCAGCTGGAGCCTACCTGGACGCCGACGCCAACCATCGAGCCGACCCCTACGATCACACCACGCCCGACCTTCACTCCCATTCCCACACCTACCTTCTTCTCTTTACTTCCTCCCACCAACACCCCACGGCCTACGGCTACCCCGAAAGCACCTTTTGCCGCCTCCGTCACTTATATTGACAGCACCATTAGTCATCCGGAGTTGGGATGTAACTGGATCGGCGTGGGTGGTTCGGCTGTGGATAGCAATAATGCTGATATTACCGGTATCGTTGTGCGCCTGCAGGGGAGCTTTAATGGTCGAACCGTAGATTTGACCACCGTCAGTGGAGCTGCGCCTCTTTACGGGCGTTCCGGATTCGAGTTCACGCTTGGCACCATACCTATCGCATCCACACGCCAGTTATTTATCAAATTGTTTGACCAGGCTGGCTTGCCGCTTTCGGAGAATGTTTATTTCAACACCTATGCGGATTGCAAGCGCAATCTCGTCCTGGTACGTTTCAAGAAAGTGCGCTGAGATGGCAGAGGTGAAGTGCTACAGTGGCAATGAATACGCCGAACGGCCTCTTTCATTCCTGTGGGAGGGTGCTCAGATGGAAGTAGAGAGGATTCTGGCACGCTGGCGTACTCCTCGCGGCAAGGTTTTCCGCGTGCGTGCTGCCGTCAGCGAACCTATCGCTGCCCTCCCCGCTGGACACGCAACCTTCGATTTGATTTACGATCAGGTTCAGGATTGCTGGGATATCCGGGCAATCTGATTGATGCGTTTTTCCGCCTAACGTTTTCATTGGAGTGGAGTTGCCATGCGAGAATTCGCTCCTGCCCAATATCTTTCTCAACGGGTAGCCAATCTCAAACCGAGCGGCATCCGTCGTTTCTTTGACATTGCCGCAACGATGAAAGACGTGATTTCGCTGGGCATCGGTGAGCCGGATTTTGTCACCCCGCCACCGATCCTGGAAGCCGGCATCCGTTCTCTGCAGGCCGGGGAAACTCACTACACATCGAATGCCGGAATGCTGGAATTGCGTCAGAAAATTGCCGAAAATCTGCAACGTCTCTACGGCGTAAAGTACGACCCGCTGAACGAGATCGTCATCACCGTAGGCGTCTCTGAAGCGCTTTACCTGGCGATGACGGCCATTCTCGATCCGGGCGACGAGGTGATCATTCCCACGCCGTGCTTCGTCTCCTATCAGGCAGAAGTTCTCCTGGCTGGCGGCGTGCCGGTTGAACTTCCCAGCCGCATGGAGGATAATTTCCAGCTGGATCCTGACCGTTTGCGCGCCGCTATCACCCCGCGCACGAAAGCCATCCTGATCGGCTATCCCAATAACCCCACCGGGGCTGTTGCCGAGCGGCCTATTTTGCAAGAAGTCGCTCGCCTCGCCGAAGAATATGACTTGTTGGTGGTCTCAGATGAAATCTATGACCGCCTGGTTTACGATTTCCAGCACGTGTGTTTCCCGTCCCTGAATGAAGAAGCGTGGCGAAGGACGATTTTGCTCGGCGGATTTTCGAAAGACTATGCTATGACCGGCTGGCGCATCGGCTATGCCGCGGCCCCGCCTGAGTTGCTCAAGGGAATGCTACGGGTGCACCAATATACGATCATGTGCGCTCCGACCACTGCGCAAGAGGCGGCCATTGCCGCGCTGACGGAAGGGGAGCCGTATGTCCAGCAAATGGTGGCGGAGTACAATCGCCGCCGAAGGCTAATCGTGGACGGCCTCAACCGCCTAGGATTGAAGACCTTCGAGCCGCGTGGGGCATTCTATGCTTTCCCCAATATCACCAGCAGCGGCATGGATGATGAGACCTTTGCCGAGCGCCTGCTCCAGGAAGAGCAGGTAGCTGTAGTCCCAGGCAATGCGTTCGGCGCTGGCGGTGAGGGCTTTGTGCGCTGCTCTTATGCCACGGCCTATGAAAAAATCGAGGAAGCGCTTTACCGCATTGAACGCTTCTTGGCTCGTCACGCAAAATAGGCTAAATTTTCTCGGCCACCCAAAAGTGCGAAAGCCCGAAGACGCGCAAGGGTGTGCGTTCCAGGAATTGGAGCACGGAGCGGAGCAAGCGCCCAAAAGGCCCAAAACGGGCAATCAAATTGTCATAGCCCCCAAAAAGTACCGTGCGATGGATGAAACGAACTTGCAGGCCCTCGAACAGGGCCTGCAAATCTTTTTGCGTGTAGACGCGCACATGCGGTGCCAACCGGTCACGCCAGCGACGTGGCAGGTAATTCACCAGCGGAATATTGCCGAAGTAGTATTTGCCACGCCAATAGATGCCGTGCGTTTCAAAAGGGTAGCCACGATTTGGGCAAAAAAGCACCAATCGTCCGCCGGGGCGCAAGACCCGTAGCATCTCGCCAACGGCTTGGCGATCGTCCCGCACATGCTCGATGACCTCGTGGCTTAGGATCAAATCGAAAGAGGCTTCGGCGAAGGGCAGGGCCTCCCCAGCCGCGTTGACGATGCGAAGCACTCTCTGGTGTGCCTGGGACGCACGCTCGAAATCGTATTCCAGGCCGATAACCTGACCGCCGGCCTGAGCCAGGCGTTCAGCATAAAGCCCGATCCCGCAACCGTTTTCGAGCACGCGGCCACGCTCGCGTCCGGCTGCTGCCCATAGGATTTTCTCCAGCCGCCGCTGCTGACCGGCGCGCCAGACGTAAGAAGGTTCTCCGCACTGTGCGGCTTTTATCAGGTTCTGCGCCATGAGCATAAGTGTATCACACGCCAGGCCGATCTTGAAGAGTTGGCTGTTGCGGGATTGACGGCTTGCCTCTGCTCATGCTATGATGAATTTGCCACAGAAAAACCGCACCTTAGGTTCTGTATCATTCGTTAAGGTCTTCCTGTGGAGCACTCATTTGATCCAATTTTCGAGGAGAACTTATGAGCATAGAGATCATCTTTCGTCTCTTAGGAATGTTTATCTTCGGCCTAGGCGGGGGGTATGTGGGCTGGTATTTTGGAATGCTGCAGCCTTCCAAGCTCAATTTTTATATCAGCATCTTCGGGCTGGGAGGGGCTCTTTTTGGTTTGATCCTGACCCCGTATTTCACTATCCGCCCGGTGCGCGCTTTTCGGAATATGCTGACGCGCCTCCCCGCTGAGACGCTGTTTGCCGGCATCTTCGGCTTGATTGTCGGCTTGTTGGTTGCCGCCCTGTTAGCCTTCCCGCTTTCTCTCCTGCCATCCAATTTGGGGCGCGTGATGCCTTTCGTCGGAGCAGTGCTCTTCGGCTATTTGGGCATAGCCTTGTTTGTTATGCGCCAGGGGGATCTCCTCAGCCTGTTGAGCGCATTGAGCGGTCGCAGTGATGAGGCCGGCGCCTCTTCTTCCTGGAATAACCTCAATCGTATCATCCTGGTAGATACCAGCACTATCATTGATGGTCGCATTGCCGATATTGTCCGCACCGGCTTTCTGCCCGGCACCTTGCTCATCCCGCGTTTCGTGCTCAATGAGTTGCAGTATATCGCTGATTCAGCGGATGGTCTGCGGCGTCAGCGGGGACGGCGTGGGATGGAGGTGCTGGCCGAATTGCAGAAGATGCCCAACGTCCTGGTGCGCATCAGCGATATGGACGTCGAAGGAGTGCGCGAGGTGGATAGCAAGCTGGTCATCCTTGCCCGTCAGCTAAAGGCTCCCATCCTGACCAATGACTATAACCTCAATCGGATTGCCGAATTGCAGGGCGTGACCGTGCTCAATATCAACGAGCTGGCCAATGCCGTGCGTTCGGTGGTCCTTCCGGGCGAAACGTTGACGGTCAACATCATCCAGGAGGGCAAGGAGCCAGGACAGGGCGTCGGGTATATGGACGATGGGACGATGGTCGTCATCGAAAATGGTAAGGAGTACATTGGCGAATATACGCAGGTGATGGTGACCAAGGTCCTGCAGACGGCTGCCGGGCGCATGATCTTTGCCCGCGTAGAGGAAGAAAAGAGGTCGCGCCGTTGATTGCGCCATCATCGAACTCATGCTATCATTCAATGAGTCCACTGCAAAAACTCACCGCAGCCAACGCTGAGCGCGCAGAGACCTTCATTAAGACCCTCCGCGTACTCGGCGCTCTCGGCGGTAAAACGACCTTTTTGCAGTAGAGTCACCAATTTGACAGGAAGGCTATGCTCCGCATTTACAACACCCTCACCCGCCAAAAAGAAGAGTTTCAGCCCTTGGAGCCCGGCGTAGTCAAAATGTATGTCTGCGGGCCCACGGTCTATGCCGATGCCCATGTTGGACATGCGATGTCGGCACTGGTTTTCGATATTGTCCGCCGATACCTCATCTATAAAGGCTATGAGGTGCGCTTTGTAATGAACTTTACGGATGTGGATGACAAGATCATCCACCGTGCCCAGGAGCTGGGAGTGGACCCCTTTGCCCTGGCCGAACGATACATTCACCAGTTCCAGGAACAGCTGCGCGCCTTGAACGTTTTGCCGGCCACTGCCCATCCTCGTGCCACGCAGACCATTCCACAAATTCAGCAAATGATCCAGGGGCTGATCGAAAAGGGTTACGCCTACGTGCCCGGCAATGGGGATGTCTACTATCGTGTCACACGCAAAGCTGATTACGGGAAGCTTTCCGGCCGTAAGCTGGAGGAGATGCAGGCTGGGGCGCGCATCGAGATCGGTGAGCAGAAAGAGCATCCCATGGACTTTGCGCTCTGGAAAGCGGCGAAACCCGCTGAGCCGGCCTGGGATAGTCCCTGGGGGAAAGGTCGCCCCGGCTGGCATATCGAATGCTCAGCCATGAACCTAGCTTACCTCGGCGAGCAAATTGATATTCACGGTGGCGGCAATGATCTGATCTTTCCGCACCACGAAAACGAGATCGCCCAATCCGAAGCCTATACCGGCAAGCCCTTCGTGCGCTACTGGATGCACAACGGCATGCTGCAGCTCGGTGGCGAAAAGATGTCCAAGTCCCTGGGCAATCTGGTCACTATTGAAGAGTTCCTTGCGGAACATGAGGGGGATGTGATGCGGATGATTGTGCTGAACGGTAGCTACCGCGCTCCCCTATCTTTCACCCCCGAAACGATCGAGGCTGCCGAAAAGGGGCTGGAGCGCCTGCGTTCCGCTCTTCGACCCGCTGCCTCATCTGCTACAGGTTTGGCGCCGCAGGCCGCCGAAGCGCTGAATCTCCAGGCCGAAACCACCCGACGCGCCTTCGAAGAGGCCATGGATGACGATTTCAACACTTCTGCCGCCCTGGCCACTCTCTTTGACCTGGTGCGTGCCATCAACACCGCCCGTGACCAGGGTGCTACCCAGGCGCAACTCCAACTTGCTCAGGATACCCTGCGTGAGCTGAGCGGCGTCCTTGGCCTGCGCCTGGAAGGGAAGGAAGGCAAAACCGACGCGCTACCGTTTATCGAGCTGCTGATCGAGGTGCGCAATGAGCTGCGCAGGCAGAAGCTTTGGGCACTTTCTGACCTGATTCGCGACCGGCTCAAAGCCCTCGGCATCCAATTGGAAGACACTCGTGAAGGCACTACCTGGCATTGGGAATAACCATGGCTTACATTTCGCGCCGCGATTTTCTTAAACTAGGGCTGACCGGCTTGGGATACCTGAGCCTGCGTCCACTGGAAAGATGGCTGCCCGCGCCTCAATTTCCGCAAGGAGATTTGCTCGGCCGCGTGCTATATAAGGTGAATGTCAAAGCCGCCCCGCGTGAAGACGCGCCGACGGTCAATGTCCTTTATGAAGATGCGGTGGTTGTCTGGTTGCGTGAGACGGTTGGCCCCAAGCCCGGCTATATCAATCAGCGCTGGGTAGAAACGCCGGGTGGATATATCTACGCCTCTTCTCTTCAACCGGTGCGTAACCTGCCCAACCAACCACTGACAGCCCTGCCGGAGGGCAAACCCGGCTTCTGGGCCGAGGTAACCGTACCCTATGTTGACCTGTATCTGGACAACCCTCCACCGCGCTCGCCCTGGGCAAAGGACATCATTGAAGTCTATCGCCAGCTGCCCCGCCTGTATTACAGCCAGGTTGTCTGGATTGATCAAATTCGGGTGAACGAGGCGGGGCAGGTGCTTTATCGGTTCAATGAAGATGTAGGACATGGCTGGGGCTATGGAGATATTTTCTGGGCCGATGGGCGGGCCTTCCGTCCCCTGACCAACGAAGAGATCGCTCCCATCCATCCTGAAGTGCCGCCGGATGAGAAGAAAATCGTGGTCAATCTCACTTACCAGACCCTCTCCTGTTTTGAGGGCAACCAGGAAGTGTACTTTTGCCGCATCTCCAGCGGTGCCAAGTGGGATGCTTATGGCAATTTGGTGGATAAGTGGTCAACACCGCTGGGGCAGAATCAGGCTACTTGGCGCAAATCCATCTCGATTCATATGAGCGGTGGTACGACCGGCGCCGGCTATGATACGCCGGCCATATCCTGGGCAGTCTTTTTCAACGGCAGTGGCGTCGCCATTCATTCCACTTTTTGGCATAATGATTTTGGCTCCCCCCGTTCCCATGGCTGTGTGAATACCCGGCCAGAAGATGCGAAGTGGATCTTCCGCTGGACTACGCCCTATCTCTCTTTGGAGCAGAATGATATTCAGTTAACATGGCCGGATCACGGCACGTTCGTCAGTGTCATGGAGCGTACTTTCTAATTCTGGAGCATGTATGATAGAAGTTACAGTTGGTTTGGCTTTTCTGGCCGGTTTGGCCTCTTTCCTTTCCCCATGCGTTTTCTCTTTGGTGCCGGTTTATATCGGCTATTTGGGAGGACGCGCTGCTGCCGAATCCCAAGCAGAGCAGGCAGAGAATCGCTGGCGCACTTTCACCCATGGCCTGGCTTTCATTCTGGGTTTTAGTTTCATCTTCATCACTCTAGGTATCACCGCTTCCCTGGCCGGGCGCTTACTCTATGACTTGCGCTTTTACCTGGCTCGCATTGGTGGCATCCTTGTCATCCTGTTCGGGATTCACATGACCGGCCTGTGGCGCATCCCGTTTCTCGAGTATGATATTCGTGTGCATAACCAGCTTAGCCGCCGTTTAGGCTATTTTTCGTCTTTCCTCATGGGAATCTTCTTCTCCGCCGGCTGGTCACCCTGCGTTGGGCCGGTGCTGGGCGCCATCCTGACCCTGGCAATGAACGGCGGTGACTTGCGCTTGGGCACCGTGCTCCTTTCTGCATACTCTGCCGGCCTGGCTATCCCTTTCCTGATCGCCGCCTTAGGGATTGGTTGGGTCACAACTCTCCTGCGCCGCTATAGCCGCTTCATGCATTATGTAGAAATCGGCATGGGCATTCTGCTTATCATCGTGGGCGCCATGCTGTTTGCCGGTGTCTTTGAAACCCTGGCTCGCTTTGGCTTCTTCGTTGATCTGGGGCTGTAGCAGAGGCTCATAGGTGGTGCCAGTAATTTGTGAGCCTTATACCCAATTTGCATACTCTATGAAAGGAGGTACCCTATGGCACTTGTAAAAGATTTACTCCAAGCGCATTCACAGAAACCCGTGACTGTTCCCAGTCATGATACAGTTCTGCGTGCTCTTCAGGTGATGGCAGAAGCCAATATCGGTGCCGTGCTGGTAACCGAAGCGGGGAAAGTGGTTGGCATTTTCACCGAGCGCGACTATGCTCGCAAGGGAGAAGTGGCAGGGCGCCGCGCAGCAGAAACCCCGCTCAAGGATGTAATGACCTCGCAAATCCTCACTGTCTCCCCAAATACTACGGTGGATGAATGCCTGGCGCTGATGCAAAAACACCACATTCGCCATCTCCCGGTGCTTGCGGATGAGCGCGTAGTGGGCGTTCTCTCGATCCGCGATGTATTGGAAGCTGTCATCAAAGAGCGCGAAACGCTGATCACAGGATTGGAGAATTACATCATGGGGAGCGGCTTCCAAATGTGACTCTACTGCAAAAAGGTCGTTTTACCGCCGAGAGGCTGAGTACGCCGAGAGTTAGTTAATGAAATTATCTGTGATCTCAGCGTTCTCTGTGGTAATTTTTTTGCAGTAAACTAAAATTTAAATTTATAGAGCCTAAGCCATGATTACTGTTCTCCTCTATAAGCGCGCAGAGTGTGCCTCCTGCGAGGAAATTCGCCAATATTTACAGGAATTCCAATCCCAATATCCCCATCGCCTGGTCGAAATAGTCATCACCGGCGAGGACGCTTTCAGGCACTCTGACGATCACTTGCCTCTCCTGGAGATCGGCCCCTACCGTTTACAGGCCCCCTTCAGCCGGGAAACGTTGCAAGTCGCTTTGCGAGCCGCTCAGGAACGGGGTGGACAGAATCCCGTTTCCCCGCAGGTTGGCTTTGCCGATCGCCTGATATTTGGTTTCGCCCGGCATTACCTGGCACTGCTCAACCTGATCCTAGCGCTTTACGTAGGGCTACCCTTTCTGGCCCCGATTCTAATGAAGGCCGGCGCCGAGATGCCGGCGCGCCTGCTCTATGCCCTCTACGGACCATTTTGCCATCAACTGGGTTTCCGTTCCTGGTACCTTTTCGGAGAACAGGCCTATTACCCCTTGGAAGCGGCAAACATAGAAGGCGTGAAAACCTTTGAAGCGATCAGTGGCCTGCAAGAGGTGGCCAATCCCCTCAGCCGGGAACGCCTGCTGGCGCACGCATTTATCGGGAATGAGCAGGTCGGCTATAAAGTTGCCCTCTGTGAGCGGGATGTGGCCATTTATGGCGCGGTGCTCCTGTTTGGTTTGCTTTTCGTTTTCCTGCGCGGCCGCTTACCCTCCCTTCCCTGGTGGCTTTGGGTCCTTTTCGGGCTGCTGCCGATAGGGTTGGATGGCTTCTCCCAATTGTTCAGCCAGTTTCAGCTGCCCTGGCTGGCATCCTTTCTCCCCTATCGTGAGAGCACCCCGTTTCTGCGCACGCTGACCGGCTTCCTTTTCGGCTTTTCGACAGCCTGGCTGATGTTCCCCTCCATGGAAGCTTCGATGCAGGAGACGCAACGGCTCTTCCAGCGTAAGTTCGCTCTGGCGCACCAACTAGACTATAGACTATAGTCTCATAGTCTGATAGTCTCATAGTCTTATAGTCTTGTGGTGATGACGGAGTTTCGCCATGCCTCTTATCGAACACAACGGCCTGCGATACTATACCTTTGACATTTTTCCACCCGATCTGACCCAGGCTGTTTTCACCCGTCGTGGCGGGGTCAGCCCGGCTCCCTGGGATTCACTGAACCTAGGGGGGACGGTCGGCGATGATCCGCAACGGGTGCGCGAGAACCGGCGGCGCATATTTGAGGTGATTGGTCGTCCGGAAAGTTCCATTTTTGATGCCTGGCAAGTACATGGAACAGGGGTTTTTCGCGTCAATGCTCCTCGGCCGGCTCAGATGCCCCATCCCCAGGCCGATATTCTCCTTACCGATCGGCGCAATGTCACGCTGCTGATGCGCTTTGCCGATTGCGTGCCCGTTTTCCTTTTTGATGAGCGAAATGGCGCCATTGCTCTCGTCCATGCCGGTTGGAAGGGAAGCGTTGAGAAAGCGACCCAAGTTGCCGTTTGCGCCATGCAAGAGCATTTTGGCACACGCCCGCAGGACATCCGCGCCGGGATCGGGCCTTCGATTGGACCAGATCATTATGAAGTCGGCCCGGAAGTGATAGAACAGGTGCGGACGGCTTTCGGCGAGGATGCCGACCGCTTGCTCCTCTCTTATAACGGGCGCGTACATTTTGACTTGTGGGAGGCCAATCGCTTGACCCTGGAAAAGGCTGGAGTTGAGCAGATTGAGATCGCCGCACTGTGTACCGCCTGTGATCCGGAGAACTGGTATTCTCATCGTGCCGAACAAGGCCGTACCGGTCGTTTTGGTGCCGTATTTGGGATAAAATAGCCTTCATGCTCCAGGAACAAATCCGCCAACGCTATCTGGAAACGTTAGCACGGATGGAAGAAGCAGCGCGCCGGGCCGGGCGCAAGCCACAAGACGTGCAGTTGATTGTGGTTACCAAAGCTCAACCACTGGAAGTTGTCCGGGCTGCCATTCAAGCCGGTGCGCGCTGCCTCGGCGAAAACTATCCAGAAGAAGGTGTAATGAAAATTCAATCTCTGCCCGAGGCAAAACAGGTAGAATGGCACATGATTGGGCACCTTCAGCGGCGCAAGGCCGATCTGGTGATTCAGCACTTTGACTTTTTCCACGCCTTAGATAGTCTGCGCCTGGCACAACGCTTAAGTCGTTTAGCCCAGGAGAGAGGGCGCGTCTTGCCTGTGCTTCTGGAGTTCAACATCGGCGGCGAAGAGAGCAAATTCGGCTGGCCGGCTCAGGACGAAAAGAATTGGTCGGCACTTTGGCCAGAAATTGAGGCGCTGTTGGCTTTGCCTGGCCTGGCCGTTCAGGGTCTCATGGCCATGCCCCCTTTGGGCAAAACCGCCGAAGATTCTCGCCCCTATTTTCGCCTTTTGCGCCGCTTGCGTGATGCGCTGACACAACGCTTTCCACAAGTGGAATGGAAGCACCTTTCCATGGGCACCAGTGCTGACTACGAGATCGCCATTGAAGAGGGTGCCACGATGATCCGAGTTGGACAGGCTATTCTAGGACCACGCCCCCAAAAACAGGAGTAACCGGAAATGTCCCCATTGGCTCAAGTCATTGCTCTCCTGGCCCAAATGCTCATCTTGATCGTCATCTTCGATGCATTGCTGTCCTTCTTCTTGCCTCCCTATCATCCGCTCCGCGAAGTGCTTGGGCGGATTGTCAATCCGATGCTAAACCCAATTCGCCGCATTGTGCCTCTGGTTGGCATGTTTGATTTCAGCCCGCTCATCCTTATCCTTCTTATCGAGTTCGTTTCTCGTGTGCTCATCTCTCTACTGCAGTGAGGTTTTATGGCGGGACGTTCTTTTCATCTCCATGACGGAAAAGGCGGTGCAGCGCTGGCCATACGGATCACACCAAAGGCGCGCCGCAATGCGATTGTCGGTGTGCTGGATGATGGCACGGTCAAAATCCATTTGACTGCTCCGCCGGTGGAAGGGCAGGCGAATCAGGCCTTGCTGGAGTTCTTGTCCGAGGTGCTGGATGTGCCCAAATCGCGCCTAGAAATCGTTGCCGGACATAGCGGGCGCGATAAGCTGGTTTCCGTATTGGATATGGATGCCAATACGGTGCACAAGAAAATATTGGAGCATCTGAGTTAGGGATAGTCT
>JBKBPX010000050.1:0-16661 GCA_046292855.1 Anaerolineales bacterium
AGGCGACATGCCGTTCCCGTAGCGGAAGTGCACCCCCTGGAATTCTACCAGCGGATCGCCGAGGGACCCTGGACGGAGGCGCACCGTAGCCGGCCTCATCCTGAGCTGAGCGTGGCGCCGCACAATCTCTTCAGCTGGTATCTTGATTTCCCGAAAATCTACCCTCTCTAAAAGCCCTTCTGCCTTCCCGTAGTAAGCCACGCGCCCGTTTTCCAGGTAGAGCACCTTATGCGGTTGGATGGCAAGCACATCTTCGACGCGATGTTCCACCATCACAATAGCGATGCCCTCCTCTGCTAGCTGGCGGAAAAGCAGGAGTGCCTCCTGTGCCGACATCGGATCTAAGCTGGCCAATGGCTCATCCAACAGGAGCAAACGCGGCCCTAATGCCAACACCCCGGCCAGGGCGATCTTCTGTTTTTCGCCACCGGAGGTGAGGAAGGTCTCGCGATCGCGCAGATGGGCAATCCCTAGACGCTCCAGTGCGGCTTCGGCACGCTGTAAGATTTCGGCGCGCGGTAGCCCCAGGTTCTCCAGACCGAATGCCACTTCCTGAAGCACGTAACTGCCGAGAATTTGACGTTCCGGGTCCTGCAATAAAGTGCCAACCTGTTGGGCAATTTCGCCCAGGCTCTTTCCCTGCATGGATTGGCCAAAGATGCGAATTTCCCCCTGCATTTCCCCACCATAGACGCGGGGAATCAGGCCATTGATGCAACGGATCAGGGTTGTTTTTCCGCAACCGCTGGCGCCGGCCAACAGGAGAATTTCACCCGGCTCAACTCGAAACGAGACGTCCTGAATGGCAGGCTGTGAACGTCGGCGGTAGCGGAAAGTCAGGCCATCCACTTCCAACGCGGCTACGGACATTCGACCTCCACCACGTCGCCTTCCTTCAGGCCGAGTTTGTGGGCTGCATTGTCGTTTACCAGTGCAATTTCCAGAAAGCCATCGCTATCTATGACCGCCACCAAGCTTCCCGGCGGACGATGGGCATAGGAGGGCGCAATTCCCTCGATGCGGTAACCACTAATATAAATGCGCACAGCGCGTTGTTCGCCAAGCAGATTGGCGGCGAAATTGGTGATCAAGTTGCCGAAACGGTCCACATAGACGATGAGCGCCTTCCATACTTTTCCCTGACGTTCTGGGGAGGGGAAAGACAGGCGGATAGGGTCTGCGATAGGAGTGCCAAGCTCCCGAAGGGGCACGCCGCGTGCCAGGTAGGCCGCGCAAGGGGCAAAAATATCACGTCCGTGAAAGGTGCTGCTAAGTGGGGTCAGCCAGTATTCGCGGCGATCGAGATGGACGATTTCTATGGTCTCTCCCCGAGATTCGGCGCGGGCCAGGAGCAGGGTGATCAGGCCGTTATCAGGCCCGACGAAGAACTGCTCTCCCAAACGGGCGGCCAGTGTGCGCCGTTCTGTTCCGACCCCCGGATCAACGACGGCCAGGTGAACGGTGCCGTTGGGGAAGAAGGGCGCGGCGCGTTGCAAGATGTAGGCGGCCTGGCGTACATTTTGCGGCTCCACCTCGTGGCTGAGGTCAATTAGGCGCGCTTGCGGGAAAATTCCGAGGATCACCCCCTTCATGATCCCGACGAAACCATCGCGCTGGCCGAAATCGGTGGTTAGGGTGATGAGGGACACGGGGAGCTATCTCCTTATGGCTCAGGCGGTGGCGCAGCAGGCTCACCATCCGCCCTTGGTGTGGTGAGGATCACTGGGATGTATCTCCTTTAGAACCGCCATCGCGATAGGCTTCCAGTACATTATCAATGGCCTCGATGCGGTGCAGGATGCGGCTGAGATGATTCAAATCCCGCACTTCCATTACCAGGAAGAAATTGGCCAGGTTGTTTTCGCTGACATTGACATTGACGCTGAGTATATTGGCGGCCTCTTGGGCGATAAGGGTAGAAATTTCGCTCATCAGCCCATGGCGATCATAGGCTTTGATGCGGATAGGTACAGAGTATCTGCGCTCCTGATCAGGGTTTCCCCATTCCACGCGAATCAGCCGTTCTCGCTCGCGCTCACGGGCGCGCAGGATGTTCGGGCAATCCTGACGATGGACGCTCACCCCTCGCCCGCGCGTGATATATCCGATGATTTGATCCCCCATGGTGGGATTGCAGCAATGCGCGATGTTGGTCAAAATGCCCTTCAGGCCGACGACGTGGAAGCCGTTCCTGCCGCTGCTGCTGGGGGAGGGCGTGGGGAAAATTTCGGCCTCGGCTTTGATTTCCGAGATGTGCTTGATGACGCGGTGCAAGGTCAGATCGCCGCATCCCAGGGCGACGAAGAAGTCATCGGGATTTTTATAGCCTATCTCGCGCGCGAGATTTTCAAAATTGAGTTCGCGCAGCCCCAAGCGGTGGATTTCTCGTTCCAGGATGGCGCGTCCTTGGGCGAGGTTTTGCTGATAATCCAGCTTCTTAAACCACAAGCGGATCTTGCTTTTGGCGCGCGAGGTTTTGACGTAACCCAGTGCTTCGTTTAGCCAATCCCGACTAGGGCCACCACGCTTGGTGGTCAGGATTTCAACCCGATCGCCGTTTTTGAGCTGGTAGTTTAGTGGAACCAATTTGCCGTTTACCCGTGCGCCGCGGCATCGGTGACCAATATCCGTGTGGATATGATAGGCAAAATCTATCGGCGTGGAGCCAGCCGGCAAGTCAATGATGTCCCCTTTGGGGGTCAGGACATAGACACGCTCGCGGAAGACATCGTTCTTGATGGTTTCGACGAACTCTTGCGCGTCGGTGACTTCTTGTTTCCAATCCATCATGCGGCGAAGCCAGGCGACGTGCTTTTCGAATTCTATGTCCCGCGTGCTCCCTTCTTTGTAGCGCCAGTGTGCCGCAATGCCATATTCCGCCTTCTGGTGCATTTCAGGGGTGCGGATTTGCACTTCAAGCGAGCGCCCGTCTTCCCAGATAACCGCAGTATGCAGGGATTGATACATGTTTTCCTTGGGTGCCGCGATGTAGTCATCAAATTCTTTCGGGATGGGATGCCAGTGTGTATGGATGACACCCAAGGCTGCATAACAGGTGGCCACATCCGGCACGATCAAACGCACCCCACGCACATCCTGAATTTCCTCAAATGTTTTCCCTTTTTCGATCATCTTGCGGTAGATCGAGTAAATGTGCTTGGGGCGACCGCTGATTTCGGCCTGGATGCCATGCTCTTCCAGCACTTTCTTCAGGCGAGCGATGATTTGTTCGATTTCCGCCTGGCGATCTTCACGCCGGTAAGCGAGCTTTTCTGCAATTTCGCGATACTTTTCCGGCTCCACATAGCGGAAGGAAAGGTCTTCCAATTCCCACTTGATTTGCCAAATGCCCAGGCGATTTGCTAAGGGAGCGAAAATATCCAGGGTCTGTTGAGCGATGCGGCGGCGCTTTTCTTCAGGCATGTACGAAAGAGTGCGCATGTTGTGCAGGCGATCTGCCAGTTTTATCAGCACCACACGCACGTCTTCACCGATGAACATCAGTGTCTTGCGCAGCGTCTCGGCTACCAGGTCGGGTTTCCGTCCCAGGGAAGGAGAGACTTCTGTCTCCGCATTTTGCTCCTGCGAGGGTTCTTCGCCGTTGCGAATGGGCGTCTCTTCGCGCGAGACGCGCGGGAGGGTGCTCATTTTCGTCACCCCGTCTACCAGGTGGGCAATGGTTTCGCCGAAATCGCGGCACAGGTCATCTAAGGTGACATACGTATCTTCTACCGTATCATGAAGCAACCCGGCGGCTACCACCTCCGCCGGGACGCGCAACTCTGCCAAAATGCCCGCAACGGCCAGACAGTGGGTGATATATGGCTCTCCCGAGGCGCGCTTTTGCTGCCGGTGGGCTTCTTCGGCCACCCGGTAGGCGCGCAAGATCAATTCTCGATCGGCTTCGGTGTAACTCGGTGGGAGAATTGCCAATAATTGCTCAATCGTCTGAATGTTTTCCGTAGATTTCATACCATCCGCCGGTCACTATCTGCCGTCTGTTGCCCCAGATCAACCTGTAAGCCGCATTCTGTCCGGCGGAAATTGCCGCCTGGGCGATCATCTATCTAAGCGGCCTACCCGGGACTGGCACACCCCAACGTGGGGAGGCACATGGGGAGGCGAGCCACCTCTCACCGCCTTGCGGCGGATTCGTCCCTGCTTGGCCTTGCTCCCGGTGGGGGTTACCTGGCCGCCTGCATTACTGCAGACGCCGGTGGTCTCTTACACCACCTTTTCACCCTTGCCCTTGTGGGCGGTCTGTTTTCTGTGGCCCTCTTCCAGCAGGTCGCCCCCAAAGGGACTTCCCGCTCCGGGTTTCCCCGGCACCGTGCTCTGCGGAGTGCGGACTTTCCTCGATCTCCTTTTCGCGAGACCGCGATCGCCCGGTTGACCTGGGGCAATTAAATCATACCTGTTCTGGGGGGTTTCGTCAATTGGGATTTCGTGATGGCGACAAGGCGCTGCTACCGTAAATCAAAACCTTGTTTTTCCAAAACCTCCCGTAGCTTGGTGCGTTGAGCCTGAGAGGCGCGACGGGCGGAATGTTCCAACCAACCGTAATCCTCCCGTTCTTCTTCCGCAAGGGGAAGGCGAGCGTATATCCCGCTGGATGCCATTTCCCGATCGTAGGAACGCAGAGCCTCGTCCTGATCGGGGTTATAGGTCTCCCAATGCAAGACGGCCTCCAGAGGCAGGCGGGGTTTAACGCGAGGGACGTGCGCCGGCCATCCGATCGTCATGCCGACAACCGGGAAAGTCAGGCGAGGGAGAGCGAGGAGTTCGAGCACGGCTTGAGGATTGTTGCGAATGGCGCCGATGTAACAAATTCCCAGTCCGAGCGATTCAGCGGCCAGCGCGGCATTTTGAGCAGCGATCACCGCATCCATGACGGCTACCAGGAAGTTCTCGACATATTGTGTCACTTGTGTATAGCCGCGCATCTGACAGACCCGATCCAAGCGCGCCAGATCGGCGCACCAGGCCAGGAAGAGGGGCGCTTCGGCGATATGATCCTGCCCACAAAGCTCGGCCAGGTGCTGACGGCGCCCTGCTTCGGTCACGGCAATGACGCTCCAGGTCTGTAAGTTAGAAGAGGTCGAGGCGCGCTGCGCGGCCCGAATAATGACCTCGATCATTTCCCTGGGTAGGGGATCGGGTTGGTAATGACGTACCGAAGCGTGACGGTGGATCAGTTCAATGACGGTGTTGGTCATAACCTGGTTTGAACTCCTTGTGGGTGGGCAAAGTTGTTATGGTCGTAAGATTGGTGTGGGGCGTACTTCCAGGGAATCGAGAATGCGCTGATAATGGGGCCCGATCAGTTTCATTTTCTGAATTTCGGCCAAGCTGAAGAAGCCGATCTCAGTGGTTTCTGGGCTGAGGCGCATTTTGCCGCCATGAGCTTCTACCTCAAAGTGTAATACTACCATTTGGACACGGTTGCCATCTGGGTACTCTATCAAGACATCACGATTAGAATAGACCCCCACCAGGCGGATAGGGCGCACCTCTAAGCCGGTTTCCTCGTAAAATTCTCGGATGCAGGCCTCCTCGACGCTTTCTCCTGCCTCCAGGGCTCCGCCGGGGAGACACCATTCCCCGTTATCGGCCCGGCGCGTCAGGAGCACACGTTGACGGTCCACGTCAAAGAGGATTGCCGAGCAACCGATGCGGAGTTGCCCCTGTTTGCCGATTCGTTTGCCGTAATGCAATCGAGTCATGTTCGTAGGCCAGAGAGAAAAAGCGCCGCGCAGCCGATTTTGGCGTTTGCCATTTCCCCGCGCGGCGTTCTGCGTGTGAGCAGGCTAGAACATCAGCGCGTTCACTTGCTGGATCGTCTCCGGCGCCGGGCGTAGCTCGGCTTCGCTGAGGCGATTGAGCGGCTTCTCTATCAGGTGATAGCGGTCGGTCAAGGTCGGGCGATCGGTTTCGATGTAGATTAGACCGGTCAAAAGCCAGTTATTCTGTTGCGCTTCTTCCAGAATGCGCATCGCCTGCCAGCGGTCGGTCGGGTCATAGTCGTGCTCCAGTTTCTTGAGGATGATGATTGACCCATCGTGCATGGTCACTTCACGCACGCTGCCCTCCTCAAAATCTTCTATCATGATCTCGTCGCGGGCAGGGATGAAGGAGATGTCGTGTAAAGGCGCTTCGTGGTCTTTGCCCCAGGTGTAGGAGTGATAGGCGTTTTCCTGATTGTTAAAGGTGACGCAGGGGCTGATGATGTCCAATACCGCGATGCCTCGGTGGTTGATGGCTGCCTTGAGCAGTTCTTTGACCTGTTTTGGATCACCGGCGAAAGAGCGGGCGACGAATGTGGCGCCGGAGGCCAACGCTTCCATGCATATATCTACCGGCACGTAGGGATTGGTGCCCTGCTTTTTCAGGGTTAGGCCAACTTCTGCTGTGGCCGAAAATTGGCCTTTGGTCAAGCCATAGACGCCGTTGTTCTCAACGATGTAGACCATGTTCACGTTGCGACGGATCACATGCTTGAACTGCCCCATGCCAATGCTGGCAGTATCGCCATCGCCGCTGACTCCGATGCCGCGCAGGGTGGTATCGGCGAAGAGCGCGCCAGTGGCGACAGACGGCATACGCCCGTGCAAACCGTTGAAGCCAAAGGAGCGATTGAGGAAGTAGGTCGGGGATTTGCTGGAACAGCCAATGCCGCTAAATTTCACCACGTTTTCCGGCAAGATGCTTATTTCGTAGAGTGCCGCAATGATCTGGCTAGCAATCGAGTTGTGACCGCAGCCCTGGCAAAGTGTGCTGGGCAGGCCACGATAATCGTTTTTCGTCAGGCCTACTAAGTTGACCTGGACACTGCCACTAACGGGTAAGGGCTGACTCATGAGCAACCTCCTGAGCTAAAAGGCTATCTACAATCCAACGAGCTGTTGGGGGCAGGCCATCCACGCAAGCGATCGAGCGCAGGCGGGTGGCCAATTCCGGATATTCAATCGTGAGCAATTGCTTCATCTGTCCATCCCGGTTGACATCTATCACGTAGACTACCTCGTGGCGGCTAATGAATTCACCCACTTCTTTCTGGAAGGGAATAGCACGCACGCGCAGGGAATCGGTTGTCAGATTGTGCTCTTTTTGGAGCAAGTAGCGCGCTTCGTGTACGGCCGGTTGGGTGGAGCCATAGGCAATGATGCCAACGCGCTGGCCACTTTCGTCAATTTGCGGTTTAGGCAAATACTGGCGCGCAGTTTCGTATTTTTTCTTCAGCCGATTTATCATTCGCTCCCAGACCTGCGCTTCCTCGCTGTAGCGAGCATATTCATCGTGCCCGGTGCCGCGCAGGAAGTAGGCACTGGCCGGGTGGCGATTGCCCGGCACGGTACGCCAGGGAATGCCATCTCCATCAACATCGAGGTAGCGTGCCCAATTGCCGTTGAGCTTTTCTAGGTCTTCTTCCCAGAGGATTTTGCCGCGATCCATCGGTTGATCTGGATAGCGGAAGGGTTCACCCATCCATTGATTCATGCCCAGGTCCAAATCGCTGAGCACGAAGACAGGGGTTTGCAGACGCTCGGCAATATCGAAGGCGCGCCAGCCGAATTCAAAACATTCATTGATTGAGGCCGGCAGCAGGATGATGGATTGAGTATCTCCATGGCCGATGAAATTGACAAAGGTCAGATCGCCTTGCATCGTGCGGGTGGGCAGGCCGGTGCTCGGCCCCACACGTTGCACATCCCATATCACCACCGGCACCTCGCTATAGTAGGCCAGGCCGGCGAATTCGGTCATCAGGCTTAAGCCGGGGCCGGAGGTAGAAGTCATAGCACGCAAGCCAGCCCAACCGGCACCGATTGCCATGCCTATGGCGGCCAGCTCATCTTCTGCCTGGACGACGGCGTAGGTTTGCTTCCCATCCGCTGTTTTGCGTAGCATGGGCAGGTATTCATTGAGCGCTTCGGCCAGGCTGGAGGCTGGGGTGATGGGATACCAGGCAACAAACTGTACGCCCCCATAGATTGCTCCCAACGCGGCAGCGGTGTTCCCATCGGCCATGATCAGGCCATCTGTCTTGTCCATTGGCTCGACGAAATAGGGGTCTTTCTTTTCCAAGTTCGCCGCAGCCCATTCCGCGGCTGCCTTGACCGTGTTGAAGTTCATGTCAATTGGCTTTTGCTTCCCCTTGAAATGAAAGCTGAGAGCCTGATAGATTTTGTCCAGGTCAATACCGAGCAGTTGCGCCAACACGCCCACGTAGACCATGTTTGCGATCAGGTCACGCAGGTTGGCGGGGATGGAGGGGTCCCGGCGGACGATTTCCTTGACGGGCATGGGATAGGTGATGATGTCGTCGCGTGTGATCGGTTGGCGAATGCTTTCGTCATAGAGAAGGACGCCATGGGGCAGGACACTGGCCTGATCGCGCGCGAAAGAGGCCGGGTTCATCGCCACGACGATTTCTTGCTCAGCCCGGCGGGCGGTGAAACCATCTTTGTTCACGCGAATTGTGTACCAGGTTGGAAGCCCCTGGATGTTGGATGGGAAGAGGTTCTTCCCGGATACCGGGATGCCCATTTTGAACAGGGCCCGCAGAATGGTCGTATTTGCTGTAGAGCTACCGGACCCGTTCACGGTGCCAACAGTGATGGAGAAATTGTTAACGATGCGTTGTGACATAGGTCTCCTTTAGTCAGATATGGAAATAGGAGGTTCTGGGCGATGGGTTAGCAAATCTGTATGCTCAATGAGCGCCTGATAGCCGGCTTCGTAGTTCCCGGCGATGATCATTTCCACCATGCGCCGATGGTAAGCCCAGACCTCTTTTAGGTATTCCAGGCTGGTCACCACATTCAGGCCGACGGTTTCATAAGCTTCCCAATAGGCTTCTAGAAGGCCTGTGACGAAGGGGTTGTTTAATCGGCTGTAGATCAGAAGGTGCAATTGACGGTGTTCAGGATGGGGGATTTCGGCCGGTGTGCGTTGGAGCTTTTCTTCGGCGCGCTCGATAATTTTCAGCAGGACTTGGTGATCTTCTGGAGTGAGTTTCTGTACTGCTTCGTGCCAAAAGGCGGCCTCGATATGGTTTCGCAGCGCCGAAAATGCCTCGAAGAAGCGCTTGTCCTGAGTTAAGGCATATTGCAGGCTGAGATGGACTGCAGGAAAGAAAGAGTAGGGGAGGCGACGAATGCCGGTCCGTGGTCGCACTTCTACCAATCCCAGGGCGCGTGCCACCTCTAACTGTTCGCGCAAAAGCGAGATGCTTACGCCTAACTCTTGGCTCAGGCTTGCCAGCGATGGCAAAGGAGCATCCTGGTTGTCGCGGCTGGCCAGATAAACGAGAAAATCCGAAAGAACGGGCGAAGAGCGATTAAACATATTCATCGTATTATTTGAATTATTCAGATGTTTGTAGTATAATCCCAGGCGGCAGGAATGTCAAGGAATTCGCCAAATGCATAATTCGCTGTAGGGTGAATCAGGTATAATAAAGCAGAGGGATCGCAAATCCTGCTATGGAATGCCGGGCATCTCCTTATTCGCAATCGCGGAGGGGTGTGGTACTCCTCTTCTGTGAAAACGTTCACTCTATTTGAGGAATCCTATGCTTTCAACTCTGACGACCTTCAAAGATACCTGGAAGACGCTGACTTTCGGCAAAAGCGAAATCGAGTATCTGCAGAATTACCTTTTTGAGCTTGAAGAGCCGCTGACGACGCAACAGCTGTTGCGGGCGTTGCTGGAACACCTGTTGGACGAGCGCAAGCAGCGGGCGAAACAAGAAAGCGCGGCATACGGTAAGATTTATTATCCCAAGGAACGTTATCAGCTGGGGGATGTGTTGCTTTTCCCCCTACTCAATTGGGCAAGGGGCGAAGTGACCCAAGTGCGCCCCGGAAATAATCCGGCTTTGGGGACGTTTGAAGTGATCCAGGTCAAAATCGAGAATGATGGGGAGCGTCTCTTCGCCGCCTCCTTGTCGAACCATGCCCTGAATCAGGCCTCTTTCACCATGCCGACTGCTGATGAGGACCTTTCGGTAGACGAGGTGCTTCAGCAATATGGCAGCGAATTGGAAGAACGATTAGAGCAGGCTCTTCTCAAAGATCAGAGCCTGGTACGTATTGCCGGACGTTGGTTCCCACGCGCCTTGTTGATAGATATTAGTAAGGGCCAACTCAATCTTGCTGAAGCCGTCTTGGATATGGCCGCTGGGGAACCACTTCCCACCTCGGCCTTGTTGAAAGATGTGGAATTGCCACAAGGGGTGAATCCACGCCTGGCAGAATTCTCTTTGAATTATGCTTTGCAGGAGGATGGACGTTTCGATGAAGTAGGAGCGGGGGGACAGGTTTTATGGTGCCTGCGGCGCCTGGAACCTCCCCAAGTGCAGCAGCCTCCACTCTTTTTGGAATATACCCCGATCCCGGTAGATACTCGTGCGCTCACTGCCGAGATGCGCGAGTTGGAGCGCGAGGTTGATGATGAATGGAGCGATCTGAGCGGTATCTCGTCAGGCGATGAGGCAGCAGTTTGCCTGATCTTTCCTCATTGGCGAGCCGGCACCTTGCCCGTTTCACCCCGTGCCCAGCATCTCTTCCCGACTGCTTATGAATCCCAGCGCGTCCGCTTTACGTTGGTAGACGCTCGGAGTGGACGCAAAATGCCGGCCTGGATTGTCCATCCCCATCGTTATGTGGTCGGTTTGGGGGATTGGTATAAGGAATATGGCCTGATGCCTGGGAGTATCGTTTACGTTCGGCGGGGCGAAAAGCCGGAGGAGGTGATCGTTGAAGCACGCCCGCGCCGCGTGACCCGCGATTGGGTGCGCACGCTCATGATCGGACGGGATGGCGGGGTCGTTTTTGCGACTTTGAAGCAGACCGTGCCAGTCGAGTTTAATGAGCGCATGATGATCGCTGTGCCCGATCCTGCGGTGCTGGATAAAATTTGGGAGAGCGGAAGCTATCGCCGTCAATCTCTGGACACGCTGATTGTTACCATGATGCGTGAACTGATCAAGACCAACCCCCAAGGGCATGTCCATGCTCAGGAAATTTATGCCGCAGTCAACCTGGTGCGTCGTTGCCCGCCGGCGCCATTGTTGGCCATATTGGCAAGTTACCCGAAAATTGTCTATGTGGGCGACCTGTATTTCCGGCTGGATGTCTCTCTTTTGGAGGAATTATGAGCGCGTCCAACCCATTGCCAACCTTTTTATTGCGTCCCACCCCGAAAACACTTTTCCACATTGACTTCAACTGGTGGAAGCAGAACGATCGGAATTGGCGGGTTTATCTATCTTCGCTATTGTGCGAGGAGCATCGTCAGCAAGTCTCTCTCATGCAAGAAGGAGAGTTGCTGGATTGGGTGGATGGGGAGACTGGGGAGGTGCGCCAGGTGGATGCGGTTCAACACTTATTGATAACCCATTGCGCCTTGCGCCCCGATTTTATCAACGAACACACTGCCCTGGTGGAAGCAATCTTCCGCATTTTTCTGGTAAATGGCAACCAACCCATGAGTGCTGAGCAATTGGCCGAACGTCTCAAGCGCCCGGCGCAAGTTATTTTACAGACTTTGACCGGGCCGCGTGTCCACAAAGGAATTCGTCCGCTTTCAGATGGCTAATCGGGATCTGCCCCTGTAGCTCAATAGGATAGAGCAGCTGCCTTCTAAGCAGTCGGTTGTGGGTTCGAGTCCCGCCAGGGGCGCCTGGATTTTAGTATCTAATCTTAGGAGTAAAAATGATCGAGCGATATGGAATCCTTAAAATTGGTGATCAGGATGTGACGATTATCGGTGAGGACATTCAAATTGGACAAGTTGCTCCCGATTTCGTCGTTCAAGCACAGGATTGGTCCCTTGTGCGTGGTCTGGAAGATACACAAGGGAAGGTGCGCATCCTGGCGGCAGTGCCCTCTCTGGACACACCGGTTTGCGACCGGGAGACCCGGCGTTTTAATCAGGAAGCCGCTTCATTGGATAAAGATATTGTCATCGAGGTGATTAGCACCGACTTGCCTTTTGCCCAGAAGCGTTGGTGTGGCGCAGCTGGGGTAGAGCAGGTTATGGTCCTTTCCGATCATCTTTATGTTGAATTTGGCCAGAAGTATGGATGTTTGATCAAAGAACGCCGCATCTTACGGCGAGCGGTTTTCGTCGTCAATCGCCAGGGAATTGTGACTTATGTCGCCTATATGCCTGCATTAGGCGTTGAACCAAACTACGACGAAGTGTTGCAAGCTGCGCAGGAAGCCCTCCGTCAGTAGGTTTTTGACCGCTCGATTTGGAAGGAGAGAAAGCCATGCCCGTGTTTCGCAAGTCAAATGAGTTAGAAGCATTCCAGTTTTTCGGCTGGCAGGTGCAGGTGAGACCGACGCTCTGGAGCCCACCAACCGATGTGTATGAGACTGAGGATGCTTATGTCGTGCGGGTCGAGATCGCCGGCATGCGCGAAGAAGATTTTGAGATCACGCTGGAGGGAAATTATCTGCTGATCCAGGGAAATCGCTCAGATACTTCGGAACGGCGTGCTTACCATCAAATGGAAATTCGTTTTGGGCGTTTTGCGAGCGTCGTCGAATTGCCTCCTGCGATAGATGCCCAGCGTGTGGAGGCTGAATACCGGAATGGCTTTCTCTGCATCACTCTACCTAAAGCACGTCCAAACCTTTTGACGATTCAGGAATGACGCGCGCTATGACTGCAGAACGGTGGTTGCAAGTGGCTGATTTTTGGGAATGGCAAAAACAAACGGAAGAAGAGTTTTACGCTTTCCTTCCTTCCCTGTTTTCGCGCTTGACGCAGAAGAAAGAAGAGCTGCCTTCTGCTGAGGAGGCTGTCAAGGAAAATAGTGCAAATCTGCCCACATTAATCCCGATCCTTCCGCTTCGGGGTGTAGTGGTCTATCCTCAAACGGCGGTGCCGTTGACCATTGGTCAACCGCGCTCGATTCGCCTGATTGATGACGTGGTTAGCGGCGATAAACTGGTCGGCCTGGTAGCGGCGAAAAATCCGGAAATCGAGTTGCCAGGGCCAGGCAACCTCTATTCTGTCGGTACGCTCTCCATCGTCCATCGTCTGTTGCGGGCTCCGGATGGCACGCTCCGCATCTTAGTTCAGGGACTGGAGCGTTTCCGCCTGGTCGAGTTTGTTCAAGAGGAGCCTTATCTTAAAGCGCGGGTGGAATACATTCCTGAAACGCGGGAAGAGGGGATTGAGATCGAAGCGCTGGCACATAACGCCCGAACGCAGTTCCAGCAAATTGTACAGATGCTTCCCTCATTCCCGGAAGAATTGCTCAACTCGATCCTGAGCCTCGAGGATCCGCTTCAGCTGGCCTATAACATTGCCAATTTCCAGCGCATGGATCTGGCTGACGCCCAGGAGATTCTGGAGCTGGATAGCGTAGGAAAAAAGCTTCATAAGCTGGTCAATATTTTGGTGCGCGAGGCAGAGGTCCTGGAATTAGGCCAGAAAATTCAGAACCAGGCGCGCGAAGAAATCGAAAAGATGCAGCGGGAATATTTCCTGCGCGAGCAGATGAAAGCCATCCAGCGCGAACTGGGCGAAAAAGACGAGCAGGCAATGGATGTGGAAGAATTCCGCCGCCGCATCGAAGAAGCGCACATGTCAGAAGAAGCGGAAAAGCAAGCCCGTCGCGAATTAGATCGCCTTTCCCGCCTGCCCACCGCCGCTGCCGAATATGGCGTCATTCGCACTTACCTGGACTGGCTGGTCTCTCTCCCGTGGTCGAAAACCACCGAGGATAACCTGGATATTCAACATGCCCGCCAAATTCTTGACCAGGACCACTACGGCCTGGAAGATGTCAAGGAGCGCATCCTTGAATTCCTGGCGGTGCGCAAATTGCGCTTAGAGCGCAAAGGGGAACACACCCAATCTACCGATTTCATCCGCCGGGAACGCGAGGGGGTCATCCTCTGCTTTGTTGGGCCGCCGGGCGTGGGTAAGACCTCCTTAGGACAATCCATTGCCCGCGCCATGGGGCGCAAATTCGTGCGCATCTCGTTAGGCGGTATGCGCGATGAAGCTGAAATTCGTGGCCATCGCCGCACTTATATCGGTGCCATGCCCGGACGCATCCTGCAGGCGTTGCGCCGTGTCGAATCGCGCAACCCCGTCTTCATGCTCGATGAGGTGGACAAACTGGTCTTCGACTTCCATGGCGATCCGGCCTCCGCGTTGCTCGAAGTGCTTGACCCAGAGCAAAATGCTGAGTTCCGCGATCATTACCTGGAAGTGGCTTTCGATCTTTCCCAGGTCTTCTTTATCACCACAGCCAATACGTTGGAGACCGTTCCAGGGCCTCTCCTGGACCGCATGGAGATCATCTATATTTCTGGCTACACGGATAACGAGAAAATTGCCATCGCACGCGGCTATCTCATCCCGCGTCAGATTCGAGAAAATAGCCTGCATGCGGACGAGATCGAATTCACCGATGAGGCGCTTCATAAGATCATTCGCCAGTATACGCGCGAGGCCGGGGTGCGCAATCTGGAGCGCAAGATCGGGGCAATTTGTCGTAAGGTGGGCACACGCATCGCCGAAGGAAAGCCAGGCCCCTACCGCATTACCCCGGAGCTAATCGAAGAATTCCTCGAGCATCCGCCCTTCTTGGGTGAGGAGGAGGTCTTTTTGCGCACCGCCACGCCAGGAGTGGTGCCGGGATTGGCCTGGACGCCTTTTGGCGGTGATGTGCTCTTTGTTGAGGCGATCTCCATGCCTGGCTCGAAGGGTTTTCAGGTGACCGGCTCGATCGGGAATGTGATGCAGGAATCGGCGCGCGCAGCTCTCTCCTATGTGCGTTCACGTGCTCCAGAGCTGGGCATCGAGCCGGATTTCTTTGAAAAGCACGATATTCACCTGCATGTGCCGGCCGGCGCGCAGCCAAAAGATGGTCCCTCGGCTGGGGTGACGATGGCTACTGCGCTCGTCTCGCTCCTCACGAAGCGGCGGGTGAAGCCCTTTATCGGTATGACCGGCGAAATCACGCTTACCGGCCAAGTGCTCCCAGTGGGTGGGATCAAAGAAAAGGTCTTGGCAGCGCACCGTAATGGGCTGAAGACGGTCATCCTGCCGCGTCGCAATGCCCCGGACCTAGATGAGGTGCCGGCAGAAGTGCGAAAAGATATGCATTTTATCTTTGTGGATACGGTAGATGAGGTCTTTCAGGCGGCCTTGGATGGGAGCGATGCCTCCTCATCTGTCCAAGAGGCTTCGCCTCCATCCCAGGAAGCTGCTTCCGTTACCCCCTCTAAAAAGAAACCAGGAAGAAAGAAGAAACACCATGAAGAAAGTGCTCCTCGCTGAAGATGACGTGATGATGCTCTCACTCTTGAAGACCCTCCTGAGCATGGAGGGTTTTCAGGTGCTTGCTACCGAGACAAAGCCTCAGCAAATTTTGCAGGCAGTGCATGAAAATCGTCCAGATGTAATCTTGCTAGATGTCCATCTCACGGGTGGGAGTGGCTTGGATGTGGTACGCGAACTACGTGCCCGATCCTCGAACGGGCCGCGCGTGATCATGATCTCGGGCATGGATATGCATGAACAGTGCCTGAAGGCGGGGGCGGATGCTTTCCTGCTCAAGCCATTCATGCCAGATGATTTGATCAACACCATTCGCCGTCTGACATCATGATAAAAATTCGTCCGTTTCGTTACCCTCAGGATTACGAAGCAGTGCGTCAGCTTTGGGAAGGAATGGAGCAGGGTGTGCGATTGGGCGCGTCGGATGCGCCACAAGAGATCGAAAAGAAACTGCAACGCGACCCTGATCTTTTCCTCGTTGCCGAAGCAGAGGGCCGGATTATCGGGAGTGTGATCGGCGGGTTCGATGGGCGGCGTGGGCTGGTCTATCACTTGGCTGTCCATCCGGATTTCCGTCAACGTGGTATCGCTTCTCGTTTGATGGAGGAGGTGGAGGCGCGGCTACGGGAAAAAGGCTGTATCCGTGCCTACTTGCTGGTCACGACGGATAACAATGAAGCGATGCGCTTTTACGAGCAGCGTGGCTGGAAACGCATGGACTATGTTATCACCTATGGGAAGGATTTGGTATGAGCCTGCGTGTAGCGATTCTGATTGCTTCTGATCGCTCGTCACGGGGAGAACGTCCCGATGCCACCGGCCCGGCTCTGGCAGAATGGGCGCAGCAGCGTGGCTGGCAAGTGGTGACTCAGGCCATTCTGCCAGATGATTATGTGGCTTTGCGAAACTGGTTGATGGCTCGCTGTGATGAGGGGGGGATAGACGTGATCTTGACCAGTGGTGGCACCGGCGTTGCACCGCGCGATGTGACGCCGGAAGCAACGCGGGCGGTCATGGATCGAGAAGTGCCGGGGCTGGCGGAGGCCATACGGGCTGCTTCTTTGACCCGCACGCCTCACGCCATGCTCTCACGGGGCATTGCAGGCATCCGTAAACGCACGTTGATTGTCAACCTTCCCGGCAGTCCCAAGGGGGCATTGGAAAGCTTGGAAGTAATTGCGCCGGCCTTACCTCACGCGGTGGCACTATTGCGCGAATCCCCGCAAGCGGAGGCCGGCCATGAGGTTGGGAGAAGCGTATCTGTTCAAAATCCAGTAGATCAACACAAGTGACGTATAGGGACGGCCTCCTCCCCATCTCAATGCATCTTATCTAGCTCAGCACCCTTGCTA
>JBKBPX010000051.1:0-16589 GCA_046292855.1 Anaerolineales bacterium
CCTGGAACGCGGCGAAAGGGGCGGCCAGGAAAACGGGGGCAATTTGCCGGAGAGAAAAGCCAAAGAGGGGCGCTGCGATGAAAAAGAGATAGGCGGCTAGTAGGAAACTCTGGTGCAGGATTACGCCGCGCGGCCAGCCGAGGCGCCGCAACAGGCTCCACCGCTCGAATTGGTGATCTGCGGCGAAGGTGATAAAGTTCTGAATCAGAAAGAAGGCCAGGGTGAGCAACGTGAGAGGGAAGAGCAGGAAGATCAGAAAGCGATGGGTATCTCCCGTCAAAAGCAGGTAACCAAAGGAGGGGAGCAGGTTGGCGATGAGGAGGGCAAGGGTGAATTCGCCCCAGCCGCGCTGCAGAAGCTGGAACGGTGGCAAGACGCAGGCCAACCCGGCTAGGGTGATCAGGCCGGAGAAGAGGAAGAGCAGGGGACGTTGGGGAAGGGGTTCCCTCAGGAAAAGGAAAGCCATCCAACCTGCCATGAGCAGCAGCACTGCTCCCAAGCTCAATGCTGTTCTGCGCAGACGTTCGCTTTCCAGAGTTTCCTCTTGCGTTGGTTGGAAGATTTCTTTGAGCAGGCCAAAGCTGAGGAAGAGGGAAAGCGTCCACAGCAGGCCGATGCCAAAGGTCGAGGCCGGAAGCGGACGCCCCAAATAACGCACCAGGCCCGGACCGAGGAGATAGCCAAAGGCGGCAAAGAGTGCCCAGGCCGGGTGCGTCCAGCGGAACAAAATCTTTATCTCTCTCATCCTCTGAGTGCCTTTTGCACATCTCGCAGGTGAAGCTGGTTGTGCAAGTAGATCAATTTGACCATCGCATACAGGGAGGTTTCGCCCAAAAAGGGGTGACGGCCACGCCGTTCCAGCTCGGCAGGGGTGCGTTGAGCAAGCCAGGAGATGGTAGCGAGGCGTGCCCGGCGGTAGTCGGCCAAAAGCTCGGACGGGGTGAGCGAGCGGGTCTTTTCCAGCTGCGACGCATTGTAGCCGTCTAGGGAAAAATCCGCAGGCACTCCGGCGCCACCTTGAAGGATTTGCTCGAAAAGCCTTAGGAGGCCTCGTTCAGAAGTGACCAGATGCGCCAACACATCGTGCACCGTCCATGCGCCTTCGGCATAGACGAGGCATGACCAGTCCGAGTCGTTCAGGGAACTGAAGAAGGCACTGACTTTCTGGCCTTCTCGATCCAGTCTTTGTGCCAGGGACTGAATGTCGTTTTCCATTTAGCCTCGGAATAGGTTGACCAGCAGGAACCAGACGTTAGCCGGGCGTTCTGCCAGGCGGCGCATAAAGTAGGGATACCAGTGCGTGCCATAGGGGACATAGACGCGCAGCGGATAGCCTTCTGTGGCCAGGCGCTCTTGCAGATCGCGGCGAATGCCGTAGAGCATCTGGAATTCCAGGCCCTCTTTGGGCAAGCCGATCTTTTCGGCGTAGCGGCGGGCGAAGTCAATGCGCTTTTCGTCATGGGTAGCAATCGCCGCCAAGGGTGGGAAACGACCATCGGCGCTCAGGCGCGAGCCCTGGGCGAGGGAAGCGTCCAGCAGGAGCTTGGTGAGCAGGTCAAAATTGGCGTCCACATCTGCTTTTTTGGGGAAGGCCTTATCGGGCGGTTCCTTGTAGGCGCCTTTGACCAGCCGAATCGGGGTGCCATCCGCGAGCAATTGGCGCGTATCGTTTTCGCTACGATAGAGATAGGCCTGGATGACCAGCCCAACGTTCTGCAATCCGCGCTGGCGCATGCGGTGGTAGAGTGCAATCGTGGCGTCGGTGTAGGGCGTGTCCTCCATGTCAATGCGCACAAAGTTATTGTGGGCCTGTGCTTGGAGCAAAATTCGCTCGAGGTTTGACGCACAGAGTTCGGTATCTAGCGCCAGGCCGATTTGGGTTAGTTTGATTGAAACATTCGAGCGCACTCCAGCACGTTCGATCTCTTCCAGGATTTCCAGAATATGGCGGGTGGCTTCCAGGGCCTCTTCAGTGTTGGTTGTATGTTCTCCCAAGTGATCCAATGTGACGTTGATGCGGCGTGCGTTTAACTCTCGGGTGACGCGAATGGCATCTTCTTTGGCAGTTCCGGCCACGAAACGCGAGGCCATTTGCCAGGCGAATGGCAGGCGCAGAATCAAATTCTGCGCCCAGGATGCTTTGGAAAGATAGATGAAGAATGAGCGGAGCATAGGGGGCCTCATTGCATCAAGCAAAGATGACGGTGGTGTGGACGGGGAGCAGACTTTGGCCTGTATCGCGCGCCCTGCCCACCGTAAACGCTTACCAGCAACTGCGTGCACTCAAGAGGTATTGAGGGTACGCACACAACATTTTGCGTGGACACCCAGCAACTTGATTTTAACACAGGTGATGTTATACTACACACGTCTGTGGAGGTGTATGGTCAGGACGCGGAATCTGGAACTGATTTTACGCGCAACTTCGGTAATTTTTATCGTTCTGGCGATCCTGTTGACAGGGTTCTCCCTGGCTCAATACGGTCGTCAGCGAGAACGATACCCGCTGGGAATGACGATCGCCGATGTGCCGGTCGGGGGATTGACGCCCCAGGAGGCGGCGGAGCGCCTTTTACGCGTCTATGGCACTCCCTTGGAGATTTATTACGGTGATGCAGTTTTCCAGATGCAACCGGAAGAGGTCGGTTTTAGCCTTGACCTGGAAAACATGATCGCCGCAGCCGATCAGGTGCGCACAGGTAGCTCCTTTTGGGGAGGCTTCTGGAATTTCTTGTGGGGGCAGAGTTTGGCGATGGTGAACATTCCCTTGCGGGCAACGGTATCGGAGGAGGGTTTGCAGAATTATCTGGTGAATGAGGTCTCGGCGCGTTACGATGAGCCGCCGCTCCCTCCGCAACCGATCCCCGGCAGCACGGCGTTCACCCCTGGCAAGGCCGGGCGGATGTTGGATGTGGATAGCGCCGTGCTGTTGATCGAAAAAGCCTTGCGCTCTCCAACGCAGCGACGGGTTGAGTTGGTGGCCAAACGGGCAACACCGAGCCGACCGCAATTCGCCCATCTTGACATTTTGCTTCAGCAAAATATTCAGCAGGTAGGGTTTGATGGTGTAATTGGGGTGTATCTCCAAGATTTGCAGAGCGGTGAAGAAATCCATTTTGCCTTCGACCGTCTGCAGCCGATCCCGGTCACACCTGTGGATGTGGCTTTTACTGCCGCCAGCACGATCAAAATTCCGATTTTGGTGGCTTTCTTGGTTGCCAATCGCAAGGTGCCTCTGGACGCGGCCACCCAGGCGCGTATTCTGGATATGGTCCGTCTCTCCGAAAACCCTCCGGCTGATGACCTGATGAGCCGCATGGACTCGCTGCGTGGCCCGTTGGTGGTAACGGAATACATGCGTCGGCTCGGCTTGAAGAACACTTTTCTGGCCGGCTATTTTGCTCCCGGCTCTCCCCTCCTGGCGCGGATTACCACCCCTGCCAATAGCCGCACCGATGTCTTCACCGATCCCGATCCTTATAATCAGACTACGCCATCGGATATGGGGATGCTCCTAGCCGATCTCTATCAGTGTGCCAATGCCGCCAGCGGCACGCTGATAGCCGTCTTTCCGGAGGCGGTGGATAAAGCCTTATGTCAAAAAATGATTGATTTTCTGGCCGAAGACCGCATTGGGAAATTGCTGGAGGCCGGCCTCCCGGAAGGCACCCTCATTGCCCATAAACACGGTTGGGTGACTGATATAGATGGCGTGATCCGAAATTACAGTGATGCAGGGATTATCTACACCCCTGGTGGCAATTTCGTCCTGAGCGTGTACGCCTATCATCCGGTGCAAATCCTGGACGATACCGCGAATACTCTCTTCGCGCGACTCGCATCTGCCGCATATAATTATTACAACGTTCCTGTTCAACCTTGACTTGCCTCCTTCTCCACTTTTGCTTCCATGTCTGTTTTGAGCCTCTACCGTTTGCAGCAAATTGACAGTCGCCTGGATCAAATTCAGCGGCGGCTGGGGGAGATTCGCCAGCAGATTCAGGATGATCGGCGCTACCGTCAGGCCGCTGAGAGACTGCAGGCGCAACAGGCAAAATGGGAAGCGGCGCAGACGACCCGTCGCAATCTAGAGTATGAGGTTTCGTCACGCCGTATCAAAATTGCCCAGTCGGAAGCCGCGCTTTATGGGGGGAAGATTCACAATCCCAAAGAACTGCAGGATTTGGAGCGCGAGGTAGCTATGTTGAAGCGTCAGCTCCAAGACCTGGAAGAGCAATTGCTGGAAGCGATGATCCAGGAAGAGGCAGAAGAACAGGCACTTCAGGCCGCTCAACAAGAGATGCAAGCCGTGAAAGCTACTCTGGCGACGGAACATAGTCTGCTCTTTGGTGAGGAAAGTCGCCTGCTTCAGGAAATGCAACGTCTCCAAGCCGAGCGCCAGGTAGTACAGCAGGGAGTGAAAGTTGAATTTCTGGCGGAATATGAGAACTTGCGTGCCAGTCGGCGCGGCCTGGCGGTGGCCACCCTCAGTGAAGGTGCCTGCGATGCTTGCGGCACGATCTTGACCCCGGCGCAGCAACAACAGGCGCGGCAGCCGCATCGTCTTTTCCACTGTCCAAATTGTGGACGCATTCTTTACGCAGGGTGATCTATGCCTTTCCCTCCCCCTTCAGCAATGTTCGATCCCCTCTCTTTTGGCCTTGGCTTTCTTGCTGGTAGCCTATTCTGGTTCCTGCTTGGGCGCATTCGCTTGCAATGGCAGGAAATGCGTCATCAGGCCGAACAGCGCCGGCAGGCGCAAGCAGAACGGCGGGCATTGGGGATCGAAGTGCGTTATCGGCAATGTGTGCTCCTGCGTGCTCAGGGGATGCATCTGGCGGCGCCACTCTTTGCCCTGGATGAGATTGTTCTGCCTCCTAAAGTGTTGGCGCCTCCCATTGAACCCTGGCCTGGGGAAGAGATGCCCCCTCACGATGTTGTTGAGACAACCATTCCCTACCTTCCTTGGTGGCCTGAGTTAGGCACAACCTTCGGCGCCCCCACGCTAGAGATGCGTGATTTGCTCCAAAGTGAGGCGCCCTTGGCCTTGCTAGCGCCGACCGGCTATGGCAAAACAGTTGCGTTGGCTTATCTGGCCTCCCTCCTCGCACGTGAGGATGAACGCTTGGGCGAAAAACGGAATGCCCTGCCTATTCTGCTCCATGTTAGTGATCTGGCTCTCCCTCTCGAAGAAGGCGGATCGCCTCTTGACCCGATCTTGGCAGCGCTCCGTGGGCAATATCCCGACCTGAACGCTTCGCAATTGAGCGCCCTTATCCAGTCTGCGGTGAGGCGAGGCACGGCTGTCCTTCTGCTGGATGGTTATGATGAATTGCCTCCCGAAGGTCAGCAGCAGGTGAGCCAATTCTTGCTTGCGCTGCGCCGCGCCGCGCCCTCCATGCTTATCCTGACCACTCTTTCGCCTGAGCAGATGGATGGCTTGTTAGGCCTAGGCTTCACCCCGCTGGCTTTACGATCCTGGGATCGCCACCAGCGCTTGGAATTTTTGCGCCGTTGGGGAGAAATCTGGGAGCGCGAAATCGCCAAGGAAGTGTGGGGGGAAATGCCTTTGCCAGAAGTGGATGGGCTTCTGCTCAACTTATGGCTGGAAAATTCACTTGAAAACCTTTCTCCCCTGGAGCTGACCCTTAAAGTATGGGGCGCCTATGCAGGAGATATGAACGGGCTGACAGTACAGGCTGCCCTGCTGGCGCATATTCATCGCCTTTTACCCTCTGACCTCCCTGGTGGTGCCGCCGAAATGCTGGCGGTTCAGGAAATTAGCAACCTGCAGCCCCATTTCAGTTTGCGAGAGGCGCGCACGTGGCTGCGTGATTTTGAGCCGCCCGAAGCGGTGGAGGCAGAGAATGATGAGGGGATAAAACCATCCCGCAAAAAGCCATCCCTCCCCAAGCCTTCGCTGGGAGCTATCGGGAAGCTTATTGAAAGTGGCTTGATTCGCACTTTGGCACGGGAGAAGGTAGCTTTTATCCATCCCGGCCTGGGGTATTTCCTGGCTGCGCGCGGGTTGGCCGCCTATGGTATGGAGGAGATACTCGCCTCTCAGCCGGAGTGGAGTGGAAAATGGGGCACGCTGACCTACCTGCTGGCCGAAAGCGAGAACACCGAATTGAGTGCCTCCTTGCTGAAACAGGATATGCCACCGCTCTATCGTCTGATCTTTTTGCTCGGGGGTGCCCTGCGTCTGGTCCCGCCAAAGAGTAGCTGGCGTGGGAAGTTGCTCGTCCGGCTGGGGAAGATTTTTCAGGATGAGACCTTACCCTTTAGCCAGCGTGCAGAAGCGATGGTCGCGCTGGCGCTGAGCGGTGATCCCGGCTCTGCCGCCCTCTTCCGTCATTATCTGAATAGCACCGTCTCGGAGACGCTTTGCCTGGCTGCGCTGGGCAGTGGCCTAATGCGAGATGAAAAGGCCACCGATGCCTTGAACGCGCTTCTTTCCGCATCGTCGGATGAACGAGTGCAGGCTGCGGCTTGTTTGGCGTTGGTTGCAATCGGCACGCAGACTGCGCTGGAGCATGTGGCGCGCGCCCTTTTGCATGGGGATGAAAACATTCGACGCATTGCCGCTGAAGCCCTGGCGAATGATCCTTTCGAGGGCTATGCTGCGCTCCAGGATGGCCTTACCCATGAGGATGTGTTATTGCGGCGCGCTGTCGTATACGGCCTGGCGCGCGTGCGGGAGCCATGGGCGATCGAGTCGCTCCAGAAAACCCACATGGAAGATGAGCACTGGATGGTGCGCAACGCAGCCGCTGGAGTGCTCGAGCAGATGGCTCACGTCCGTTCGCGTTTGCCCCGCCGCCTGACACCACCCTCTGAAACACCCTGGTTGTTGGAATTTGCCGCGAAGCAGGGAGTGGGTATCACTCCTGGTTCACCGGCCGTTGAGCTATTGCTCCAGGTCTTGCGTAGCGGTGAGGAGGATCAGCGTTTCGCGGCCTTGAGCTACCTGAAACGACATCCTGATGAGGGCCTTTACTCGGCGCTTTACCCTATCCTGTATGATCCCACTTCGCCCTTGAGAGAGGCCGTTTATCGGACTTTGTGGGAGATCGCCTGGTCTGGAGAGAAATTGCCCCATCCGCAGGAATACGGATTTAGTGCAGCATGAGCTTCGACATTATTCAGCCCTTGGGGGAACGCCTTTTTGCTAACCTGGAGCGCGTCATCATTGGGAAGCGCAAAGCCCTGGAGTTGGTGTTGATCGGATTGCTGGCTGAAGGCCATTTGTTGATCGAGGATGTGCCTGGAGTGGGGAAGACCATGCTGGCGCGTGCCATCGCACGCTCATTGAATTGCTCTTTCCAGCGTATTCAGTTTACGCCGGATATGCTTCCCGGCGATGTGACCGGCACATCCATCTACCATCCTGGCCGGCGCACCTTTGAATTCCGTCCCGGCCCGATTTTCGGCAATATCATCCTGGCAGATGAGATCAATCGTGCCACGCCGAAAACCCAATCTGCCCTGCTGGAGGCGATGGAGGAGCGTCAGGTCACCGTGGATGGGTTAACCCATCCTCTACCGCGTCCGTTTATGGTGCTGGCGACGCAAAACCCAATTGAGTACGAAGGTACTTTCCCATTGCCGGAAGCGCAACTTGACCGTTTTCTGTTGCGTCTGCGCCTGGGTTATCCTGCGCTATCGGATGAGATGCGCATCCTTCAATCCCAGCAACATGCCCATCCAATTGAATCTCTGGACGCGGTGGCAAACCTGGATGAAGTACAACAGGCCATTCGTGCTGTGCGCGAGGTCTATGTGGCGGAGTCGCTGCGACGTTATATCGTAGAGCTGGTGACGCGCACGCGGCATCACCCCGAAATTGCCCTCGGGGCCAGCCCGCGTGCTAGTCTGGGACTCTTTCGGGCTGCCCAAGCCTGGGCGGCCTTGCAAGGACGCTCTTTCGTCTTGCCGGATGACATCAAAGCGCTGGCGCCGGCGGTGCTTGCCCATCGCTTGATAGTTCAGCCGTCGGCGCGGTTGCAAGAATTGCAGCCGGAGCGTCTGGTCCAGGAAATTTTGCTTGAGGTGCCTGTGCCGGGGGGCGATTTTCGGGCCGAGTTATGAGCGCTTCGCGTTTGGTGGTCTTTAGCCTGTTCCTGATCGGCCTGATCGGTGCGCTAACCGGAGGCCCGCTTTTCTTCTCGCGTCTTTTCTATTTCAGCCTGATCCTGCTGTTAGGAAGCGCTTTCTGGACCTTTTTCACGATTCGCCGTCTGGAGGTGGTGCGCGATGCCCGACGTCGGCGTCACCGCCTGGGAGAGGCCTTTGAGGAGCGCTTTGAGCTGATCCATCGCGGGTGGCTTCCATGTGCCTGGGTGGAGGTGCGTGACCTTTCGCCCTTGCCAGGCAGCCGCGGATCACGTCTGATGACAGGTGTGCGTGGTGGTCAACGGCGCTCCTATATCGCTCGCACCTGGCTAGTGCAGCGCGGTCATTTTGAATTAGGCCCGACGGTGATCAGAACCGGCGACCCATTTGGCCTTTTTGTGGCCGAGAAGCGCTTTCCGGCGCATCAATCGCTTACTGTGCTGCCGATGATCTTGCCGGTTTCGCGCCTGGAAATTCCCAGTGGCTTCCTGAGCGGTGGCAAGGCGGTGCACCAGAAGGCCTATGATGCTACGCCTCACGCCGCCTCGGTGCGAGCTTATCTGCCCGGCGATCCTCTCCGCTATATTCATTGGCCATCCACAGCGCGTCATGGGGAACTGATGGTCAAGGAGTTCGAGCAGGACCCACAGACTCAGGTTTGGTTTTTTCTGGAGGCGATGAGCGAGGCTCATGTGGCGCGGGAGCTCCCGCTTCAGATCGTCCCTGCTCAGGATTGGCGCATGTGGCGCAAGCCACAGCTAATCTTGCCGCGTTCGACTTTTGAATACGCAGTCACCCTGATTGCTTCGCTTACCCATTCCCTTTTGCGTCAACGCATGGCGGTCGGGCTGGTCACAGCCGCGCCGGCACCCCTGGTGCTGGTGGCCGAACGGGGTTGGCGTCAGGAAGGGCGCATTTTGGAGGCCCTGGCTTATCTCCGTCCCCAGGGAGAATATTCCTTGCCGGAACTGGTTGCGGCTCAGGTTGGACATTTATCCCAGGGGAGCACGGCGCTCCTCATCACGGCTAGCCGCGACCCTGCCCGGGTTCGCTTGGCATCTCGTGAATTGTTGCGCCGCAAGATGCATGTGGTGCTGCTCTGGCTCGACCGTGCTTCTTTTGGGGATGATCAAACTGGCCAGGTTCTGTTACAATCAGCTGTTGAGCCGGGCGTTCACTCGTACGTGATCCGGTACGGTGAAACGCTCCAGGTGACCCTAGAAGCTTTGGCAGCTCATTTTGAGGAAACTTTATGGCGCAAACGACCATCATTTCCCTCGACTTAAATTTCCTTTCCCGTCCTCAAGCCATCGCCTCCTATTTGATCCGTTATGCGGATGGGGCGATCTTGGTGGAGTGCGGCCCTATGTCCACCCTGACCACCTTGGAAAAGCGCTTGGCCGAGCATGGGCTGGGGGTCAAGGATGTGACCCATGTGCTGGTGACGCATATCCATCTCGATCATGCCGGTGCGGCCGGCGCGCTGGCACGTCAGGGGGCGCGCATCTATGTTCATCCCGTAGGTGCTCCGCATGTGGTCAATCCGGAAAAGCTCCTGGCTAGTGCGGCTCGCATTTATGGCGATCAGATGCAAGCGCTTTGGGGGGACCCTCCTTTTTTGCCGCTACCACAGGAGCAGCTGGTTATCCCGCAGGATGGCGAAGCTTTCAAAATTGGCAATCTGGAATTCGTGCCCTTGAGCACGCCGGGCCACGCCGAGCACCATTTCGTCTATCTCTTCCAGGATATTTGCTTCAGCGGTGATATTGGCGGTGTGCGCATCTTTCCCCATCGTTATATCCGCCTCCCTATGCCGCCTCCCGAATTCCATCTGGAAAAATGGCGTCAGAGTGTTGCGAGGCTGAGAGAAGTGTCTTTCAGGCGCATTGCCCCAACCCATTTTGGGGTTTTTGACGATCCCGAATGGCATCTACAGGCATTGGATGAAAGCCTAAACGCGGTGGAGAGCTGGTTGGAGCGTGTTATGTCGACCGATCCGCCGATTGAGGAGCTACGACGGCAATTTGTCGAGTGGATGGGTGAACAGGAGCGTGCTCTTGGCCTGGCTGCCGAAGTGGTGAATACCTATCAGATTGCCAATCCGCCTGGCATGTCTGCTGATGGGCTGATGCGTTACTGGAAGAAATACCGCCTCTCCCAAACATCCTGATGGCATAGCACTATTTCATCTTAGAAGAGGGCTTATGAAACGCGATTTCCTTCATATTTCTGATTTTTCTCCGCAAGAGATTCAGGACTTTCTCGATCTCGCCGTTCGCCTGAAGAAAGAATATCAGGAGAAAGGCGAGAACCCGCCTTTGTTGAAAGGCAAGGTGCTGGGGATGATTTTCCAAAAGCCGAGCTTGCGCACGCGCGTCTCGTTTGACATGGCGATGCGCCATTTGGGCGGCGATGCGCTCTACCTTTCGCCGCAGGAGATCGGCCTGGGCAAGCGTGAGGCGATCTCGGATGTGGCGCGCGTGCTCTCCGGCTATGTTCATGCCATCATGGCGCGCGTATTTGACCATGAACATGTGCTTGAGCTGGCGCGCTGGGCGAGCGTCCCGCTCATCAACGGCCTGAGCGATTACAACCATCCCTGCCAAGCGATGGCCGATGCCCTGACTATCCAGGAAATTTTTGGGAAGCAGAAGGGGTTGAATATCACCTTTGTCGGGGATGGGAATAATGTGGCTGTTTCCCTGATGCACGTTTGTGTTCAACTAGGTTGGAATTTCACCATTGCCAACCCCGAAGGATATGACTTGAACCCGCGCGCTGTGGAGATTGCCCGTGAGATGGCGAAAAAGACCGGCAGTCAATTGCGTTTTCTGCGCGATCCGCATGAGGCCGTGCACGATGCAGATGTGATCTACACGGATACTTGGACAAGCATGGGCCAAGAGGAAGAAGCCGCGCAGCGCGAGAAGGTCTTCCCGCCTTATCAGGTGAACTCGCGATTGGTGAGCGAAGCGCGTCCCCATGTCATCGTTATGCATTGCTTGCCGGCTCATCGCGGTCAGGAACTTACCGATGAGGTGGCGGATGGGCCTCATTCGGTGATCTTCCCACAGGCGCACAATCGCCTCCATGCTCAGAAGGCGATTCTGGCGCGCCTCTTCAACGTGGCTTAGGAGGAACAGGTGAAATTGACTGCTTCTCTGCTCAGCACACAAGAATATATTGCGCTGGAAGAGCGCTATGGCGCTCATAATTATCATCCCCTCGATGTGGTCCTCACTCGTGGTGAGGGGGTGTGGGTCTATGATGTGGAAGGACGGCGCTATTTGGACTGCCTGAGCGCTTATTCTGCCCTGAACCAGGGACATGTCCATCCAAAAATCCTGCAGGCCTTGATCGAACAGGCGCAAAAAGTGACCCTGACCTCGCGCGCCTTTCGCAACGACCAGCTTCCGCTCCTTTACCAGGAGCTTTCCGAGATGAGCGGTTACGAGATGTCACTGCCCATGAACAGCGGTGCTGAAGCGGTCGAAACGGCCTTGAAACTAGCGCGTAAGTGGGCTTATGAGGGGAAGGGTGTGCCGCGCTATCAAGCAGAGATTATTGTCGCCCAAAACAATTTCCATGGCCGTACTCTCTCCATCATTTCTTTCTCTACCGAACCGCTTTATCGAGATGCCTTTGGCCCATTCACGCCGGGATTTATCGCCGTCCCTTACGGAGATGCGCAGGCGGTTGAAGCGGCCATCACGCCGAATACGGCTGCCGTGCTCCTGGAGCCAATCCAGGGGGAAGCAGGGGTGATCGTGCCTCCATCAGGCTATCTGCGTCAGGTGGCGGAGATTTGCCGCCGTCACAATGTGCTTTTCATCGCTGATGAAATCCAGACTGGCTTAGGGCGTACCGGCAAGCTCTTTGCTTGTGATCACGAAGGCGTGCGCCCGGATATTATGATCCTGGGCAAGGCCCTCTCCGGCGGCTTTTACCCGGTTTCGGCGGTGCTGGCAGACCGTGCCATTTTGGGGCTTTTCCAGCCCGGCGAACACGGCTCGACCTTTGGCGGCAATCCGCTGGCGGCGGCTGTGGCGCGCGCCGCGCTGCGCGTCATCAGGGAAGAACATCTCCCCGAGCGCGCGGCCGAAATGGGCACCTATTTCATGGAGCAGCTCAATGAGATTCCCAGCCCGCATATCAAAGAGGTGCGAGGCAAAGGGTTACTGATCGGCGTCGAGTTGAAGTCGGAGGCGGGTGGGGCGCGGCGTTTCTGTGAAGCGCTGCAGCAGGAGGGTATCCTGGTCAAAGAAACGCATCAGCATGTTATCCGCTTTGCGCCGCCTTTGATCATTGATCGAGAAACTATAGATTGGGCCTTACCGCGTATTCGTCGTGTGCTGAGCATGCCTTGATGGGGAGGGATTATGAATTTTTGTATCCCGAAAGAACGGCGCCCTTTTGAATTCCGTGTTGGCCTTTCCCCGGCTGGAGTGGAGATGCTCACAAGTCAAGGACACGCCGTATACGTGGAGCATGAGGCTGGGGTGGGGGCCGGCTTTTCCGATCGCGAGTATGAACAGGCAGGGGCCTACATTGTTTATTCTGCGGAAGAAATCTATGGACGGGCAGATGTCCTTCTCAAGATTGCCCGACCGCTTCACTACGAGATGGAAATGCTCCGCCCCGCCTCGACGTTGATGGGATTGCTGCACCTGGCCTCAGCCCGGCAGGATAAGATTGACCTGCTCTTGGAGCGAGAAATCACGGCCATTGCTTATGAGCAAATCCGTGCTGCGGATGGCTCTTTGCCTGTGTTGCGTCCGTTCAGCCAGATTGCTGGAAGTATGGCCGCACAGATAGCGGCGCGCTTGCTCCAGAATAACGAGGGAGGCAAGGGCATCTTACTGGGAGGCGCTCCGGGAGTGCCACCGGCAGAAGTCGTGATCATCGGGGCAGGAGTGGTGGGCACTTGTGCCACGCGCGCCTTCCTGGGCATAGGTGCGCATGTCACGGTGATTGATCGCGATATCCTTGCCCTCCAACGCATTTCCGAACGCTTTACCAGCGTTGTGACCATGCTTTCCACGCCGCGCAATATCGAAAAGGCCGTCTCCTTTGCCGATGTCGTCGTCGGGGCGGTGCTGGTGCCAGCTGAGCGCGCACCGATCGTAGTGACCCGCGAAATGGTGCGCAAGATGAAGCCGCGCTCGGTGATCCTGGATATTTCGATTGATCAGGGTGGCTGTGTAGAAACTTCACGCCCGACCACCCACGAGCGTCCTACCTTTATCGAGGAAGGAGTGATCCATTATTGCGTGCCGAATATGCCCGGTGTGGTAGCGCGCACGGCTACCCATGCCTTTGTCAATGTCGTGATGCCCTATATAATGGAGATTGCCGAACACGGCGTTGCCCAGGCGATTGCCCGGAATCCGGGAATTCAGGCCGCGCTCAATACCTATCGCGGGCACATTCACCAGCTGGTGCGTTTGAACGACGCAAGGGAGGGGATGGATGAACTGGGTTGAGCGCTATCGTTCCCGCGTCGTAACTGCTGCTGAAGCGGTTCAGGCAATCAAATCGGGTCAGCGCGTCTTTATGACGGGGAATGTTTCGGTTCCGCAGAAGTTGCTGCGCGCTCTGGTCGAATATGCCCCGAATCTGCAAAATGTGGAGCTGGTGCACGCTTTGACGGTGGGACCGGCGGACTACGTTTCGCCGGAGATGGAAGGTCATTTGCGCGTCAATACGATTTTCATCAGCGCCAACACGCGCAAGGCTGTGCAGGAAGGGCGCGCCGATTTCACCCCGGTCCTGCTTTCCGAGTTTCCACTTTTGTTCAAGCGCGGCATTTTGCCCTTGGATGTGGCGCTGATCCATGTTTCCCCTCCTGATGAACATGGATTCTGTAGCTTTGGCGTGGAAGTGGGGTTGACCAAAACGCCGGCCGAGATGGCCCGCCTTGTCATCGCGGAAGTGAATGAGAAAATGCCGCGCACCTTGGGCGATTCCTTCATCCACATCAGCCGTCTGAACTACATTGTGCCTGTAGATTACCCGATTCCAGAACTGCCCATGGCCGAAGAAGGCAATTCGGAAGTGGTCGAACGGATCGCCAGTTATATTGCGGAGCTAATCCCCGATGGTGCTACGATGCAAATGGGCATCGGCGCCATCCCTGATGCGGTGCTGCGCTATCTCAAGACCAAACGTGACCTGGGCATTCATACGGAGCTTTTTTCTGATGGGGTGATTGATTTGGTTGAAGCCGGAGTGCTGACCAATGCGCGCAAAACGCTCCATGCGGGCAAAATCGTCGCCGGCTTTATTCTGGGCACCCAACGGCTCTACGATTGGGTAGATGACAATCCGCTCATTGAGTTGCATCGCACCGAATATGTCAACGATCCGTTTGTCATTGCCCAGAATGAGCGCATGGTGGCGATCAATTCGGCGATTGAGGTGGATTTGACCGGTCAGGTGTGCGCCGATAGCATCGGCCCCAAGCTTTATAGCGGCGTTGGCGGCCAGCTTGACTTCATCTACGGTGCCTCGCGGGCGAAAGATGGAGTGCCGATCATTGCCCTGCCCAGCACGACCACCCTGCGTGATGGCACGGTGGTCTCGCGCATCGTGGCCATGCTCAAGCCCGGCGCTGGCGTGGTGACGACGCGCAATCATGTCCATTATGTCGTCACTGAGTATGGCGTGGCCCATCTTTATGGGAAGACGATACGTCAACGGGCACAGCAATTGATCACTATTGCTCACCCCGATTTCCGCGCCGAGCTGAAGCGCCAAGCCAGAGAGTTGCATTATCTCTAAAGGGAGAGGAACGAAGGTGGTGGAGCCGAAAAAGTCACTTTCCCCGATTTTGGTTACCGGTGCACATCGCAGTGGGACAACTTGGGTGGGGAAGATGTTGGCGGCCAATCGGCGTGTTGCCTATATTAGCGAGCCGTTGAATGTCTTTCATCGCCCAGGGGTGTTCTCGGCACCCGTGTCCCATTGGTACACCATGCTACGGGTGTGGGGTGGCTTACCCGAGGACATAGAAAACAAACAACCTGTGGTGATCGCCACAGGTTGCTTATTCGGAGCAATCTGGGTTAGCCGCACCCTCCGCCGCTCTTATCGCGCTTCAATTGCAGCTTGATCTTGGGTTCAAATTCCAGTTCTTCGTATTTGATCGGATCGGGGGCCGCGCTTTGATAGCGATCTCCTAACGCATAAGGGAAGGTGTAACGCAGCTCTTCGTTTGAGGCGATGTCGCTCGTGAGCGGGCGAATTTGCGGATCGTCCTCGCCGAAGGTGGCCAGCCAGTTGTTCAAACCACCCTCCAGGATGTAGACATTCGGCACGCCGCCTGCGACGAGCATCTTCCATGCTTCGGTTGCCAAGGATTCATCATTGCTGATGACCACATAAACCGTGTTGGTCGCAGGGTAGGCTAGCAAGGAGCGGAGGTAGGCTGGGATTCGCTCAAGCGGCACGTTTTTTGCGCCCTTGATGTGATAGAGGTTGTAGTAGGCCACCGGGCGCACATCCAATAAGACCAGGCGAATTGTTTGCTGATGCAGGGTGTGGAACACCTCAGCAGGTGAGACGTAGACTTCACGATTCTGGAGCAAAGGCTCCTTCTGAGGAGCGATGCGGGCATAATGCTCTTCCAGAGAAGGTTGCCCGATGACAATGGTCAAAATGGCAAAGAAGAGCAGGAAGGCCACACCGGCCAGACGTAGCTTCGGTTCGCGGCTCAGGTCCCGTCCGGCGAAAATATGCTCGAGCTGTTCTGCTCCCCAGAACATGAACAGGGCCATCAGCACGATCAACGTCACTACCACCCCGGTGGGCAATCCAAAGACTTCTGGCAGGGTGAGACGGCCATAGTAGCCGGCTGTGTTCCACCAGTGATCGAAGTATTTTTCGGTTTCGCCGAAGAGGAAAGCGCCGAAGAAACCGCCCAGCAGGAAGAACAGTCCATCCAGTTTTCCGGTGGCGGCGGAGACGACCGAGGTGCCGGGGCAGAAGCCGCCGATGATGAACCCGATCCCCATGATGAAACCGCCCAGGATGCCCGACCACAGGTAAGTGGGGTTCACCCATACCTGGTTGAAATCCAGGATGCCGAGGCCCGAGGCGGTGAAGAGCAACACCATAGCGGTCACGATAGCGCCAAACATGACCTTGAGCACCGTCAGGTCTTTGAAATAGAACTGGGCGGCGAGCTTGCGGGAATTGCCGAAGCCGCTGCTCTCCAGGACAAAGCCGAAAGCGAAGCCGATCAATCCGAAGACCAGATAGGTCCAGGGATTGAGGCTACTGACTTGTTGAAAGGCCTGTAAGGGGAAAATTGGCATGATCTCCTCCTTGGGCTAAATCCATAGTTTCCGCACAAAGTAGGCCAGCAGGTAGGCGCCACCGAAGATGGCAAACATGAGTGCCCAGGAGCCGGCTGCCAGGGTCGCGCCGCCGGAAAGTGCCTGTCCGGAGGTGCAGCCGCGTGCCATGCGGGCACC
>JBKBPX010000052.1:0-15600 GCA_046292855.1 Anaerolineales bacterium
AGGTATATGGTGTAGCTGCCTAAAGCCAGGTACACAAAACCATCATAGGGAACTGTACAATGATGCAGACGGCGCTCCGTATCATTTATAGTGTAAGGTGAGTGATGGAGAGAGCAAGTTCGAGGGAAGAGTGCTAGGGAAATTCACCCCGGAGCTTGTTATTTGCCTGACGTTTTTTCTTCCATCAGACGTCTGAGTGCAGTTTCGTCCAGAATAGGGATGCCTAACTGCTGGGCTTTTTGCAGCTTTGAACCGGGGTTTTCTCCCACCACCAGATAGTTCGTATTGCGACTCACCGAATCGGTGACTTTGCCACCATGTGCCTCGATAAAGGCTTTTGCTTCTTCCCGGGTGAACCCGCTCAGGGTCCCGGTGATGACGAACGTGAGACCGGCTAAAGGCGCCTGAACGGCCTCGCTGGGCTTTTCTGCCTTTGGCCAGACGCCTGCGGCTTTTAGTTTTTCCAGCACGCGTTGATTCCCTGGCCGGGCAAACCAATCCACGATTGCCTGGGCAATGTTCGGGCCGATCCCTTCGATTTGCATCAGTTCGTCAACGGTTGCTTTGGAAAGAGCATCCAGGTCTGGGTAGTGACGAGCCAATTCGGCAGCCATGACTTCCCCCACGCCACGTATCCCTAATGCGTTAATGAGCCGCGCTAGGGGGCGCGATTTGGAGGCCTGAATTGCATCCAACAGGTTCTGTGCCTTCTTTTCGGCGAAACCTTCTAGTCGTAACAGGTCTGTTTTGCGCAGGGTGTAGAGATCCGCCACATCCCCTACCAGGCCGGCCTTCACCAATTGTTCGACGATGCGGATGCCCAGGCCGGCAATGTCCATCGCCCCGCGCGAGACAAAGTGCTCCAGGTTCCGAATCAGCTGTGCCGGACAGGCGGCATTGACACAATACCAGGCCACTTCGCCCGCAAAATGCTCTACCGCTTGACCGCAAGCCGGGCAAGTCTGGGGAGGGAGATAGGGTTGCTCATCGCCGCGTCGGGCTTCGATGATTGGGCCGATGACATAGGGGATCACGTCACCGGCGCGCTTGACCAGCACGCGATCACCAGGGCGGATGTCTTTTTCGGCAATGTAGTCAAAGTTGTGCAGGGTGGCACGCTCTACGATCACGCCTCCGATCTCGACCGGCTCCAACACTGCATAAGGGGTGAGCACGCCGGTACGCCCAACATTGACGCGGATTTCTAGCAAGCGCGTGCTCACCTCGCGCGCTGGGAACTTGAAGGCGATGGCGCTGCGCGGGTCTTTGCCGACAAAGCCTAAATCGGCCGCCAGCCTCAGATCATCAATTTTGATCACCATGCCATCCGCCTCGAAGGGCAGATTTTCGCGACGGGTGGACCAGGCTTCGGCATAGGCGATGGCTTCTTCCAGAGTTGCGCAGCGACGGGCGACCTCTGTCACCGGAAAACCCCAATCACGGAGCGTCTCCAGCGTTTCCCACTGGGTGGCGGGCGGGGACAGACGATCATCTTCCCAGGCGACAATCTGATAGACAAGCAGGGTGATCGGACGCGAAGCGGTGATCTGGGGGTCTAACTGGCGTAGGGAGCCGGCGGCAGTGTTGCGCGGGTTCAGATAAGTGCGCTCGCCGGCCTCTTCCAGACGGCGATTGAGTGCCTCGAAATCTTTGATGGTGATGAAAGCCTCGCCGCGCACGACAACTTTCCGGGGGACCGGAGGTTTAGCTTCAGGAGAGACGGGAATGCGCAGCGGCAGGGCGCGCACGGTGCGTAAATTCGGCGTGATGTCCTCGCCGATCTCACCATCCCCACGCGTCGCTCCCTGGATGAAAATCCCATCCTGATAGTGAAGCACGACCGAGAGGCCGTCAATTTTTGGCTCGACGACGAAATGTGCCTGCTCGACGCGTTCATCCAACTTGCGGATGCGCTCGAACCAAGCGCGCACCTCATCGGCATTGAAAGCATTTGCTAGGCTTAAAATCGGCGCCGGATGGCGCACCTTTTCGAATTTATCTAATGGTTGCGCTCCGGCGCGTTGGGTGGGAGAATCAGGAGTTATCCATTCCGGGTGTTCGGCTTCAATCTGACGCAGTTCGACCATCAGGCGATCGAATTCCGCATCGCTGATGACCGGCGCGTCCAGAACATGATAGCGGTAGTTATGATAGTGAATTTGGGCTTTCAGTTCCTCGTAACGCTGGCGGAGGGGATCACTCATGTGAAAAATTATAGCACGAGTTGCTCCTCGCGAAGCGGTCGCACTTCTTCTTTCCCGCAGAGGGTCTCCTTATCCCACCTGGTGCCCGCCATAGGGGCAGGCCTTCCAATCGCGCTCAAGCGGTTGGCCAGGAGATGGGCAGCCGGTTTTCCCGCTCTTCGGCGTGCCGATTGGGCGAATTAACCCCTAGATACCCAGCACGAGAAGCCCCCGGAAAAGCAAGGGGACGATCCAGCCCAAGAAGCCCAAAGGCATCGATCCCCAGCTCCCCTGTGACCGAAGGGCATCATACCCCAGCCGCAGCATCCGTAGCCGAAGCCATAGTGCGAGGCGAAAAAGCCCAACCCAAAAGGGATGGCGAAGATCACCAGCGGGGTCCCCCCTTCCTCACTCCAAGCCCTCCACCCCACCTACCACTCCCTCATCCGACTATCCGACTATCCGACTACCCTCCCTCCGATGTCGGTTATAATCAAAATAGCGAGAAAACATTCTGCTCCTATGGAGGTGGCGATGGAAGAACGGAAAATCCGCGTCCTGGTTGCAAAACCCGGACTGGATGGTCATGACCGGGGGGCAAAGGTCGTTGCCCGTGCGCTGCGTGATGCCGGCATGGAAGTCATCTATACCGGTTTGCGACAAACACCAGAGATGATTGCCGAGGCCGCGTTGCAGGAAGATGTAGACGTGGTGGGGTTGTCTATCCTCTCTGGAGCACACATGGAGTTGGTGCCACGCGTGCTGGAATTGCTTAAGGCAAATGGGCAAGAACACGTTAAGGTGTTTGTCGGCGGAATCATCCCTGATGAAGACGTGCCGCGCCTGTTGGAAATGGGTGTCACAGCCGTATATGGCCCCGGAGCGCTCACAGATGACATTATCCGTGATATTCGCGCCGCCGTTCTAGGCACTCCAGCGTGAAAGGAAAACGGCTCATGAACTTGGCGGCATCTGTCCTGGCTGGAGATCGCTTGGCTCTTTCCCGCCTGCTGACCCTTATCGAGAATCAGGATCCCCAAGGTCTGGCGGCGCTAAATGAGCTTTTTCCACACACCGGCCGAGCACATCTGATCGGCGTCACTGGGGCGCCGGGCACCGGCAAATCGTCCCTGGTCAACCGGCTAGCACTCTATTATCGGCGTGAAATGCAACCTGCACCGCGCCTGGCCATCATTGCCGTTGACCCGACCAGCCCCTTCAGCGGAGGGGCCATCTTAGGAGATCGGGTGCGCATGCGTGATCTGAGCGGCGATAGCGGCATCTTTATCCGCTCCATGGCCTCGCGCGGCTCGCTCGGCGGTCTGGCTCAGACCACGGCGGCGTTGGCGCAAGTGTTTGATGCAGCCGGCTATGAGATCATCTTCATCGAAACGGTTGGCGCAGGCCAGAACGAAGTGGACATCGCACGCCTGGCGCATACCACCCTGGTTGTCGAAGCGCCGGGGTTAGGCGATGACATTCAAGCCATCAAAGCCGGCATCCTGGAGATCGCCGATATTTTGGTCATCAACAAAGCCGATCGCCCCGGCGTAGAAAGCACCGAAAAAGCGCTCAAGAACATGTTGGAGCTGGCACATCCCATTCGCCATGTCTTCCGTCACCATGGGCGATTGGAGATCGTAGATGCTCCTCCCACCACACCCCAATATAACTCCTGGATTCCGCCCATCCACCGCACAGTAGCCACAGAGGGGAAAGGCATCCCCGAATTGGTAGCATCCATTGCCAAACACCGTCAGCATCTCATAGAAAGTGGCGATTGGGAAGCGCGCGAACGAGCACAACTGGAAGCAGAGTTGGAGGAACTGCTGGGCGAAGCCCTGCTCAAGCAATTCCGCAAACGTATTTCGCCGCAGTTTTACCAGGAAGTGCTCCGCCAGGTGCTGGATCGCTCCCTTTCTCCCTGGGATGCCGTCCACCTGCTAACCAACTGGAGGCAGGAATGATCTACGGGGAGCGGATTCGCTTGCGCGCCATCGAACGCGCCGATCTGCCCTTCTTCGTCGAATGGCTGAATGATCCGCAAGTCCGCCACGGGCTGACGCTTTACCTACCGCTTTCCATGGCGGAAGAGGAAGAGTGGTTCGAAAAGATGCTCCAGTGCCCTCCGGTTGAACGACCCCTGGCCATCGAAGTGCGCGACGGAGATACCTGGCAACTGATCGGCAACTGTGGCCTGTTCAAGATAGACTGGAAGAACTCCTCTGCCGAACTGGGCATCTTCATCGGCAGGAAAGACTTGTGGAATCAGGGCTATGGGAGTGAAACAGTACATCTGCTATGTCGTCATGGCTTTGATACTTTGAACCTCCACCGCATTTACTTACACGTTTATGACTATAACCTGCGTGCTATTCGCGCCTACGAAAAGTGCGGTTTCGTCAAGGAGGGGCGCCTGCGCGAAGCACGTTATACGGATGGAAAATATTACGACGTGTGGATCATGTCTATCTTGCGTTCAGAATGGGAAAAGATGAGGTGAGTCATGCCCGTCCAACACCATGAGATGAAAATATATGGGAGCATCAAACTTTTCGGCGGCACTGGCTCTCCGGAGCTGGCACAAAAAATTGCCGATTACCTGGGCTTAGAATTATGTGAACGGGAAATCATCGAATTCCCCAACGAGAACCTGTTTGTCAAACTTAAGCAAAGTGTGCGCGGACAGGATACCTATGTGATTCAGCACACTGCCTCGCCCGTCCATCGCAATCTGATGGAACTGCTCATTTTGATCCAAACCCTGCGCCTGGACTCGGCTGCGCGCATCACCGCAGTCGTGCCATACCTATGCTACGGGCGCTCAGATAAGAAGGATCAGCCGCGCGTCCCGATCACAGCGCGTTTGATCGCTGATATGATCGAAGTGGCCGGCGCCGACCGCTATATCACGCTTGACCCCCACGCCGGTCAGATTCAAGGCTTTTTCTCCATCCCCGGCGATGTGCTCACTGCTTCCCATCTCATCATTGCCCATATTCGCGAAAAACTGCTGCCACATCTGCACGATCCGGTGGTGGTTGCCGCCGATCTCGGATTCGCTAAGCGTGGACGCAACTACGCCGCCGCGCTCGATGTTCCTATCGCCTTCGTCGAAAAGCGGCGCATTGCCAACGAAGCACGCGCCGAGGCGCTCACCTTGATTGGAGAAGTGAGCGGACGCGATGTGATCATCGTGGATGACGAGGTAGATACAGGCGGCTCGATCTCCCAGGCCACGATGACGGTCAAAGAACGCGGAGCACGGCGCGTTTACCTGGCCTTCGTCCATCCAGTGCTCTCACGCAATGCCGCCGAGCGCCTGGCCGCTTTACCCGTAGACGGCATCATTACCACCGATACCATCCCCATCTCGCCGGAAAAATTGCGCTACCTCCAAGATAAGATCACCATCCTTTCCGTGGCGCCGCTTCTGGCAGAAGTGATCCTGCGTGCCCACGAAGGTCGCAGCGTCGGCGAGATGTTCAATGAGTAGCCCCTATGACGCGCAAGCACTGGCTTGCCTATCTCCTGGTTAACATCCTGGTATCTGCCCTGGTCAGCCTGGGCATTCTCTCCCTTTACGATCGCTATTGGCGTGAGGAGCGGGAAAAGCGATCCGTGCCCACCCCCTCGTTCACCGCGCTTGCCCCCGCCGATCTGGCCTCAGAGGCCCTCCAGGTGCTGGTGCTGGGCATAGGTGATCTGCAAACCGAACGCGTCGTTTTGCGCTATAATGGTCCTCTCGCCCTCGATCTAAGCACTTGGCGAATCAGAGATGAGGACGGAAACCTTTTCGTGTTTCCCACTTTTATCCTCGCCGCTGGCGGCGCTGTCCAGGTACATACCACCTCTGGCAAAGATACCCCGGTTGACCTTTACTGGGGACTCTCCCGGCCGGTTTGGCAAAGTGGCGAAACCCTTACCCTCCTTGACCCTAGCGGCACCCCTCGCCTGATCTATCCTATCCCGTAGCGATCCACCATCTCTGGCTACCATGTCTCAGGCCCTCTATCGTATCTATCGTCCCCAAGGATGGCAGGAAGTAGTCGGACAGGAGCATGTCGTGCAGACCCTGCGCAATGCCCTGCAAGCCGGCCGCATTGCCCATGCCTATCTCTTCGCCGGCCCCCGTGGCACCGGCAAGACGACCCTGGCACGCCTGCTGGCCAAGGCTGTGAATTGCCTCGCCCCAGACCCTGAGGTCAGGCCTTGCGATCGCTGCGAAAACTGTCTCGCTGTCAAAGAGAGCCGTTTCCTGGACTTGATCGAAATTGACGCCGCCTCCAATACCAGCGTCGAGGATGTGCGCGAACTGCGCGAGAAGGTCAATTTTGCCCCCAGCCAGGGAAAGTACAAGGTCTATATCATAGACGAAGTGCACATGCTCTCGACGGCGGCTTTCAACGCATTGTTGAAGACGCTGGAAGAACCGCCCCCTCATGTCATCTTTGTCCTGGCGACCACCGAGATTCACAAGATCCCGGCCACCGTGCTTTCCCGCTGTCAGCGTCATGAATTCCGCCGCCTTTCCGTAGCCGAGATCGTCGGTCAGCTGCGACGGATTGCGGAAAAAGAGGCCCTGCGCGCTGATGAGGAGGCATTGGTACTGATCGCCCGTCAGGCTAGTGGCTCCCTGCGCGATGCGATCTCCCTACTGGATCAGGTTGCCTCGGCAGGTCTTCCCATCACGCTGGCCCTGGTGCAAAACCTCCTGGGCACGGCCACTCACACCAGCGTGCTGGAGCTGGTTGAAGCCATCCATGCGAAAGAAGCCGGCCATGCATTGGAAATCATCCACCGCACATTAGATGGTGGAGCCGACGCTCGTGCCTTCGCCCGCCAAATCGTAGATCATCTGCGCGCCCTGCTCCTAATCCAATTTGGCAACGAGGCCGAAATTGATGCCACACCCGAAATGAAAGAACAAATGCGCCAGCAGGCAAGGTATTTTGCAACCCCGGCGCTTTTAAGCATGATTAAATCCTTCAACAACGCAGCTGTGGACACGCGCAGCGGCTGGTTGCCCTCTTTGGGCCTGGAGCTCGCTGTGGCGGAAGCCTTTAGCGCCTCGGCAACGGACCTGAGACAAAGCGCAGCGATCGTGAGCGGCTCCGGCCCCGCCGCTTTGCAGCCCGTGCCTCCTGATTCCGCTGCTGCCCCCAAGCCGATGGCTGAACCCAGCCCGAGCAAAGGCACATCCGCTCCCCCGGCCGCTCCATCCCCTATCCTCCCTCTTGAAAAAGTACGGAACGCCTGGCCGGAAATTCGCAAACGCCTGAAACCGCGCCACCCATCTACCGATGGCCTTTTGAATTCCTGTCAGCCGATGGAGATACGCGGCAGTGAACTGATCCTGGGCTTCAAGAGCGAAATCGTGCGCTCCCTGATGGATCGCCCTGAGCACATCGAACCGACCCGAAAAACCATCCAAGATGTGCTCGGCGTGGAATTAAACATCCGCTGCGTGGTTGTGAATGCCCAGGGCAAGCTCCCGCCACACATCCCAGCCGATAGCATGGTGGCCGAAGCACTCAACCAGGGGGGAAAACTGGTGGACGAGGAGTAGCCCCCACCTTTCTGTCCATGGGGCAAGGCGCTTTTCTGTTATAATCCCTCTAAACGCCGGCTTGACCTTCGGCATGACGGTTCTACCACCCAACCCTTGTCACTATCCGCTGGAGCTGGATCGAAGCTCTGCTCATTTCAGGGAGATCGCTTTGACAGGCCCTGCGCAATCTTCGGACTGATAACGCCCGCACTGGCCCGAGTTTCATACCGAGACAGAACAAATCATAGCCTATCAGCCTATCAGCCTATCAGCCTAAGACCATCACCCTTCTCTCCCACCAACCACACCATAATTCGGTAAAGAGGTATCAATGGCAAAAGGGTTCAAGCGTCTTTCTCCTCCTGCAGGCGGCGGCATGATGCAGCAGCTTCAACGCCTGCAACAGCAACTCCTGGAAGCCCAGGAACAACTGGCAAAAGAGCAATTCACAGCCAGTGTGGGCGGCGGTGCAATTCAGGTGACCATCAACGGCGAAATGCAATGCACAGGGGTGCACATTGACCCCCAATTTTTACAAGATATGGACGTGGAAACACTCCAGGATTTGCTGACAAGCGCTTTCAACCAGGCAATCGAGCAACAGCGTAAACGCGCCGAGGAACTCTTGGGACCATTAAGCGGTGGTTTGCCGTTCTGAGCGATGCTTCCACGTGCTCTGCAAAACCTGATCACCGCGCTGGAGCGCCTGCCAGGAATCGGCCCAAAGACCGCTTCACGCCTGGCCTTTTACCTGCTACGCGAGGAGAGCGGGCTGGCGCAAGAGCTGGCCGAGGCATTGCAAGGCCTGAAAAGCGGCATCGGCTTCTGCAAGGAATGCTTCTACCTGACCGAAGCGGCAGAAACTCGCTGCGCCATCTGCGCGGATGAACGTCGCGATGCAGGCCTGATTTGCGTGGTCGAGGAGCCGCTGGACGTGATTGCCATCGAACGCAGCGGCGCCTATCGCGGACGCTATCACGTCCTGCATGGTGCACTCTCCCCCATCGAAGGAATCGGGCCGGAGGACTTGAAGATCGCCCCCCTCCTAGAACGAGTACGGCACGGCGACATCCGTGAAGTGATCATCGCCACCAATCCAAACCTGGAAGGCGAGGCAACCGCGCTTTACCTTTCCCAGCAATTGCGCCCGTTGGGAGTGCGATTGACACGCCTGGCGCGCGGCCTGCCGATGGGCAGTGACCTGGAATATGCTGACCCGAATACCCTGCTACGCGCCCTTTCCGGCCGTCAGGAAATGGAGCAACCGTGAACTTGCGACATCTCTTTTCCCCATCTCGTGAGATTGCTCTCGCCTTGGGCGGTGGAGGGGCCCGCGGCAATGCTCATATCGGCGTGCTGCGCGTGTTGGAGGCCGAAGGCTTCCGCATCCGTGCTGTGGCCGGCACCAGCGCCGGCGGGCTGGTGGCCATATTCTACGCGGCCGGCTTCACGCCGGATGAGATCGAGGCCCTGTTCTCGCAGGTAAACCAGGATGACCTCTACGGGCATTCGCCAACGGAAGGCCCCTCCCTGCTCGGTTTGGCCGGCGCAGAACGATGGCTACGGCAGCATCTCGGCAACCGCACTTTTGCAGACCTCCGCATCCCCTGCGCGGTGACCGCCGTAGACTTAAACCAGCGACGCGAGGTCATCCTTGATGAGGGGGATGTGGTCAATGCCCTCTTGGCCACCATCGCCGTTCCGGGCATCTTTCCGCCGCGCTCAATGGACGGGATGCGCCTGGTAGATGGCGGCGTGTTGAACCCGCTGCCGGTCAGCGTGGCACGCGCCCTAGCTCCAAATTTGCCGGTGGTCGCCGTCATTCTGACGCCTCCGCTGGAGGCGCCCATCTCCCCCTCCCTGCCCCTGCGTTTGCCTCCTCTCCTGACTGAACCATTGCGTCGCCTGCGGGTTGCCCAGGCCATGAGCATTTTCCTGGAATCGGTAGAGATCGGCAACCGCGCTCTGGCACAATGGCGCCTTGCCGTCGAAAAGCCGGATGTGCTTATCCGACCTGCAGTCAGCCAGATCGGCCTCTTGCAAAAAGTCAATGTGCCGGATGTGGTGCGGCTCGGCGAGGAAGCCACCCGTCAGGCACTGCCGGCGCTGCGACGTATTCAAGGCACACTCTGGCAACGTTTCCTGAAAGCTCCGCAATATGCCTCGAGATCTGCGCAAATACGCCCGTGAAACTCAAATACACCTGCTAATCGGCGCGCTGGTGTTACTTTTTGGAGTAGGAACGGGTTTAATTTACCTGATTTATGGACGCGGCGCGGCCTCGCTGGCGCTTTTCTGCCTGGCTGCCGGGATGATGCCGGTACTCCTGATCCTCCTTGTCTTCTGGGCTGCAGATTGGATAATCCAACATGCTCTCCGTAAATGAAACACAATTGCTGCACTTCAACGGTTGGACATTGCGCCTTTTCCCCCCACCGGACCAGGCAAAAGGGCTAATGTTTCTGCTCCATGGCTGGACAGGTGACGAAAATTCAATGGGGGTCTTTGCGCTGATAGTCTGATAGGCTGATAGTCAGATAGTCTGATAGTCAGATAGTCTGATATGAGGGAATTCATTTACTCACGTAACGCCGTCTATGAAACCCTGCGGGCCGGCCGTCGGCAGGTCTTCAAAATCCTGCTGGCAGAAGGGGCCCAGGAAAAAGGACGGCTGACCCAGATTCTGAAGCTCGCCCAGGAACACAGGATACCTGTACAACGGGTGCATAAATCACAATTGGAACGGATTCACCCGGCACATCAGGGCGTCGCCGCTGAAGTGAACCGTTACCCTTATGTCTCCATCGAGGATCTGCTGCGGCGCGCTGCGGAGCGGGGCGAAGCACCTTTCATCCTGCTCCTGGACAGCCTGCAAGATCCGCAAAACTTTGGCAACCTGCTACGCACAGCCGAAGCAACCGGCGTGCATGGGGTGATCCTGCCATTGGCTCATTCGGTGGAAGTCACGCCGGCAGTCGTGAATGCCTCTTCAGGCGCTAGTGAGCATCTGTTGATCGCCCGTCACAATCTGACCCAGGCGATTCAGCGCTTGAAGGAGAGCGGGGTGTGGATTGTTGGGCTGGAGCATCACCCCGAGGCACAATCGCCCCAGACACTGCGCTTGGATGGCGCGCTTGGATTGGTCGTCGGCTCAGAGGGAGAAGGACTTCGACGGCTGGTGCGTGCCTCCTGCGACTGGCTGCTGAAATTGCCCATGCGCGGCCAGATAGAATCACTGAACGCCGCCGTAGCCGGCTCCATTGCACTGTATTTGGCCTTTCTCGCTCGTCAAAAGGCACAGGAGGAAGCAAATGCTTATCACACACGCTAATCTGATCACCTGGGAAAGACCCAACCGAGTCCTCGAAGATTATGCCCTCTACATCGAGGATGGCATCATTCGTGACCTTGGCCCCAACTCGGCGCTGGAAGCGCGCTACCCCCAGACAGAACGGCTGGAGGCGCAAGGTCAATGGGTGATGCCGGGAAATATCTGCGCCCATACCCATTTTTACGGCGCGTTTGCGCGCGGCCTGGCCATTCCGGGAGCGCCGCCGCGAAACTTCTACGAAATCCTGCAAAAACTATGGTGGCCACTTGACCAGGCCCTCGATGAGGAGAGTGTGCGCCTTTCAGCCCTGGTCTGCTTGATTGACGCCATCAAACACGGCACAACCACGCTCATGGATCATCATGCCTCACCGAACTTTATCGAAGGCGCCCTGGATGCAATTGGCGAGGAGGTCGAGCGCGCCGGCCTACGTGCCGTGTTATGCTATGAAGTCACCGATCGCTATGGGGAGGAGAAAACTCGCCAGGCCATTCAGGAAAACGTGCGCTTCATCGAAGCTGCGCGCCGTTCTCAACTCCTGCGCGGCACCTTTGGTCTACATGCTCCCCTGACGCTTTCCACGCGCACATTAGAGACCTGTCTAAAGGCTGCGCCGCCCGATACAGGCTTTCACATTCATGTCGCCGAATCCGCCGATGACCGTCGCACCATCCTGGCGCGTGAACACATTCCACCGATCATATGGTTATCCAGACTCGGCATCCTGGGACAGAAAACCCTCCTTGCCCATGCCATTCATCTAGACGATCAGGAAATGGCACTCCTTGCCGAAAGCGGAACATGGGTCTCGCATCAGCCGCGCTCGAATATGAACAACGGCGTGGGAGTAGCGGCGGTAGAGAAAATGCTCCAGATGGGAGTGCGCCTCTGCTTGGGCAATGATGGCTTCTCCAATGCCATGTGGGAAGAATGGATGAGCGCCTACCTCCTGCACAAGGTGGCCCATCTCGACCCCCGTCGCATGAACGGCTATGACCTCGTGGAAATGGCCGTCTACAACAACGCCGCACTGGTGGAAGTGTTTTTCCCGGAGCAAAAGATCGGCCAAATCGTTCCCGGCGCAGCTGCCGATCTCATTTTTGTAGCTTATCACCCCTACACCCCTCTCACCGCCGAAAACCTTCCCTGGCATATCCTCTTCGGCTTCCGAGAGAGCATGGTAACCACCACTATCGTGGCCGGAAAGGTGCTTATGCGCGATCGCCAACTCCTCACTTTGGATGAAGAAGCTATTAGCACACGGGCGCGTCAGATCGCGCCGCAGATATGGGAACGATACCGCCAGTATGTGCCATGATCCCATCTCATGATCCCAAAAATGCGTACATTTTCATGCTATAATTTGACTCTCTGCAAAAAGGCCTGTTTACCACAGAGTGCACAGAGTACACGGAGAGTTGATAATGAAAAACCTTTGTGCGCTCTATGTTCTCTGTGGTGAGTTTTTGCAGTACACTCATAATTTGCTATCAAACGAACAAGGGCTGTATGTTAGCTTCACGAAAGGAGGTGACGGAAAGCCAGTTCCCCAAAATTCCGCTTCCCATTCGCCACAAATCTACTTTTTAGGAGGAGATATGCGTAAACTTGCCCAACTTTTCGGTCTACTGCTTACATTAAGCATTGTCCTCGCTGCCTGTGGAGCGCAGCAACCGGTCACCCCGCAGAAGGTGGTCGAAACCGTTGTCGTGACGGTTGAGGTCCCCGTCACCGCAGCTCCTGCAACTCCTGCTCCACCATCGGCGCCTGCCGGGTTTGGTGAGACATTGAAAGCGGTCCAGGCTCGCGGGAAACTGGTGTGCGGTGTCAACGGTCAGCTACCCGGCTTCAGCTTTATTGATCCACAGGGGAATTGGAGCGGCTTTGATGCCGATTTCTGCCGTGTCCTGGCTGCCGCAATCTTCGGCGATGCGACCAAGGTCGAATTCCGCCCACTGACCACCCAGGAACGCTTTACCGCCTTGCAAACCGGCGAGGTGGACGTCCTGATCCGCAACACCACCTGGACCTTGGTGCGCGATACCGACCTCGGCCTGAACTTCACCGTGACCACATTCTATGATGGTCAGGGCATCATGGTGCGCAAAGATAGCGGCTTTACCAAACTGGAAGACCTGAACGGCGCCACCGTTTGCGTCCAGAAGGGCACTACCACCGAGCTCAACCTGGCAGATGCCTTCTCAACCGCCGGCCTCGAATATACTCCGGCCACCTTTGAGGATATTAACCAGACCTATGGCACCTATGCCGAAGGCCGTTGCGATGCTGTGACTTCGGATAAATCGCAACTCTCATCGGTGGCAAAGGGCGCTCTGCCTGATCCGGAGAATCACGTCATCATGGACGTGACACTCTCTAAGGAGCCACTCGGTCCAGTAGTGCGCCATGGCGATGATCAGTGGTTTGACATTGTGCGCTGGGCGGTCTTCGCAACCTTCTTTGCTGAGGAGAAAGGCATCACTGCTGCCAATGTGGATGAGATCAAGGCCACAACCAACAATCCGGAAATCAAGCGCTTCCTCGGCTTGGAAGGGGATCTTGGCACAAAGCTTGGCCTGAGCAACGATTGGGCCTATAACATCATCAAGCAGGTCGGAAACTACGGTGAGATTTATGACCGCAACCTCGGGCCAAACACCAAGACCTACATCCCGCGCGGCCTGAACAACCTGTACACCCAGGGTGGCCTGCTCTACGCTCCGCCCTTCCGCTAAACCAAGCTTTGAGGGGGCAGTGTGTTCCACTGCCCCCTTTTTGGAATGAACTATGCAGCGTAGCAAAGCCCGTATCCCCCTCTGGCGCGATGAGCGTTTTCTGCGCGTTTTTGCCCAAATAGCCTTTCTGCTAGCTGTCCTCGGCCTGCTGGGGTATTTGCTGAACAACATGCTCCAGGCACTCAGCCGCCAGGGATTGGTATTGGGGTTTTCTTTCCTCCGGCTTACATCAGGATTTGATATTGGCGAAACGCTGATCCCTTACGATCGCAGTTCCACCTATGGCCGTGCTTTTCTGGTAGGGTTACTGAATACGGCTAATGTCAGCTTGCTCGGCATTGTTTTTGCTACCCTTATTGGCATTGTGATCGGCGTTGCTCGCCTTTCCCGCAATTTCCTGGTGCAGCTCCTGGCACGCATCTACATTGAAGCGTTACGCAACATTCCCCTTCTGGTCTTATTAATCTTCATCTATTCAGGCGTTTTTTTGAAATTCCCGCAAATCCGCCAGGCGCTCTACCTCGGGTCGGTCATGCTCACCAATCGTGGCGTGTTTGCCCCATGGCCTATTCCTACCGAAACCTATCCGACCTTCCGTCTCTTCGTGTTGTTCGGCCTGGTTGCCGCCAGCGGGACCTGGATTGCGCTTTGGCGTCATGGCCAAAAAACGGGTCGCCCTCCACTCACCTGGGCTTGGAGCCTGCTGGTTTGGTTGGCCTTTGCCGTGATCGGCTGGCTGGTGCTTTTTTCCCGGCCTCCCTTTGTGCTGGAATATCCCCAAATCGAGGGGTTGCGCGTGGTCGGCGGCAAACGGCTCACGCCCGAGTTCATGTCCCTGTGGAGCGGATTGGTCATTTATACCTCGGCATTCATCGCCGATGTGGTGCGTGCCGGCATCCAGGCAGTTCCCAAAGGTCAGGTAGAGGCCGCCCGTGCTCTCGGATTGAGCGGGTTTCAGACGCTGCGCTTTGTTGTCTTCCCTCAGGCCCTGCGCGTCATCGTGCCTCCGCTCACCAGTCACTATCTCAACCTGACGAAAAACTCTTCTCTGGCCGTTGCGGTGGGCTACCCCGATCTATTTTCCGTCTCCGGCACCATTCTCAATCAGAGTGGGCGCGCCGTGGAGGTTATTGCCCTAGCCATGTCCATATACCTTTCCCTGAGCCTGCTAACCTCGCTATTCATGAACTGGTACAATCGCCACATCCGCTTTGTGGAACGTTGAACCGATGAACCAAACACCTCCCGCCCAACCCGTCGAAACTGTCCTCCCGCCGCCCACCGAGCGCTATACCGTCTTGGGATGGATTTATAAAAATTTGCTCACTCCCTGGTATAACGCTCTCCTGACCATCCTGGCGCTGTGGTTAATCTACGCCATTTTCACCCCTCTGCTGCGCTGGACATTCACCCAAGCACGTTGGGAGGTGGTGGCTGTTAACCTGCGCTTGTTAATGGTCGGCCAATACCCAAAGGAGCAGGTCTGGCGGCTCTGGCTCTCTTTGCATATCCTCGCCTTTATCATTGGTCTCTCCTGGGGCAGCTTTGTGCGTGGACGGCGATGGCTTGGCCTGTTCCTGCTGGCTATCCCTTGGGGGCTGGCTCTGATCCGTGGCTTCAGTGCCTCCACGCGCACGCATCTTGCCATACTCCCCTTTGTTGCCTTGATTGCCTTTTCCCTTGCCCGCATCGGCAATCTTCGCGTGCGGCAGCATATCCTTACCCTCTGGGGCTCCTACTTTATCCTGTTCATTCTGTTGGTGCGCGGACTGACCCCGCCCGATAGCTGGTTCCCGGTTG
>JBKBPX010000053.1:0-15599 GCA_046292855.1 Anaerolineales bacterium
CCGACGTTTCCACAAGATTTTGCTCTGGCTTTTGATGGCAGGGTTGGTATCATGCCAAGTCATGCCGACCCCCCAAATTGAGGCCACGATAGCCGCGGCAGTAGCATCAACTTTGGCGGCCTGGCCAACGCCTACAACGCCGCCGACGCCGCGCAGTATCCCTTCCCCGACTGCCACACCCTTTACTCTGCAAGGGTTGTTCTGCGAATACCGTTTTTGCATCGGTCACCCGGCCGGCGTGGCCTTCTACGATTTACAAGCGGCTCAGGATCAGCGTCAGCCGAGTCAGGTGACGAAAGGGATGTTGGTAACCTATCGGGATAATTTGCTCATCCTGCTCGAATGGCAGGAAGGGGAAACACCGCAATCTCTGTTGAACTCGCTGCTGGATGCGCGCTTCGATACCGCTACTGCCGAGCCTTCTCAGCGCACTCTGGCCGGACGGGAGGTCTGGTTTCTGCCGCTTCAGACTGTAGCCACCCTCACGCTGCCACGCGGGGCGATCGCGGCTTGGCAATGTGAGAAACGTGCCTTTGGCTGGAAGAGTTATACCCAGACTAGTGAGCAGGCGGAGAGCCTATTGCAAGAAGCGTTAGCACGCTTTCAATGTGAATAGGGCGTTGTCACTTTTGGATGTGTTGCGCATCAGAAAGAATGTGTCTTAAACCGAAATCTTGGTGTGTGAGGTGCTATGTTTAACCTGGGCAGTGTTTCTTTACCTGATGGAAAGGAGCGCCGACATGTAAAGGTGCTGATTTTGGGCTCCGGGCCGGCTGGATTGGCCGCGGCCATCTACGCAGCGCGTGCCGATCTGCAACCCCTGGTCTTGACCGGCACCGATCTGGGCGGTCAGGCCGCCTTGACTTACACCATTGAGAACTACCCCGGCTTTCCTGAAGGAGTCGGCGGGGCTGAACTAGGAGAGTTATTCCAGAAGCAGGCTGAGCGCTTCGGTGCGCGCCTCGAATTCGATACAGCCAATGCAGCAGACCTTTCCCGTCATCCTTTCCATGTGCAGGGCGATGCCGGTGAATATGAAGCCGACGCGTTGATCATTGCTACCGGCGCCAGCCCGAACCATCTGAACGTGCCCGGCGAACGGGAATTGACCGGCAAAGGTGTTTCCTATTGTGCCACTTGCGATGGCTGGTTCTTTAAGGATAAAAAAGTGGTAGTAGTTGGGGGCGGAGATAGTGCCCTCGAAGAGGCGCTTTTCCTAACGCGCTACGCTTCTTCGGTGACGATCATCCATCGCCGCTCCGAATTGCGCGCCGGGCCGATTCTGCAGAAGCGGGCGCGGGAGAATCCGAAAATTCGGTTCATCTGGAATACGGTGGTGACCGAGATTCTGGGGCAGGAAAAAGTGGAGGCCGTTCACCTGCGCAATGTGGAGACCGGCGAAGAGAGCGCCTTCGAAACGGACGGGGTATTCATTTTTATCGGTCATACCCCGAATACGCAAATCTTCCGCGAACAGCTGGAGATGGATGAACGTGGCTATATTAAAGTTAATCACCTGATGGAAACCAATATCCCCGGCGTCTTTGCGGCCGGAGAGGTGGCTGATCCGCACTTCCGTCAGGTGATTACCTCGGCAGGAATGGGTGCCGCAGCTGCCATCCAGGCGACGCGCTACCTGGAAAGCCTGCAAAAGGGGCAGGCGGCGATGGTCAAACAGGAATCGTCAATGTTTGACCGACGCTGATCTTGTCCGGATCGCTCAGGCGATTCGCCGCTACCAGCGCGGCGATGGTGGTGTTGAATTTGATTGCGATGCTGGTCAGCGTATCCCCTGGCTGAACCACATAGGTTTTCGGGCCAGGGGATGTGCTTTCCTGGGGAATGGCAAGAGGGGTGGGAATGGTCAGCTTTTCGCCGACTTTCAGCAATTGTGGATTGGCCATCACCAGTTCGCGCACTGTCACGCCATATTTGTTGGCAATCGTTTCAAAGGTTTCACCAGGAGCGATGGTATGCTCTAGGGGGGTAGGAGTGGAAGGCATCTGCGCATTGGCGAAGCGATAAAGCTCCTCCAGAGTCCCGTTAAAAAGGTCAAGGTCTACGTTGGTATTGATCCCGTTCACACGGCCGGTTTGAGAATATTGCCAGAGTGTCCACTTAAACCAACCGGGGGGCAGAGGGGGTGTCATTCCATCGGTGTAATTTGACGGATACCAAGCGATCCACAAGGGATACTCGTTTACCCAGCCTGGCGGCCCTCCGGCGACGGTGAAGTAAGTGCGGAGGAACGAGAGATTTGAGTAAAGGATCGGTTTGCGTCCCAGTTCCTGCTCCACTTTATCGAGCCAGGTTTTGGCCCGCTCGACGATGCGCGCCGTGCTTTGTCCTTCGGGGACTTCAAGATCGAGGACAGGTGGAAGCTCGAGGGTTGGGGCTGCTGAGTGGAAAACTTTCATGAAGGAAGCGGCCTGGCGGCTAGGGTCCTGCGAGGGGCGGAAGAAATGATAAGCGCCGCGTAGTAGCCCGGCATTGCCGGCCCCTTGCCAATTGAGGGAGAAAGTGGGATCGATATACCTTTCCCCATCGGTCGCGCGGATGAAGACAAAGCGCATTCCGGCGGCGCGTACTTTCGGCCAATCAATGCCAGATTGCCAATAGGAAACATCTATTCCGGGAACAGTGGGCATGGTTGCCTCCGCTGGAGATGAAAAGTAGTGAGTCGCAAAGAGAGGACAGACTACGGGTAAAGTATATCAGAGGCAAGGAGGTTTTCAGGCAGGGTGGCTAGAATACAGGCCGTGATTTTGCTTGACAAAAAAGCTTTCCCTCGTTTAAAATCCCCTTCGCCTGTCAGGGCCTGTGGCTCAGTTGGGAGAGCGCCTCAATCGCACTGAGGAGGTCAGGGGTTCGAATCCCCTCAGGTCCACAGTGGCCGTCCGAATGGAACTTCCCATGCATGGGCCCATAGCGCAGTTGGGAGCGCGTCTCAATGGCATTGAGAAGGTCGAGGGTTCGAATCCCTCTGGGTCCACCTGATAAGGACTGTAGAGTGTAGTCTTTTTTCTCTGAAGGCCACGATCGGAGTAGTAGGTCATCCCGGCAGCGAGCAGGGAGAGCGAGGTGGAAGCCCTGCAGGCGCCTACGGGAGCGCCAAAAAGACCGAACTCGCCGATCGCCGTAAGGCAGGCCGTCACGGTGAAAGCAAAGTAGTCGTGACCGGGTGGCCCGTTATCGCCGAAAAGATGCGGCAGAAGTCTCTAGCGCTCCTCGCCGAATCAGGGTGGTACCGCGGAGTCCCCTTCGTCCCTGAGACGAGGGGATTTTTTCATATGTGAGTCCACGGCAACAACTCGTCGCCGCGAAGGTTGAGAGCGCAGAGATCTAAACAACCCTTCGCGTTACTCGGCGCTTCATGGGTCAACTGCTTAGCAGTTGACATAGAGTCATAACAAATGCTTTGTGGAGGTTCTTATGCCAATTCCAAAATCCGAATTCATCTGGTTTGATGGTCAATTCGTTCCATGGGATCAGGCCAATGTCCATGTGACCGCTCACGCGCTGCATTATGGTTCGAGCATTTTCGAGGGTATCCGGGCTTACGCAACCCCACGCGGCCCGGCCATCCTGGGATTGCAACCCCACCTGCGCCGTTTCTTCGATTCGGCCAAGATTATGCGCATCCAAATTCCGTTTTCCTATGAAGAGCTGGAAAAGGCGATCGTAGAAACCGTGAAGCGCAATCGCCATCAGGGGTGTTATATCCGTCCCCTGGCCTTCCGCGGAAGTGAGACCTTTAGCCTGAACGCGCGCGTGTGTCCAACCCATGTCGTGATCATCACCTTTGAATGGGGGCGCTATCTGGGTGCAGAGGCAATCGAAAAAGGGGTGGATGTGATGGTTTCCTCCTGGCGGCGCATGGCAACCGATACCTTCGCGCCGATGGCCAAAGCCGGGGGAAATTACGTCAACTCTCAGTTCATCGCCATGGAGGCGTCAGATTACGGATTTGTCGAGGGAATCGCGCTGGATGTCCATGGCTTTGTCAGTGAAGGAAGCGGGGAGAACATCTTCGTTGTCTATCGCGGTGAAATCTTCACGCCGCCCGTCGCCGCTTCGGCTCTGATGGGGATCACGCGTCAATATGCACTGACCCTGGCGCAGGAATTAGGGTATCGGGTGCGAGAGGAAAACATCCCGCGCGAGATGCTCTATGTTGCGGATGAGATTTTCTTCACCGGCACCGCTGCCGAAATTACCCCTGTCCGATCCGTAGATCGGATCCCTGTGGGCAACGGCGAACGCGGCCCGATCACAAAGCGCATTCAGGAAGAATTCTTCGCTATCGTGAGCGGCGAAAAGCCCGATCGTTTTGGATGGTTGACTTTTGTCAATACCTGAGGAGGTACTATGGTTTATCCTTATGAACCACAAAAGATCGAAAAGAAGTGGCAGGAAAAATGGGAAGCGGATAAATTATACCGTGCGGTGATTGATCCTTCGCGGCCGAAACACTATGCCTTGACCATGCTCCCCTATCCGAGCGGCGATTTGCACATCGGCCACTGGTATGCCATGACTCCCTCGGATGCGCGCGCGCGTTTCATGCGCATGCGCGGCTATAACGTCATGTTCCCAATGGGATTTGATGCTTTCGGCTTGCCTGCGGAGAATGCCGCTATCAGACACGGAATCCATCCGAAAAAATGGACCTACCAGAATATCGAGCGCATGCGCAAGCAATTGCGCAGCATGGGAGCAATGTTTGATTGGGAGCGGGAAGCCATCTCCAGTGACCCCGAATATTACCGCTGGACACAATGGTTCTTCATCCAGCTTTATAAGCATGGGTTGGCTTATCGCAAAAAGGCGCCTGTAGATTTCTGCCCTCACTGCAACACGACCCTAGCACGCGAGCAGGTTTGGGGTGAAGACCGTCATTGCGAACGCTGTGGGACTCCGGTTGTGCGTAAGGAACTGGAGCAGTGGTTTTTCCGCACCACAAAATATGCCGAAGAACTGCTCGATTTCAGCCCTATTGATTGGCCGGAGCGCGTGCGCCTCCTGCAGACGAACTGGATTGCACGTTCGGAAGGTGCCTCGGTGGTTTTCCATACCGAACAGGGTGATCCGATCGAGATTTTCACCACCCGCCCGGATACGCTTTGGGGGGCTACGTTTATGGTGCTGGCACCAGAACATCCATTGGTGGAGAAGATCACTACCCCGGAGCATCGCGCTGCGGTCGAGGCCTATCAGTTCCAGGCAGCGCGACAGTCAGATATTCAGCGTGAGGCGGCAGATAAAGAAAAGACCGGGGTCTTCACCGGCGGTTATGCCATTAACCCGGTCAACGGCGAGCGCATTCCCATCTGGATTGCCGATTACGTCTTGATGGCGCATGGCACGGGTGCGATCATGGCTGTGCCGGCGCACGATAAGCGCGATTTTGCTTTCGCCCGCAAATATAATTTGCCGATTGTGCCGGTCATCCAGCCGGTGGACGAACAGGGTAATCCGATTGAGCCGCTTTTGGATGGTGAGAGCATGACCCAAGCCTATACAGGACCTGGCATTATGGTGCGTTCCGGTTCCTTGACAGGCACCTATGTGAACGAAGAAAAAGGGAACAAAAATCCGGGCATTATGAAGGTGATCCGTTACTTGGAAGAAAAAGGAATCGGGCATTTCGATGTCTCCTACAAACTGCGCGATTGGTTGATCTCGCGTCAGCGCTATTGGGGCGCGCCGATTCCCATGGTCTATTGCGAAAAGTGCGGCTGGAACCCGGTGCCGGAAGACCAGTTGCCGGTGCTTTTGCCCGAGGACGTTGAATGGCGTCCGACCGGCGAAAGTCCGCTCAAATTCCATCCAACATGGAAGAAGACATCCTGTCCACAATGTGGTGGCCCCGCTGAGCGCGAGACCGATACCATGGATACATTCATGTGCTCATCCTGGTATCACCTGCGTTACCTCAGCCCACACTACGATAAGTACCCCTTTGACCCAAAGGAATATGACTACTGGATGCCGGTAGATACCTACACCGGCGGAATCGAACACGCCACCATGCACCTGATCTACACGCGCTTTTTCCATAAGGCCTGCCGCGATATGGGCATTACCAAAGGACCGGAGCCGATGCTCCAGCTGCGTAATCAAGGCATGGTGCTGGGCGAGGATGGGGAGAAAATGTCCAAGTCGCGTGGCAACGTGGTTGCTCCGGATGATCTGGTGGAACACTATGGAGCAGATACCGTGCGCGCCTATCTGATGTTCTTTGCCCGTTGGGATCAGGGCGGCCCATGGTCGTACAGCGGGATCGAGGGCACACATCGCTGGTTGCGCCGCGTGTGGACGCTTTTCACCACCCCTGTGCCGAGCGCCTCAACCGCTTCTCCACAGACCCTGCACTCATTACGCCGCAAAGTTTATCAAACCCTGCGTTCCGTAACCCGTGACTTCGAGAACTTTGAATTTAACACTATTATCTCCTCGCTCATGGAGCTGCTGAACGCCATGCAAAAGGCATTTGATGAGGGCGCCGGTGGTTCGGCAGAATGGGCCGAGGCCACAGACATCTATCTGCGCATGTTGGCGCCGGTCTGTCCACATATAGCCGAGGAACTATGGACGGAGGTCCTAGGCAAGCCGTATTCTGTCCATCAGCAACCCTGGCCACAGGTGGATGAAGAAGCGGTGCGCGAGGAAATGCTAACTTTGCCGGTGCAGGTCAACGGAAAGGTGCGCGATCGCATCACGGTTCCCGCCGATGCGGACGAAGAAACGATCAAAGCCGCTGCATTGGCCGCGGCCGGTGTGCGCAAATTCCTGGACGGGAAGGAACCCCGCCAGATCATTGTTGTGCCCAAGCGGTTGGTGAGCATCGTTTTATAAAATCAAGGCTCGAAATCATCGGGCCGGAGGGTTACGGCGAAGTGACTCCAATCGCTCCTGGAGCAAACGCCGTGTGACTTGTGGGTCGGCCTTGCCGCGCGTTGCTCGTGCCACCTGCCCCATAAACCACTGGAAAACGCTCTCCTTGCCCTGCAAATAGGCAGTGACCACATCCGGGTTTTCTTGCAACACCTGGTCAACCAGCGTTCGCAATGTGTTCTCATCTGAAATCTGCCCAAAACCACGCTCTTGGATGATCCGCTGCGGTGCTCTTCCGCTCGCGAACATTTCGCGCAGGACCTCTTTGGCGCTTGCCATCGTGATAGCGCGCTGTAGGATCAGGTCTAACAACTGCGCCATGGACTGGGGTGGGAAAGGCACGGCTTCGACCTCGAGCTGACGTTCGTTGAGATGACGCAGGAATTCGCCCACCATCCAATTTGCCACCTCGCGCGCCGATGCTTTGGTTTGCGTCACAACGGCCTCGAAATAATCGGCCAGCGGTTTTTCCGCCACCAACGTGCGTGCCTCGGATACAGATAATCCATAGCCCTCCACAAAACGCCGCAAGCGCGCTTCGGGCAATTCCGGCAAGCTGGCACGCAATCTTTCCACCCATTGCGGCGAAATCTCCAAAGGCGGCAGGTCCGGTTCCGGAAAGTAGCGATAGTCGTGAGCGTGCTCCTTGCCCCGCTGTGGAACGGTCACCTCGCGCCCCTCGTCCCAACCCAAGGTCTCCTGAGATACCTGCTCCCCGCGCTCATAAAGGGCAATCTGACGGCGGATCTCATAAGCTGTGGCCCGCACAAGGGCGCGGAAACTGTTCAAGTTCTTAATCTCGGTGCGCGTGCGCAGTTCCTGACTGCCCTGCGGACGCACAGAAACGTTGGCTTCAAAGCGCAGGACCCCCTTTTGCATATCGCCGGAATTCACGCCAAGATAGCGCAAAACGTTGCGGATATGCATGGCATACGCCAGCACCGCCTCCACCGAATGCATATCCGGTTCCGAAACGATCTCAAGCAGAGGCACGCCGGCGCGATTGAAATCCACCAATGTCTCCCCACCTTGATGGAAAAGCTTAGCCGTATCTTCTTCCAAATGGACACGTCGCACCCGAACGCGCTGTGGCCGACTTTCGCCCTTAGGGTGAATTTCTACCCAACCATTCAACGCCAGCGGCATCTCATACTGCGAAATCTGATAGCCCTTTGGCAGGTCAGGGTAGTAGTAATTCTTGCGGGCGAAGACGTTCAACGGCGGAATGGAGCAATTCAGCGCCAAAGCGACCTGAATGCCCTGTTCAATCGCACGTTGATTGACCACCGGCAGGGTGCCCGGCTGCGCAGTGCAAACCGGACAGATCAGGGTATTCGGTTCAGAGGCCGCCGCATAATCCGCAGAACAGGCGCAAAACATCTTCGAGCGCGTCTGCAATTCGGCGTGGATTTCCAACCCGATTACCGCTTCATAACGCCCATTTTCCATATCTGCTCTCCTCCGCTTCTCGTCATTCTGCCGATTTAACCAACGGTGGGCGCTTGCGATGCCAATCGGTCACCTGCTGATAGGCATGGCCGATCTGGAACAACGTCGCCTCGTCATTGTGACGCCCGATCAGCTGCATCCCCACAGGCAAGCCCTGCGCAAAGCCGCAAGGCAAAGCCAGGGCCGGCACGCCGGCCAGGTTGATCGCGACCAGGTAAACATCGGAAAGATACATTGTCAGCGGATCGGCGATCTTTTCGCCCAGGCGAAAGGGCACCCCCGGATTGACCGGCGTCAAAAGCACGTCACAACGCTCGAAGGCTCGCTCAAAATCTTGGCGGATCAAAGTGCGCACGCGTTGGGCCTTGAGATAGTACGCATCATAGTAACCGGCCGAAAGCGTAAAGGCGCCGAGCAGAATCCGCCGCTTCACTTCAGGCCCGAAGCCCTTTTCGCGCGTCTGCTGATAAAGGTCCCAGATCGTTTGCGTTTCGGATGGGGCAAGTCCAAAGCGCACGCCGTCATAACGCGCCAAGTTCGCGCTTGCTTCGGCAAACAGGATCAGGTAATAGACCGCTAGCGCATAGGGGGTGTGGGGAAGGGAAACTTCCTGCACCTCCATGCCGAGCTGCTCCAATTGGCGTATAGCCTCCTGAAGTGCCTTCTCCACCCCCGCATCCATGCCGGCGACAAAATACTCCCGCGGCAAACCGAGGCGTAAGCCTTTCAACGGGCGTTGGAGGGTGGCCTGATAATCGGGCACGGCTTGCGGAATGGTCGTCGCATCATGCGCATCTGGCCCGGCGATGACTTGTAAGACCAGCGCGGCATCTTCTACCGTGCGCGTCAGCGGGCCGATGGTATCAAAGGAGGAAGCCAAGGCGATCAAACCGTAGCGGGAAACGCGCCCGTAAGTCGGCTTTACCCCCACCACGTTGCAGAAGGCTGCCGGCAAGCGGATCGAGCCGCCGGTATCTCCACCCAGGGCAAAGAAACATTCCCCTGTCGCAACTGCTGCCGCCGAGCCTCCGCTGGAGCCTCCCGGAACGCGTTCCAGCTCCCACGGGTTGCGGGTGGGGAAAAAGGCCGAATGTTCGGTCGAGGAGCCCATGCTGAACTCATCCAGGTTGTGTTTGCCCAGCAAAATGGCCCCGGCCTCCAGCAGACGTGCCACTGCCGTTGCCTGATAGGGCGGAAGATAGCCCTCCAGAATGCGCGAAGCACAGGTCGTCGCCACCCCTTGGGTGATGATCGAATCCTTTACACCGAAAGGGATGCCGGTGAGAGGAGTCACGCGCTCCCCTTTTTGTAGGCGCTCATCTGCCTGGCGTGCTTGCTCTAGGGCCGACTCCTCAATGACCGTCAGGTAGGCATGGATGTGAGGATCGAAGCGCCGAATCTGCTCCAAGACCGCCTGGGTCAGCTCGAAACTGCTGATCTGACGCCTGCGAAGCAGGTTTTGGGCCTCTGTGATGGATAAGAAAGGGAGTTCCATAGGCAGGTCTGTTCAATCTTCAAGCACGGCGGGGACGGAGATATATTCCCCGATACGATGGGGGGCAGCGCGCAGGAAGGCTTCCCGCTCCATCCCATCGGCCACCTCATCAGCACGCAGGACGTTGCGCAAGCCGGAAAGCAGGAAAGCTGGCGGGACTTCATCGGTATCCACCTGCTGAAGGAGGGCAAAATATTCCAGAATGGCATTCAATTGAGGCGCAAACGCTTCTGCCTCCTCATCGCTGATCCCAAGCTGCACCAGAGAAGCAATGTGACGCACCAATTCGGCATTCAAGATTTCCTTCGTAGTCATCACTCACCTCGCGGAAAAGTTAGGGTAATTCTACTCTCAAATGTAGCTCGCGGAGCTGCCGTTCTTCAACAGGGGAGGGCGCATCGGCCATCAGATCGCGGGCCGCCTGGTTTTTGGGGAAGGCGATCACCTCGCGAATGTTGGGTTCGTCGGCCAGCAACATCACCAAGCGGTCAATGCCGGGCGCAATGCCACCGTGCGGCGGCGCGCCGTATTGGAAAGCCTCCAAAAGATGGCCAAATTTCCGCCGAATTTCCTCCTCGCCCAATCCCAGTGCGCGGAACACGCGCCACTGTAGATCGCTCTCGTGAATACGGATCGAGCCAGAAGCCAGCTCGTAGCCATTGCAGACCATGTCGTAGGCCTCCGAAAGTACCTTTTGGGGGGCTTGCTCCAGGTCTTCCGGCCTTTCCAGGCGTGGACGGGTGAAAGGATGATGGGCTGCCTGCCAACGTTTCTCTTCTTCGTTCCACTCGAACATGGGAAAATCCACGATCCAGACAAAGGCCAATAGGTCGGAAGGAGCCAATTTCAGCCGATCGCGCAGCCAAAGGCGCACTTCACCCAAGACCTTGCTGATGGCAAACGGTTCTCCGGCCAATATGAGACACGCATCCCCCATCTGCGCCTTGCTCCTTTCGCTCAGCGCCTGCAACGCTCCAGCTTCAAAGTGACGCGCGGCGTGTCCACTCCAACCTTCAGCGGTGCGGAGCAGGAACAAGGGTTCGTATCCTCGTTCGCGGACAAGGTCCCAGATGGCTTCCTTGAGCTGGCGCGGCCAAGTGGCCGCTTGCGGCAGGAGCATATAGCGAACGGAAGCCCCTCTTTCTAAAGCGGCGCGCAAGGGTGGGAAAGAGGTGGCGGCAAAGCAGGCGGTCGCATCCTCGATTGCCAGGCCGAAGCGGAGATCGGGCTTGTCGCTCCCGTAGCGCAAGAGGGCCTCGTGATAAGAGAGCCGCGGCCAAGGGGAGGCAAGCAAACGCTTATGAGGCGCAACTGCCGGAATCAAGGCAGTGAACAACCCCTCGACAAGGTTGAGCACATCCTCCCGTTCCACAAAAGCCATTTCAATATCTAGCTGGGTGAATTCCGGTTGGCGATCTCCACGCTGATCCTCATCACGGAAACAGCGGGCAATCTGAAAGTAACGCTCAATTCCGGCAACCATTAGGAGCTGCTTCAATTGCTGAGGGGATTGCGGCAGGGCATAGAACTGGCCTGGATAGAGACGAGAGGGCACCAAATAGTCACGTGCCCCTTCAGGCGTGGCTTTGAACAAGATGGGAGTTTCCACCTCCAGGAAGCCGCGCGCAGAAAGGTAATTGCGTATGAAAAGCACCACCCGATGGCGCAACTCGAGGTTGCGTTGTAGCCGTGAGCGGCGTAGGTCGAGGTAACGGTACTTCAGGCGCACGGATTCATCGGCGAGAGGGACCCCCTTTCGCTCTTCAAGAGGGAACGGGAGCGGAAGAGCAGGGTTGAGCACCCGTGCGCTTTCTGCCCGTACCTCCACCTCCCCACTGGGAAGAGCCGGGTTCTCGGTGCCTGCCGGGCGACGTTCTACGTTACCATGGACTTGTATAACCCATTCTGGACGCACTTCACACAAGACGGCAAAGGCTTGTGGCATCCATTCGGCTTCGGCAACGACCTGCACCTTTCCGAAGCGATCGCGCAGGTCGAGGAAGAGCATCCCTCCATGGTGGCGAAGGCGATCAACCCAGCCGGCCAGTGTGACCTTCTGTCCGATCAAAGAACCGTTCACCTCTCCGCATGTGTGTGTTTTGTACATCTGGCCTCCTATCGCTCATAGAAAACGAAAACCGCCCAACTGTTGCGTTGGGCGGCGTGCTAATCACAAACATAGCTTAGCAAGGTACAGCACCCCACCCAGCGCCCTCCAGCCGGCGGTTGTTGTTATTGTGAATACGGGTGGGGAAGAGAAGCATGGGCATATTCTATCGAGATTATGTAGATTGTCAAGATCTTAAGTTGCGTCTGTTCAAAATCCAGTAGATCGACAAAAGCGACGTATAGGGATGGCCTCCTAATTGGGAACAATCCCAACATGTCCAGGAAGTTGCGCAATGCCTCGGAAAGGCATATAATGGGCTTGGACATGGTCCACCTCCAGGATGCTGGAATGTTGCAAAGGCCACTATCCACGGGAAGGGCCATGCCTGTTACTTCAGGTTGGTAAAGTACAGAATGGTATCTTCAGGTTACTCTGCTTGGAGGCATCCGTTAATGCAATGCGAATTGCCTTACTGCACTATTCAGCTCCTCCTGTGATCGGCGGGGTAGAATCGGTGATAGCCCATCAGGCGCGTTGGATGGCGCAGGATGGTCATCGCGTCTCGGTGTTGGCGGGGCGAGGGAGTCATTTTGACGAGCGGATTGCGTTCATCCGCCTGCCCTTGGCCGATTCTATTCATCCCCAAATTTTGGCCCTCAAAAGAGAATTGGATCGCGGCCATCACCCGCCGGAGTTTGGTGAAGTGGTTGTTGCGTTAAAGCGGGAGCTTTCTCATCATCTTGCCAAGAGCGATGTGCTCATCGCGCACAACGTGTGCTCGCTTCACCTGAACTTGGCGCTCACGGCGGCGCTCTGGGAGTTGTTCCGGGAATCTCGCCGACCTGCTTTGATTTTGTGGCATCACGATTTGGCTTGGGCAACGCCTCGCTATCGGAAAGAACTTCATCCGGGTTATCCTTGGGACCTGCTCCGCAAGCCCTGGCCCGGCGCTGTTCAGGTGGCCGCGTCCGAGATGCGTCGCCAAGAACTTGCAGAACTGCTCGGCCTGGATGTGGAGCAAATTACTGTTATCCCAAATGGAGTGGATATTTTCAGTTTTCTGAAACTGGAACCTTCTACCCAGGAATACCTGAAGCGGATGAATTTGACCCAAGCCGATCCGTTGCTCCTGTTGCCTGCGCGTATCACGCCGCGCAAGAACATAGAGCTTGCTTTGCGCACTTTGGCCGCCCTGCGCAGCGAGTTTCCCCAGGCGCAGCTTTTGGTGACCGGGCCGCTAGGCGCCCATAACCCGGCAAATGTCAAGTATTTCGCGCAGCTGAAGAGACTGCGCTACGAACTCGGCCTGGAGCATTCGGCGCACTTCCTGGCCGAAGTCAGCTCGGGATACGTTCCCGATGCCGTGATTGCGGATTTTTACCGCCTGGCCGATGCGCTTTTCTTTCCCAGCTATGAGGAGGGCTTTGGCATTCCCATTCTGGAGGCGGCGTTGGCCGGTCGCCCTATTTTTTGCAGTGACATTCCCCCGTTGCGGGCATTGGGAGGCAAAGAAGTAACGTATTTTTCGCCCGATGCCGAACCTGAGGAGATCGCAGCGCGCATGGCGGCTTACTTTAGGGAGAATCCTCTCTATATCTTGGCCTCGCGTGTACGCCGTAATTTTTCCTGGGAGCAAATCTACCGTAACCATATCCTCCCGATTTTGCAGAAAGCTAGGTGAGAAACATGTTTGCACGCACGCTTTTCCAGAGGGTGATGGTGCCGGTGGTTTGGAATTGTGACCAGGACTCAGCGCTAGCCGTTGCCGAGGCAATCGGCGGCAAGGGGAAAGTCCTTTACTATGGCGTTGTTCCGGTTGCCTCGCAAGCGCCGCTTAGCGCAGCAGCAGCCCCGGCGCGTGAATTGCGGAAGAAGCTCAAACAGCTTTCGCGGGGTGAAGGTCTCTCACATTGGGCTGAGGTGGAAGTCTCCTATCATCCCTGGCGCGAAGTGGTGAAAGCTGTGGAGCGCGAAAGGCCGGATTTATTGATCCTGGAATGGCCCTCTCAATTTGAGGCGTTGCAGGTGAAAGTGGAGGAGGTCCTTTCCCGCCCGCCTTGTGATGTGGTCATGGTCAACGCATCCTTTGCGCAACATCCCTTGCGCAAGGCTTTGGTGGCACTGCGCGGCGGGCCTTATGCGGAATTAGCGCTGCGCATAGCCCTTTCGTTGCGGCAAATGCGTGGTTTGGAGATCACCACCTTGCACATGCGCCCGCTGCAGATGGAAGATGCGGATCGCGATGCGGCGTTTCGCGGTCTGAAAAGGGTGCTGGATCAATTGCCCGAAATCCGGCAAGAAGAGATTGAGACGGATGCGCCGACGGACGTCATTCGGGAATTTTCCCGTCACTTCGATCTTGTTGTGCTGGGTGCCAGTGCGCGTTCGCACTCTGATGTACCCTCCATGGGAGCAGTGGCGGAACGGATCATAAAAGAGAGTCGGCGCGGCGTGATGGTGGTCAAGACCAAGCGCGCCCCCTCTTTTGGCCCGCAGGGCGAAGAGCTTGGCCAGGCGGCCATCTCCATTCTGGTGGATAAATGGTTTGCCGAGAATACCTTTCACGCAAGCGAGTTTGACGATCTGGATTACTTGCTCAAACTGAAACAGAAGCAAGGCGTGACCATCAGCCTTGCCTTGCCGGCACTCAATGAAGAAGAAACGGTCGGGAATGTGATTCGCACGCTCCAGGATGCACTTGTATCCAAGGTGCCGTTGGTGGATGAGATTGTGCTGATGGATTCCAACTCGACCGATCGCACGCGCGAGATTGCGCAGGAGCTAGGCATCCCTGTATATATCCACCAAGAGGTGCTGCCTGCCTATGGCGCGCGCCATGGCAAGGGAGAGGCCTTGTGGAAGAGCCTATACTGTACGCGCGGCGATCTGATTATCTGGATTGATACGGATATTGTTAACATCCATCCCCGCTTCGTGCATGGCTTGATCGGCCCGTTACTTCTCCGTCCGGAGATTTGTTTCGTGAAGGGATATTACCGGCGCCCGATCAAGGTAAACGGCAGGCTGCAGCCGAGCGGCGGCGGCAGGGTCACGGAACTCGTGGCTCGCCCGTTGCTCAACCTTTTCTACCCGGAGCTTTCGGGCGTGCTCCAGCCTCTTGCGGGGGAATATGGGGGGCGTCGCTGCACTCTTGAAAGGCTACCCTTTTTCTCTGGCTACGGCGTTGAAATCGGCCTGCTGATTGACGTCTTTGAGCGGTGTGGACTATCGGGCATTGCCCAAGTGGACCTGGAGGAGCGCATTCATCACAATCAGCCGCTGGAAGCATTAAGCAAGATGTCTTTTGCCATCATCCAGGCGGTCATGCGCAAGGTGGAAACCCGCTTTGGGCAGAACATCCTGGAGAGTGTGAACAAAAGCATGAAGTTGATCCGCGGTGAGCAGGATTATTTTTGGCTAGAAGTTGAGGAGATCGCCGAGAAGGAGCGTCCTCCCATGATTAGCTTGCCGGAATATCGGCAAATTTGGGGGATGGAGGATTGCAGTGGACGGTGGACGGTAGACCGTAGGCGGTAGAGCGGGGACAGGATGACGTTGGGCGCTCGGCTCGTTTTTTCTAAGGCGAGTGCTTCTGTAGAGTCTCATAAATTCGTACCTTACCAAGTCTCATAAAATCATCCCCTCTGC
>JBKBPX010000054.1:0-15597 GCA_046292855.1 Anaerolineales bacterium
AGGCTGATAGGCTGATGAGAGGATACAACGCAATGCCAGACTCTTGCCAATTACAGATCGGCGTTATGAAGCGACGATACAGGTCGGGTATAAGCGGTTCACCGCCGTTCTCCTTTGACTCACGGACAAGCGCCGGGGAAGAGGAAAGGGAAGAAGACGCACCAGCGATAGGTGGCATCCACCCACCACAGGAAAGCTCCACAAGCACAGATCACCAAGAGTAAGGCCAGACCACCGATCACAAGCGGCAAGGGGAACTTGCTCGCCGCAGGCGTAAGCGGCGCAGGCGCGAGGGCCGGTGCAGAGGCAGGATGTGGCGCCGGCGTCGCAGCAGGTGGACGAGGGGCAAGCTGCGGCATCGGCGGAGGCGGGGCGGCTACTGTCGCCTTGGCACTAGAGACCACTGTCGCTCCTGGATCGAAAGCAACTGCCTCAAACACCATGCTAATCGTCTCACCTAAAGAGACTACATCACCCGGTTTAAGCACATAAGCGCCAGTTAAACGACGGCCATTGACAAAGGTGCCATTGGTTGAGCCTAGGTCCTCCAGCACATATCGTCCGCCCTGGAAGGTCAAACGGGCGTGACGCCGCGAGACTTCCGGATCGTTAATCACGATCGCGTTGGCCGGATCACGCCCAATAATCAATTGCTCCCCTTCTACGGGGAAAACTGTCCCAGGCACTGCTCCGGAACGTACCACAAACTGGAATTGGGATGACATATTCTCCTCCATCAGAAATGGCATTCCTACCTGTAGTATACCTTAAACCAAGTGGATTCCATTAGCAAGGATATTACGAACTCATTGCGGTGCGGGGAGTTGCCCGATTCCCATGCGGTTCAGCAGTAGGCCAAGTAGCACCGCAAATCCCACACAAATGGCACAAATGAGCAGGAACTTCAGCGCTGGGGGAAGGCGAGACATATAGACCTCCAAGTTCAATTTTGAGTCCACTGCAAAAACTTACCGCAGCGAATGCTGAGAACGCAGAGACCTTCATTGACCACCCTCCGCATACTCGGCGCTCTCGGCGGTATTTTTGCAGTAGAGTCACTTTTCCATATAAGCAAACAGGCGCTTCCACTTTTCATCCAATTCGGACTGGAGGGCCATATATTCTTTTCCCAGGCGAGCCACCTCGAGCGGATCAGAAGGTGGAGATTCTAGCCGGGCGGCCAGTAGATGTAAGCGCTCTTCCAGGTCGGCGATCTCTACTTCCAGGCGCTGCATCTCGGATGCACGTCGCCGCTCTGTGGCTGCAGCGCGCTTACGAGTCAAAAGCGCGGCACGTTCATCGCCCTGAGGCACCTTTTCCTTCTGATTTTGGTTTGCCCTCTGACGCGCTTCCCTCATCTGGGAATACGTACCCTCGAAGACGCTCATGCGTGAGTCGGCAGGATCAATTTCCCAGACTTGGGTCGCCAGCGCATCAATAAGATAGCGATCATGGCTGACCAACAAAATCGTACCTGTATAGGCGGCCAGCACATTCTGGAGCACCTCCTGAGAGGGGATATCCAGGTGATTGGTCGGTTCATCCAGCAGAAGTAGGTTCGCCTGCTGCAAAGAGAGTTTGGCCAAGGCAAGACGGCTCCGTTCTCCGCCGGAAAGTACATTTACTGGTTTAAACACATCATCTTCGGTGAAGAGGTATGTCGCCAGATAACGGCGCGCTTCCGCCGGGAGCATATTCGGAGCGACGGAAAGGATTTCTTCCAGGACAGTGCGTTGCGGGAGGAGACCTTCATGTGCCTGGGCAAAATAGCCAACCCGAAGGGATGCGCCGAGGGCAACCTCACCGGAGAACGGCGGAATTTCTCCCAGGAGGGTTTTGAGGAAAGTAGTTTTGCCGGCGCCATTCGGCCCAACGATAGCCACACACTCGCCACGCCGCAAAACCAGGTCAGGAACATCGAAGAGAGGATGCCCGGAATAGCCAACGCGCAGGTTACGCGTGCGCAAGACAAGGTCACCGGAGCGCACAGGGGCCCGGAGCTGAAGGTGCAGCGCGGCTTCGGGCCGGCGCGGGGACCGAAGGTCCCGCACGCGCCGCTCGGCTTCTTCCACGCTGAAGGTGCTCATGGCGGTCTCAACCTCCAGCTGTGACCAATTCTGTGCCAGGGCAGTCTCTAATCCCACCTGCTCAATGGCCTGAAGGTGGCGCGTCAGGCGACGCAAGCGTCCTTTCGCCTGTTGAACGTTCTGCCCGGCAATGTTTCGTTTGATATAGTCAACCTCCTTGAGCAAACGCTCCCGTTCACGGGCATAGAGTTCTTCCTGGCGCTCCAGGCGTTCCTGACGTTGCACGACATAAGCCGAATAATTGCCGCGAAAGAAGGCGATTCCACGGGGGGAAAGTTCTAGGATGGCCTGACAAGTTTGGTCGAGGAAATAACGATCATGAGAGACGATGAGCGCCGCCCCGTCCCAGCGGGTCAGGTAGTTCTCCAGCCACTCTACGGCGGAAATATCCAGGTGGTTGGTAGGCTCATCAAGGAGGAGGAGATCGGGATCGGAAAGGAGCAGGCGGGCTAAATAGGCACGCGTGCGTTGGCCGCCGGAGAGATGATCCAGGGGAAGGTGAAAATCGCGTTCCTGGAAACCCAGGCCTTCGAGCACCTGGCGGAGGCGCACCTCCCAGGTATATCCGCCTCGACGCTCAAACTCCTCCTGCAATCGGGCATAACGTTCCAGAACCTCTGGACGGGGTGTGCGACTGATAGCTTCTTCAAGGCGGTGAAGCTCATCCTGGAGGGCTAGCAGGTCAGCCAATGCTTCGCGGCAGACTTCCCAAAGGGTGGATGTGGAATGGAAATCGGCCTCTTGGGGCAAGTAGCCTATGCGGAGATGGCGAGCCCGCCGCACCTCCCCTTGCGAGGCTTCTTCCTCGCCAATCAGGATGCGCAAGAGGGTGGTCTTTCCGACCCCATTCGGCCCCACCAACCCATAGCGCGCGCCATGAGGCAGGGCAAAAGTAACGTAGCGAAACAGCTCTCGCCCTCCATAGGCCTTGGTCAGGTCACTCACCTGCAAAAGGGACATGCTTACTCTTCAGGATGAGGCGCTTCGGGCAGGTGGAGGGGTTTCTCTTTGCCTAATTCCAGGGAGCGCTGATAGGCCGCCCAGACGGCGCGCGAAAGGGCAGTGCGAAAGCCGGCCTTTTCCAAGTAATAGAGCGCCTCTGCAGAAGTCCCGCCGGGAGAGGTAACTTGATTACGCAAGGTTGCAGGATGATGCCCGGCCTGTTGATAATAGGCCACCGAACCTTTTAGGGTCTGAACGACCAGTTGCTCGGCGATGCGGCGCGGGAAACCCATGTGGACGCCAGCATCAATGAGCGCTTCCATGAAAAGGAAGACATAAGCCGGGCCGGTGCCGGAAAGTGCCGTGGCCATATCCAGGAACGATTCATCCTCGACGAAGATCTCTTCGCCCAAGGCGCTAAGGATTTGACGCGCCTGTTCCTTCTGTGCTGCAGTGACGGCGGAAGAAGCTGTCCAGACGGTAATGCCCTCCCCGATCTGACCGGGTGTATTCGGCATAGAGCGCACCACGGCAGGATGATCCAGTCCTTTGCCGATCTTTTCCAGACTGGCGCCGGCCACGATGGAAAGCACCAACGCTTGCGGCCGGATATGGCCCTTCAGCCCCTTGAGCACGGCGCTCAAGCGCTGAGGCTTGACCGAGAGCACAACCACATCCGCCTGCGAGGCGGCAAGAGAATTATCTGCAAAAGGGCGAAGACCATAGGTTTGCCTCAATTCATCCAGGCGCTCAAGGCGCGGACCGGCGGCCAGAATCTGTTCGGCGCGGGCCAGCCCTTTGCGTAGGATGCCCTTGATCATGGCTTCTGCCATCACACCTGGACCAATAAACGCGATAGATTGCATAGTCCTCCTCGGTTAGAAAGGGATTCCATCAAGGCTGGCGTTGGTGTAGGCGATCGGCGGCATCCTCGGTGAGAGGGATGAAGACCTGGACACGCGTACCTTTGCCGGGTGCAGAGAGGATATTCAGCAAACCGTTGATAAGTTCGGTGCGTTCGGTGAGGTTCACCATGCCCAGGCTGCCACGTTTCTCATAGGATTGCATTACCGATTTCACGTCAAACCCCACGCCATCATCCTGGATTTCCAGAAGCAAAACATCGCCTTGTAGCGGCTTTAAACGGACCCAAATATGCGCGGCGCGAGCGTGTTTGCGAGCGTTGTTGACCGCCTCCTCCACGATGGAGAAAATAACGCCTTGTTTGCCCATCTCCAGATGTTCGACAGCGCGCTCATCCACCTCTATGATCACCTCCTGGTTGAAAGTTTCGCGCATCTTATTGGCCATTGCCTGGAGTGCAGCCTCTAACCCCTGGGTCTCCAACACCAATGGACGCAGGGTAAACAGCATATGACGGATCTCTTTCGTTGTGCGCTGGGCCAGCTCCTCGATCTTTTCCAGCTCGCTGATAGCCTTCTGTGGATCATGGTCTAGTAATCGTCGCAGTATATTCAAGCGCATAGCGATAGCCGAAACCGATTGGGTGGGGCCATCATGCAAGTCACGCGCCAGCTTTTTGCGCGCTTCTTCATGAATCTCGGCCATGCGCTCTTTTTCCTCCACCAGGTCCTGGTAGAGGCGAGCGTTCTGAATGGCGATGCTCAGCTGGCGGGCCAAGATTTCCAGAATTTCACGGCGCTCTTCGGTAAAATACTGAGCATCTGGATGGGCAAACAACAAGGCACCATAGAGGTTTAATCCAGTATAGAGCGGCAGGCAGTAAGCGGAAGCGCAATTCCACAAAGCAACAATGCGCCCCAATTCTGGGTCAAGGCTGATGCGCGACGTGAACACAGGCATGCGCTCGTCAAAAAGCGTTTTCAAAATGCCAGCATGACCATCGAGTTGCAGACGCCGGTCGGTCGGAGTGAGGCGCTGATCTGCTGCGATATACAGCTGTCCCTCGCGGAAAAGCAATACCGCGCTCACCAGGGGGTTCACACCCGGTTCGAGGTCGGGCGAAAGCGCCGAATCCGCCAGGCCCAGTGCAGACTCTATGATGCGCTGATAGCTCAGGGTCCCGGTCAATGCCGAGGTAAGCTCGTAAATCGCCCGCAGGCGCTCATTCTCTGCACGGCGTTTTTCGGTTTGTTCCGTCAATTGCGCCTGGCGGCGGGCACGCAATTCTTTCGCCACACGAGAGCCCAAAAAACCGAAAAGCGCCCCAAACGCCAGAAGCAAAAAGGCAAGAATAGCCAGGATAAGGGGAGCTACTGGCACTATCAGAACACCATAAGCCAGGACAAGAACTGTATACAGGAAGGCCGCCAGTAATGCACCATGCCACTCAAAGTAGAGGGAGGCACTGAAGATGGGCATCAATCCGGCCAATACCGAGCGAAAATCGGCTTGTGGTGATAATAAGCCGATCGCAACAGCCCAGGAGAAATCAAAAGCCAGGTTGATCTGGCGGTGATAGGATAAACGAGCATTCAGCGCTGCCAGAACCGTCAATCCCAGATTCCAGAAAAGGCCCATGCTAATGATGAGCAATGTCCGTGTTCCTATCTCGCCACTCAGGGCAAGGGAAATGCTCATCATCAGCAAAAGGAGCCAGCGCAAGGAGATGACCAGCCAGTCTGGGATAAAAGGAGAATCAGCGATCTTCATAAGCCATCGACCAAGAAGTCACCAAAGCGAGGAAAGCACCAACTTGCAGTTGACCTCGCTCAGGATAGATTGGAGGTGATACCGCCGACAAATTTCACGGGCATCCGCAGCGCCGGATGAATCCTGGCGCGTCCGCGCCGCCGCGTGGTGATACCGCCGACAAATTTCACGGGCATCCGCAGCGCCGGCAGTGAGCATCAGGCCATGGATAAGATTATAGTGCCATCCGGAAGCAGCACGAGGCATCCCAACAGCCAGGATTATCATGAAGGCTTCCTTTCGGCAGGCACCATTCCCAACACAATGCCTGGAACGATCCAGAGATTGGGTTGAGCCAGGGAATCTTGGGTGAAATTATAGAAAGTGGCGACGATGAAAAAGAAAATAGCGGCCCGATATAACAAGCGCTTTGAAGGGGACAAACGCGATAGAGAAAGTATATCCGCTAACAGGTGAAACCAAAAGAGGAGAAAGAGCGCAAGTCCCAATAAACCGCCTTCGCTCAAAAGTCGAACATATAGGTTCTTCGGATTAGGGAAGAGGTGGCTCTGTGGGCTAAGTTGCTCGGCGATCTCCGGAACAAAGGTCAGCACCCATTCTGGCAAAAAATCATACATGGAAAAACCGGAGGCACCTGCTCCACTTCCAAGCAAAGGGGAGCGCTCCCAGACTTTCAAGGCGCTCCAGGCATAGGCGGCGCGCGGACCAACATACACCTTATTTAGATAATCCGTCAAATTCTCTGCTCGAACACTCCAAAGAGCAGCAAAATAGCGATTGCGTGCCATAAAGAACCCGGCAAAAGTCAGAACCCCGATAAAGATCAGGATGATACCCAGGCGTGTTGCCTGCTCGCCTCTGTTCCCCCTGAAACCCCGCCAAAACCATCGCCACGCCTGATGCATCTCTGAACGGGCAGACAAAAGGACGGAAAGCACCAGCGTGAATACGCCGATCAAAATGGCACTTCGCGAATAAGTGGCCAGAAACACTGCCACGCTCAAGAGGCCCAAAAGCCAATCTAAAGTTCGCCAGCCGGTAAGCGAAAAGCGCTCAAAAAGGACGGCGAAAAACCAGGGCAAATAGAGAGTAAGCAGCTGCGCTCCCAACCAGGAAGGCTCCATCGTCAGACCTGAAATGCGTCCCATTTTTAGTGGTGCGCGCATTGAAAAGGCGAACTGCCATCCTCGCACCGTTTCAACCGAAAGCCAGGGAGTATAGAAAGCAACGATCTGCACTGCGCTCCAGAGCAGAGTGGCCACCAATCCGATCATCAACCAGCGCAGCGTAAACCGCACCGAATCCTCATCCTGGTTCATCCAGATCGCCGCCAGGAAAAAAGCGAGTCCCACGCCGAAAGTGACCCACGAGCGCAGGGCGCGCGCCCAGTATTCTTGACCGCGCATCGGCAACGGATCCAGCCAAGGGCCGAAAGCAGTGGAGATACTCCAAGCAAAAAGAAAGAGCAGGAGAGGCCACATGGCATTGCGCCAGGGAAAGGATTCTCGATGCCAAAGCCAGCGGAGCAGGAGCACAACGAGGAGAAAGAAGAGGGGATAGGCCGCCAACGGACGGACCAGCGTAGTCGGCCCAAGGAAGGGAAAGTAACGGAAATTGGTCACCGGCAGGGTCACCAGCACAGCAGCCCAGAGAAAACGGGAAAGGCGAAAGAGCAGTGCGTGCCTCATGAGCGTTTTGAAAGATGCCAGGGAGCGAAAAACGAAATGCCAAAGGCGGCCAAAAGAGCGAATCCCAGGCTTCCGCTCAGCAGGCACACGCCCAAAGATGGGCGGCGTTCCAGGGGCAAATCCCCTTTTTGGGTCACCTGCACTTGAATCCAGGCATTCAACCCTTTATCCTCACGCACGGCCTGGCTCACAATTTGGGCAAAGGCTTCGGCCCAGGCTGCTGCTAGGATAGCGGCGCGCTGCGGATCGGAATCATAAGCGTAAAAATGCCAACCTCCCTCGCCCGGCTGTCCCAGTCGCACTTTCCCATTCCGCAGCTGCGCTATCGAAACATTCCCCAGGCGCTGCGCCACTTCTCCCAGCACCTGGTCTGACCAGGCGATCTCTTCCAGCTTCCTGGTCTCACGTTCCAGGTAGTAAAATTGCTCGCGATCCGTATCGGTGGGCCAAGCCTTCTCCATGTTGAAATCCACCAGCACCGTAGCACGCGCTCGATAAGGCAGGGGGGCGACCAAATAGAAAAGAAGGCCGATGACCCCGCCCAGCACAAAGGCGCTCAGCCAGAAACGCCAGGCGCGTAGCAAGAGGATGAGATCATCTAGGGAGGGGGGGAGGAAAAGGGGATCGCCTTTCATAAAGACCTTGAAGCTCGGAGGAGCATCCGCCGACGGCGCCAATTCCAGAAAGGAGCAATCGCCCGGCGAATGAGGTATTTTGCTACAATCACCGAAAACAGGGAACCACCTTCGCGAAAGTGCACCCGCAGCATCTCCGGCCAGCAACGGTCATCCGCTGCGATGGTTTTGCCCTGTAAATGGAGGCGGAAATTCGCCCAGGTCTGAGGCACATAGACAATGGGCGCGCGGGCGGCAATACGTACCCAGAGATCGTAATCCATAGCAAAGTAAAAGGATGGGTCGAGGGGACCGACTTCTTTCCAGGACGAAGCGCGGAAGAAGGCGGCTTGCTGAGGGATGTGCACGTAGCCGCGGCGCAGGCGACGATAATCGGTCTGACGAGCATCGAATTTGCCGATGATCCGTCCTTCCTCATCTATGAAGTTCGCGTCGCCATAGACCAGGCCGACTTCAGGCTGTTCCATCAGGAACGCCGCAGCTGCGCGCACTGCGCCCGGCTCATAGGTATCATCCGAATTCAGCCAGGCAAAAATCTCGCCGCGTGCTCTCGCAAAACCCTTATTGATGGCATCCGTCTGGCCGCGATCCGGCTCCGAGACCCACCAGGCCAGCCGATCAGCATACTTGCGGATGATCTCCAGGCTACCATCCGTGGAACCACCATCTACGATGATGTATTCCAGGTGTGGGTAATCTTGGGAAAGTACGGATTGGATAGTCGCTTCCAGAAATCGCGCCTGATTATACGAGGGGGTGACAACGGAAACAAGGGGCAGCATAGCGGCTCGATGGCTCGATCAGGGTTGTAACGAATAGATGCGGTATCCCGGTCCTTCCGCAAAAACGGGATGGGGCTGAAGAAACGCCTGGAGCCAGGGTTGGCGCTGAAAATCTGCGAGATCAGCGATCAGGAAATAGCGTTTTCCGGCCGTGAGGCGCTCGAAAAGCTCCTGCGAGGCTTGTGCGCTGTTGTGTTTGGATGGGTAGTTCAAATCCGCCGAGGATGGCCAAACCTGTGCGGATTGCCAGCCCCAATAGGCCAGGGAAAGGCCATAATCCGGGGTCAGAGCGATCACACCCGGCTGATGCTCCAGTTTTTTGCCAATCTCAGCCCACATAGCGGCCTGAGGGCGATAATCTACAGCCTTTAGTTGGGCACGCAATCCCCAGAGCGTGCCGAAAAAAGCGTAGAGGAGAATCAATCCCAACACGAGACGCACAAAACGCCCGTTCAAATGGGTGGCCAAGGCGGAAGTCAGGATGTCGAACAGGGGAGCCGCAGAAAGAGTGGCCAGGGGAATAAGGGGAAGGTGATAGTAATCGTGTGTGGTAATGTGATGGCTAAAAGCAAATCCATAGAGAAGATAGCCTGCCCAGAGCGAGAAAAGGATGGGCAGATACGTTTTCGCCTGCGAGGAGAAAAGCACCGACAATCCCAAAAGCCCAGCCACGATGAGCCACATCCCTGCGGCGCGATGCGCCTCCTGCATCCACTGGAGATACGTAGACGGAATGAGCCAAAGCTCCGGGAAAAAGCGCCCACCAAACTGTTGGGCGAGAAATCCCTTCCACAGTCCATAGGCCAGATAGAGCGCGGCCGGCATCGCCATTAGCAAACTCAGCCCAATCGCCTGCACCCAGCAACGAGGTCGCTTTTCTTTTGCCAACCATCCTATCAGCAACGGGTAGGCGAAGAAAAGGGCCGGAAATTTGACCAAGATCGCCATTCCACCCAATAGGCCGGCCAGGAGGGTGCGCATCAAGGAGGGAGATTCCTGCCAGCGATCAAATCCCCACCAGAAGGCGATCAGGAGCGCCACCATGAGTGGGTCGGGTTGAAAGCTACGGCTAGCGATCACGGCATAAGGGGAGAAGAGATAACTGGCCAGGGAAAGAAAGGCCGCCAGGGTGGAGAAGCGTCGCCGCACCAAATCCCAAAGGAAATACCCACCTGCCACCCAGAACAGGGAGGAGTAGAGGCGCGCCACCCAAAGGGCTTCGCCGGTAAATTGATATGTCCAGGCCACCAGATGTTCCATGATCTCCGGCTCGATGGTGGCTAGCTTTTCCCGTTGCCGAATAGCAAACTTGAGTTTCCATTCCGGCAGCAGCTCAGGATGAGTGGCATAATAGATGCCACGCGCTTTCAGCGCCGAAAAGAGTTGACGGGTGGGATGGAAATCCAGCGGCGGATCGTCCAGGTCATAGAGGCGGATCAGCCAACCGGCTACCAAGAGCAACAGGAGAAGAAACGAGCGTCCGAGGCGGGACATGAATCGTTGGGGGTTATCGTTTGCCTTCCAGCCAGAGATAACGCTCGAGGGAGATGTCAATCGGGGTCAGGAGATAGCCTTTGACATAAGGCTTGACCAGCATATAGTCAATCCAGTGCACAGTAAAGAGCACTGGGGCATCGTCCACGATCATTTGCTCGGCCTGTTGGTACATGGCAATCCGTTTATTCACATCGCGCTCGGTACGCGCCTGTTCGAGCAGCTGGTCCAGGGCGGGGTTGCTGTAATTGCCGTTATTCTGGGGCGAGCCGGTGTGGAAGAGCACATCGGCGAAGTTTTCCGGGTCCGGATAATCGGCACACCAGCCGGTGCTATACATCTGACCATGTTGACCGGCGTAAATCTGATCGTAGTAGAAGTTCGGCTCAATATTTTCGACGGTGATTTTCACGCCCAGATTGCGCTGCCACATTTCGGCCATGGCGGCCACATCCATACCGATGAACGTGCCATATCCTGCATCGGTAAACACGATTGGCGGCAACCCTTGCGGGCCACCATATTTGGATTGCTTCAGCAACTCCCGAGCCTGGGCCGGATCATAGGGCAAGGGACGCAGGTTCAGGTTATAGCCAGGCAGAGCCGGTGGATAAAGCCCACGCGCCGGGACAGCGTGGCTACGCATGACTACCTGGACGAATTTTTCGCGATCAAAAGCCATGGTGAAGGCCTTGCGCACGTTCACATCGTCGAAAGGCGGGCGGGTGACATCGAAAACCACGTAGCTGGTGCACAGGCTGACAGCACTGTGAAGTTCTTTGTGCAGCCGCTCAGTTGGGTCAAGGAAGCGATCCACGGCATAAAGCGGGACCTGCGCCATATCCACTTCGTCCACCTCGTACAAGCGGAAGCCGACACCACTATACAGCTTGACGACGATATAGGGGATGGAAGGCTTGCCCAGGTAAAAATCGGGGTTGGCCTGATAAACGATGCGCTGAAATGACTTCCATTCGATGATCTTATAGGGGCCGGTGCCATTTGGCCTGCGGTACCAATCGCGCCCGGATTCGACGTTTTTCTTATCCACCACAAAGGCGGTGGGATAGGTCAATTTGAGCAAAAAGTAGGGTTTGGGGGCATCAATGGTAACCTGGAGGGTGTAATCATCCAGAGCTTTCAGCCCTTGGATGGTTTTAGCTTGGCCTTGACGTTTTTCACGTACGCCAACGATATCCCCCAGATAGGTGAGGACTGTGTCAGACGCCAGCTTTGGATCCGCAGCGCGTTCCCAAGAGTAGATCACATCCTGGACTGTGACCGGACGGCCATCGTGGAAACGGGCGTTTTTGCGCAGGTAAAAAGTGTAGACGGTGCCGTCGGCGCTCAGCTCCCAGCGTTCGGCCAAATCAGGGATCAGGTTCAGATTGGGATCAAGGGCAACCAGGCCGCTAAAGACGCGCTTATCGCCGGCGGTGTGTGTGGTTGCCGGATCGTATTCCCGCGGGTTGGTCGTTTCTGTTCCGGCCAGGACTAACGCTTGGTTGAGCGGCACTTGTAGCTCAGGTCCTGCTTGAACCGCCGCAGAAGCGGCTCCGGCCAGGATCAAGCTCAGGATGAGCAGAAACGCGAAGGGAAGCAGGCGGCTTGTCTTTCGCATCTTATCCTCCTTTGGAACGACGGGAGAGCACGAACAGCAACACGAGCACCCCCACGGCAAAGATCAACACGCAACAGCTCAAAATCAGTATGACAGTGACCAAAGCGAAGGAATCAGAGGTCGGCTCTTCAGGGACAGATGGCTCGACGAATATAAAGGTGGGGATAGGGGTGGGGGTATCTACCACAACCGGTGCGCCGGAGATGGGACGAATAGTAGGGACGATGGTGGGAGTGGGCTGGGAAGTAGGAGCAGCTTCGATGGGAGGCGGTGGTGCGCCTACTGCTTTCCGCCAGGCATCTTCGAGGCCATCCACGTTGAAACCATAGACCTGGGTAAGCGCATCGTCTATCGCCTGCCCTTCACGCAGAGCAATGAGAAGGGCTTTCATCTTTTCCTGACCATAGGTATCTATCAAGAATTTGACCACACTGTAAGATTGGCTGTAGGAAAGGCTGGCGCGATCGGCCTCTTCGGAGAAGGCGCTGCTCAGAGAGCGCAGCGTGAGGAGGGTGTTCGCCTGGATGGCCTTGTCCAGTTGGCGCTGCGAGGCTGCATCCAGCTCCCCTTCGGAATACATGGCCAGGCCTTCCACGAGCCAGGTGGGCAGGTCGCTCAGGCAGGAGAAGGTGAAATGGCCAGCTACCACGTGAGTCAGTTCATGAACGGTGGCGGCGCGTCCCCAGTCCAGATTGCTCGGCGGGATGCCGATAATGACGATGCTATATTCAGGGAAAGCTTGACCGCCTGTCCAGGAAGGTTCATAGAGCACGGCATCGCGCAGGTCATCGTAGGAGCCATAGACATAGATGTCAATCGGGGAATCGGCTTTCAGGCCGGCCTTTTCCAGGCGCTGAAGGCCCTCCTGACCGGCAGCGAGAAGTTGACGAGCGAAATTTTCATCGCCGCGATACCAGTGGATAGTGAGTAAGCCCTGCTTGAGCGTTTGCCAGGGATGAGTGCTATCCAACCAGGTCACCGTCTGGCGTTCTGTGGTGAATTCGTTCCCCTGGGCATCCTTATAGCGCCATTGCCACCAAATCTGGGCACCGGGCGGGATGGAGCCGCTTTGGCGCATATCCCATGACCAGGAAACCGAGAGGCTCTTCCCCGGCGTGAATTCGGGAAAGGCGCGCGCCACTACCTCGCCACAAGTCTGCTGGATGTCTCCGTATTCTAGCGCCAACCATGTAATCGAGGTAGTATGCTCAAGTTTGAGTTTGAAGGTGAGGGTGTTTGGAAAATCAATTTTGGCCTGGTTCTCTACGACATTGGCCGCGGCCTGAGCTGGATGAGACAAGAGCAAGAAGAGGAGCAAAAGGGTGAGTAAGGACTTCCAATTCATGTTTTCCTCCATTGGGACGGTGGAAGGTGGATCATAGACGGTGGACGGTGAGGCCTCTGCGCTGGAAGCTTTGACGACGTAAGTTTAGGAAGAGGTAGTTGAGCCTTTCTAATCCGAGCATCGAAAGCCAGAGGGAAAAGGTGAGCGGAAGGTGGCGAAACAAAGACGGCGGATGCAAGAGTAGCGCCTTTCCCCAGGAATGTAGCGCCGCACCAAATTGGCTGCCATCCCGTAAATACCGCGCTTGGAAGAACAGGGCACCGGCATGGGCGCGCCGACGGATCGGCTGCAAGATGGGCGCAAGGGAAGGCTGCGTTGCAGCCCAATCTAAAATCCGTTTCGCTTCTTCCCCAAACATCAGCGCCTGGCGACGGTTTTTGGCCTGGGGATGGTAACGCGCCGCGGCCCAGGTTTGGGGCACGTAAATCATCTCGCCTACCTGCGCCAGACGAATCCAAAGGTGATGATCGAGCAAGAAATGGTAAGAGGGATCGAGAAAGCCAACTTTTTCCAGCGCGCTACGGCGAATGAAGACGGTAGGTTGAGGAACGATGCGAAAGCTCAAAAGGTCCTGGAGGTTGAACGGCCGCGCCCGCTGGTGATTGAAGATTTGTCCTTGTTCATCAATAGAAAAAGCATCTGCATAGACAAAAGCGGCCTGTGGATGCGTTTGAAGCGTCTGAACAGCTGCTCGCACCGCTCCGGGGAGGTAGAGATCATCAGAATTCAGCCAGGCCACAATTTCTCCCCGAGAGCGAGCCAGTCCCTTGTTGATCGCATCCGCCTGTCCCTGATCCTTTTCCGAGATCCACCAGGTCAGGCGATGAGCATATCGCCGGATGATTTCCACCGAACCATCCGTAGAGCCACCATCCACTACCAGATACTCGATAGGTGTGTAATCCTGTTCCAGTACAGAACGCAGGGTCTGCTCTAGATAGGGCGCTTGATTATAGGAAGGAGTGATGATGCTCACCAGAGTCATGATAGTTCAATTGTATCACTAGAGCCTGAATACGCGAGGTGAGAGTATAATCAAACCTGATGTCCTCTCCATCCCGCCGCGCCCTTGATGCGGCTCCCACGTCAGAAGACCAGTTGAACCACGCCCTGCGTCCCCAGCGCCTGAGCGATCTGATCGGACAGGACCAGGTGAAGGAAAACCTTTCTATTCTCATTCAGGCAGCCAAAAAGCGCGGAGAGCCGCTCGATCATGTGTTATTCTATGGGCCTCCTGGGCTAGGGAAAACTACGCTGGCCCATGTGCTGGCCAACGAAATGGGGGTGAGCATCAAGGTCACTTCAGGGCCGGCCATCGAGCGCACCGGTGATCTGGCCGCCATTCTGAGCAATCTCCGGGCCGGTGACATTCTGTTCATTGACGAGGTGCATCGCCTGGGCAAGGCAATTGAAGAGGTGCTTTACCCGGCAATGGAGGATTTTGCCCTAGACATCGTCATCGGGAAAGGACCTGCGGCGCGCTCCATCCGCCTGAAGCTGCCGCGTTTCACCGTTGTGGGTGCTACCACCCGGCTGGCATTGCTCAGCGCGCCGTTACGTGCTCGTTTCGGTGCGGTCTATCGCCTGGATTACTATGATTTGACCTCAATGCAGGCGATCGTAAAGCGGGCGGCAAAACTTTTGCCGGTCGAAATTGACGATGGCGGAATAGATGAAATAGCCCGGCGGGCACGCGGTACGCCGCGCGTCGCGTTGCGCCTGCTGCGCCGCGTCCGAGATTATGCCCAAGTGCGCGCCGATGGACGCATCACGCGGACTATCGCTAAAGAGGCATTGGATTTGTTGGCCATTGACCCACTGGGGTTAGACGAGGTGGACCGGCGCGTGCTCAAGACGATCATCGAGAAATATAACGGCGGGCCGGTGGGGCTATCCACCATCGCCGCTGCCATCAGCGAAGAAGCCGATACCATCATGGACGTGGTCGAACCCTACCTGCTCCAACTGGGCTTTTTGGACCGCACACCGCAGGGACGAGTCGCCACGCGCGCTGCTTACGAGCACTTTGGCCTGCCTTACCCTGAAGAGAACCAGCCTAGATTGATCTGAGAAAGTACAGATCATGAGACAAGCTCATTGTCTTGGGGGGACACGTTAGGGAAAAACCCACCCCTTTGGGCAAAAAGGTGGAGAGTCAAAGAATGTCCACGTGCAGAATCCTAGCGTACACTCAAGAGTTGTCGGCAGTATGACCCTGGGGCACACTCCTTAATTTGGCTACAGCTTCTGCGTGGACACGAAGCCTAACACGAATCCTAACACGAAGCCTAATGCTTCGTCCATTTTTGCTTTTGTGTAGCCGGCTTTAGGTAGCTACACAGCTGGGATCGCATCCGTCTCGGATGCTG
>JBKBPX010000055.1:0-15391 GCA_046292855.1 Anaerolineales bacterium
GGTCGCACAGGATACCCTTGGTGGCTGTGGTACCAATGTCAATGCCAAACAAGTAATCGCTCATAGCATACCTTTGCGGATCTCACGCACAATCTCCATAAAGTTGTGCACACGGGCTGGGTCTACCGGATTCCAGGTGTAGCCATCTACTTTTAGACTGGAGCCTACGATTACGCCATCCGCAATGCTGAGAAACTGATGCAAATTCTCCGCCTTGGCGCCGGTGTTGACCAGGACAGGCACCTGCTCACCAACGGCCTCTTTAGCCTCGCGCAAAACGGAAAGGTCCGGCTCGGCGCCAGCCATCGGCCCAGAAACCAGAAGCGCATCAGCCAGAGAGGAGACCACGGCACTGCGGGCGATTTGGAGCACCGAACGCTTGCCAATCGAAGAGGCAAACTCCGGTGTGATGTTGTAGAAAACGCGTACATGGTCTGCACCAATATAACGACGATAACGTAGCATGGCAGCCGGGTTAGTGTTCCACAGCCCCATGTCGCTCTCATAGACACCCGTGAAGACCTCACGCACCAAGGCCGCGCCTGTTGCTAGAGCGATGGCTAGCGTTGCTTTTGGATCCCAAAGAAAATCCACCCCAAAAGGCCGATCTTTGGGGGCGGTTTCAGCGATCACACGGCTCATGACAGCCACAGCTTCAAAGTCAGCCTGGAATGAGTAGGGGCGATCACCTTCATTACAGAAGAGAAGACCATCCACGCCACCCTCTAACAAGATACGTACATCGCGCGACACGTCTTCCAAAATGCCTTGCACACCGCGCGAAGCATCATAAAGCGGCGTGCCAGGCAGCGGCGGAAAGTGCACCATTGCAATGATGGGTTTTTTGGTACCAAAGAGTTCATCAAGAAGACCCATAAATATCTCCTGTTTAGTGGGATGTAAAAGCAGAAATGTTGAGCGTTGGTCAAGATGGTGACTAATCCTGAAAGCAGATACTCATTGCGGATTGCGGGGCAAGCCAAATCAAGCCAAAACGGCACATTCAAGCCAGAATGATACGAATGCCTAATTCCCTTAATCGTTGTAGGATTTGAGGATCTGCCGCGGTATCAGTGACGAGGGTGTGAATATCGGTGAGCGGGACGATATGAGCAAATGCTACTCGGTTCAATTTGCTAGAATCAGCGACCACAATGCATTCTTTGGCGGTGCGCACCATAGCCTGCTTGACAAGGGTATCTTCCAGGTTGAATTCAGTTAGACCAGCTTCCAGGCTGATCCCACCCACGCCTAGAAACAACTTATCCACATAGAATGATTGAAAGGTATGTTCGGCAATATGCCCGATGATCGAAAGTTCTCCAGGACGGACGATCCCACCAGCTATGATCAGGCGAATGCCGCTCTGGTTTGCCAGGATATTGGCTATCTGCAAGCTATTAGTGATGACGGTCAGGTTACGCTTACGCTGCAGATTCCGGGCGACTTCCAGGGTAGTGGTGCCAACGTCCAGAGCAATGCTATCGCCATCGTTGACCAACTCAGCCGCACGCAGCCCTATACGCTGCTTGGCTTCTAGGTTGGTAGTGACGCGGGTCAGGAACGGCGGTTCATAGCTACGCCCTCGGGCGCTGATCGCGCCCCCATGGATGCGGCGGACCAACCCGGCTCGCTCCAGCTGCGCCAGGTCACGACGGATGGTCATTTCCGAAACTCCAAAACGGGCACATAGCTCGGTGACTTGAACCGATTTTGCGTGGATTTAGGCGACTACAGACTCGGGAACGCATCCGTCTCGGATGCTGATACCTTGCTACCATCTCAAGCGTTGTTGGCGGACGGGACGTCTGCGTTCCCAGGGGCGTCCGCGTTCCCAGGATGCTCACTTCCGGGCGCCTGGGCGGTTCTTTGGCAGTCCGCATAAAGTTCAAAAGCCAAAAGATAAATGGACAGAGCGCTGGTGTTCGACCGGCAAAGTGGTGCAAAATTTGAGGTTATATTCCAAAAGCGGGTAAAATCAACCCATGCGTGACAACTGGCGTTTGCTCATCACCCCCGCCGCGCAGGGGGCCTGGAATATGGCCGTGGATGAAGCCATCCTGGAAGATGCGGTCCAGGGCAAAGTCCCCCCGACCGTGCGATTATATGCCTGGACGCCTCCCTGCCTCTCGCTAGGGCATTCCCAGCCTTGGGAAGATGTAGACCTGGAAGCGCTGGAACGGGAAGGTTGGCAGGTTGTGCGGCGTCCGACCGGCGGGCGCGCCATCCTGCATACCGATGAATTGACCTATTCTGTAATCGGCCCGGCCACCAATCCGCATCTGAGCGGCACCGTGCTCGAAAGCTACCGCCACCTGGCAGAGGCGCTGATCCAGGCACTCCAGCTCCTGGGCGTGAATGCTCAGATGAGTCCCCTCCTGTCTTCTTCCGGGCAATCTCACCCGCCAATCTGCTTTGAAGTGCCCTCGTCCTACGAGATCACGGTGGGCGGAAAGAAACTGATCGGATCGGCACAATCCCGACGGCGCGGCGGAGTTTTGCAACACGGCTCTCTCCCCCTCTATGGCGATCTGACACGCATCACCCGCGCCCTGCGCTTCGCCGATGAAGCCGCACGTCAGGAGGCCGCCGAACGCCTGCGTGCCCGTGCCACGACCCTGGAGGAAGCCGCCGGCAAGCGCATCGAATGGGAAGAGGCCGCCCAAGCCTTCGTGCGCGCATTTGAAGATGTGCTGAACATCCATCTCTCTCTCGCAGAACTCACCCCGTCCGAAAGTCAGCTTGCCGAGGCACTGCTACGCCAAAAGCACACCCATCCATCCTGGCTTCAGCGCCTCTCCCCCTCCCCCACCGATTCTTAATTGCCACTCACCGACAGCCATGCTCATCCACTCTGCCTCCCAACTCCTCACCCTGGTCGGCGGCCCCCAACGGGGGGAAACGCTCGGTCAACTGGGCATTATCGAAGATGGCGCCGTGCTCATCCGCGATGGCATGATCGTCGAAACCGGCCGCAGTACAGACTTGCTGGCGCGCTACCCCGATGAGCCGCGCCTGGATGCCGAAGGATGCGTCGTCTTGCCCGGCTTCGTTGACCCGCATACACACATTATCTGGGCTGGCGATCGCGCCGCCGAATTCGAGATGAAAATGGCCGGACGGCACTATCTGGAAATCCTAGCTGCCGGCGGCGGCATCCTTTCCACCGTCCGCGCCACGCGCACCGCCTCGCTGGAAAGCCTGCTTGACCAGACCCGTCCCCGCCTGATGCGCATGTTCGCCCACGGCACCACCACGGCGGAGGCTAAAACCGGCTACGGGCTGCAATTGGCCACCGAATTGCGCTTGCTCCAGGCCCTGCTCAAGCTGGATTCGGAGGAGCCGCTGGAACTCGCCTTCACTTTCCTCGCCGCTCACGCCATCCCACCGGAGTACGAGGGAAACGCGCAAGGTTATACCGATCTGATTTGCAATACCATGCTGCCGATCCTGCGCGAGTGGTGGGAAACACAAGCCCCCGGCCGTGAACTGCCCTTTGTGGATGTCTTCTGCGAGGACAAAGCCTTTAACCTGGAGCAATCCAGGCAAATTCTGATGCGGGCAAAAGAACTGGGTTTTCCGCTCAAAATTCACGCTGACGAATTCCAAAACTTGGGCGGAGCATCGTTGGCGGTCGAGCTGGGCGCGGTCTCTGCCGATCATCTGGTCAAGACGTCGGCCAACGACATTGCCCGTTTGGGCATGTCCGACACCGTCGCCGTCAGCCTTCCCTGCACCCCCTTCGGCCTGGCCGAACACGACTACACTCCGGCGCGCGACCTGCTCAAGGCCGGCGCCATCCTGGCCATCGCGACTGATTGCAACCCCGGCACAGCCTGGTGTGAATCCATGCAATTTGCCATTGCCCTGGCCTGTCGCCTCCTGAAACTCACCCCGGCGCAGGCCATTGCCGCCGCCACGATCAACGCCGCCCATGCCATCCGCCGTGCCGAGCGCATCGGCTCAATCGAGCCGGGCAAACAAGCTGACTTGCTCATCCTCTCCGTTGCGGACTATCGTCACCTGGGTTACCGCTTTGGTACAAACCTCGTGCGCAGGGTGATCAAGCGCGGCCATGTCTATTCCGTAGATATCGGCTACTATCAGGCAATGTGATATGCCTTCGCTGGAAGAAGCTCGCCAATGGTATCGTCAAGCCGATGCGGTGCACGATTTTGAGCATGTGCGCCGTGTCTATCGGCTGGCCGAATATTTGGCCCAGCGCGAAGGTGCCGACCTGGAAATCGTGCGCGCTGCCGCGTTGCTCCATGATGCCGAGGGCAGCGCGCCGGGTCAAGCAGCGCGGGCGGATCATCATCTGACCTCAGCACAATTTGCCCTCCGCATCCTCCGTGCTGAGGGTTGGCCGCAGGAGCGGATTCAAGCCGTCCAACATTGCATTCGTGCTCACCGCTTCCGCAGCCAGGAAAAGCCGCAAACGCTCGAAGCGCAGGTGCTCTTCGATGCGGACAAGCTGGATGTCTTAGGTGCCGTAGGCGTGGCGCGCGTGATCGCCTATGCTACCCTGGCAGGTGCGCCCTGGTATCATCCGCCTTCGCAACAGTTCTTGGAGAGCGGCATGGAGGTCCCAGGCGAACCCCATAGCGCTTACCACGAATACCTTTTCAAATTGCGCCATATCCCTGAACGCCTTTACACCCCTACCGCCCGGTCGCTTGCCGAAGAGCGCCTGCGCTACCTGGGCGAATTCTTCCGCCGCCTGATCGCCGAATGGGAAGGGGAGAATGGGGTGGTTGGATCAAACTAAGAACTTCTCGCAACGGTCATAACTATGCAGATTGACCTCATCGGTGTCCCCATTGATCTCGGTGCGGATCGGCGCGGGGTGGATATGGGTCCCAGCGCCATCCGTTACGCGCACCTGCAGCAGAAACTGGCGGCGCTGGGTTACCTCGTCCATGACCTGGGGAATATCCCGGTTCCGATTCCCGAAACCTGCAAAATCACCGAGCCGCGCCTGAAGTACATTGACTGCATTATGCCCGTCATGCGGCGGCTGAGCGGCATGGTGGCTAACTCGGTGCGCAAAAAGCACTTTCCGCTTGTCCTGGGCGGTGACCACAGCCTGGCCCTGGGTTCGATTCGTGGCGTGGCACGTCAAAAGAGCATTGGGTTGATCTGGATTGATGCGCACGGGGACTTCAACACCCCCGAAACCACTCCCTCCGGCAACATTCACGGCATGCCCCTGGCCGCGCTCTGCGGTCTGGGAGATGCCCGCTTAACCCGCCTCTGGGATGAAGCCACGCCTAGTGTGTCTCCCCAACGCGTAGCCATCATCGCTGCGCGGGATTTAGACCCTGGTGAGAAGGTCAACCTACGTCAGGCCGGCGTCATGGTGTGGAGCATGGAGCAGATCGATCGCCTGGGGATGGCACAGGTCATGGAACGGGCATTGGAGCATGTTTCCCGCCACGTCGAGGGGATTTACCTTTCCCTTGACCTGGATGCCCTCGATCCCCGCCACGCGCCGGGGGTGGGGACTCCGGTCAGTGGCGGCCTGACCCAGCGCGAGGCACACCTGGCCTGCGAAATGATCGCCGAGAGCGGTCTGCTGGTAGGGATGGATGTCGTCGAAGTCAATCCGATCCTGGATATTCAAAACCAGACCGCAGCGCTGGCGGTCGAATTAATTCTTTCTGCCCTGGGCAAGCGTGTCTGGAGCGATATAGTATGATATACTTTTTCACATCCCTGGTGTTAAATCCCCGCTTTACTCCACTCTTGTGAGGGCCGTATGAAGGCGATCGTATTGCAGGAAAACCTTGCACGTGGATTGAACATCGTATCCCGCGCCGTCTCCCCACGGAGCACATTGCCTGTGCTAGCGAACGTGCTCCTCGCTACAGATGAAGGGCGATTGCGGCTCTCCGCAACCAACCTGGAGATGGGTATTACCTGCTGGATCGGCGCGCGTATCGAAGAAGAAGGCTCCACAACCGTCCCGGCGCGCACCTTTTCTGACCTGGTGAATGCGCTGACAGGAGACCAGGTGGCACTGAGCCTAGATGTCAGCACCCAGACGCTCAACGTGCGCTGTGGGCCTTCCAACACCGATATTAAATGCATTGACGCGCAGGAATTTCCTCCCCTGCCCGCTTTCGAGCTGGATGGTGCTATTCGCATTAACGTGGCAGACTTTAAGGAAATGGTGCACCAGGTCGCCTTTGCGGCCTCCACGGATGAGGCTCGTCCTGTTCTCCAAGGGGTGCTTATTCAGGTGGAGGGAGAGCAAATCACGCTGGCGGCGGCGGATGGTTTCCGCCTTTCTGTGCGCAAGGCCAATCTCTCCCAGCCGGCAGCCCAATCCGTGAACGTGATCGTCCCCGCGCGGGCGCTCAACGAGCTGGCGCGCATCATCTCGGATGGAGAAAGGGAGCTGCTTATGCTGGTGCCGAAAGGGCGCGGTCAGGTGATCTTCCGCTGCGGGGAGGTGGAATTAGTATCGCAGATCATCGAAGGTACCTACCCAGATTACCAGAACATCCTTCCTCGCAGCTACCAGACCCGCACCCTGGTCTCCACTGCCGCCTTGCTCAAAGCCTGCAAGCAGGCGGAAATCTTCGCCCGTGAAGGTATCAACGAGGCGCGGTTGAACATCAAGCCCGCCTCCGAACCCAGTTTGCCCGGTGAAGTGGAAGTTACCGCATTTTCCGAAGAAACCGGCAAAAGTGAGACGGTCATCGAAGCCGCCATCGAAGGCAAGGGACTGTTGATCGCTTTCAACGTCAAATTTTTGCGAGAAGCCTTGGAAGTGATCAAGACCCCCAATGTAGCCCTCGAGATGAACACCCCCCAAACTCCGGGCGTCATTCGACCGGTCGGCGGAGAAGACTTTGTCCATGTGATCATGCCGATGCGCCTGTGACATGAGACTTTCACGGTGGAAAGAGTTGGATGTCTTGCGGGATGAGGGAATACATTGCCGCATCCTGCACCCGACCATGTACGATCAGGCGATTCCGTAGCACGCCCTCAAAGTGTGCTCCGATCTTCTCTGCGACACGGCGGCTGGCGTGATTGTTGAGCGCAATCACAATCTCGATGCGAAGTAGCCCTAGCGCTTCAAAACCGAAACGCGCCACCAGGCGGGCCGCCCGCCCAGCAATGCCCCTACCCCGATAGGCATGGTGCACCCAGTACCCCAGATTGGCAAAACGGTAGTAGGGATGGATTTGCCCCAGGCTACAGCTCCCAATGAGTTCCCTCTCCTGATTAAAGATAGCAAACCCGTAATATTGTCCCTCTTTCCACTGTCTGGAGGCCGTCATCACCCATTGGCGCGCATCGGCAAGAGAATACCCTGGATGCGCCCAGCTCATCCAGGGTATCAGGTCATCCAGCGAAGCGCGCACAGCATGATAGAGGGGGACGGCATGCTCCAATCGCAGTGGCCGTAACGTAAGAAACGGATCCGAAAGGATGAAATCTGTCGAATTCACAGGTGATCTTTCAGGTTGTGCTCAACGGCATAGGCAGCAGCTTCGGCGCGATTGTTCACCCCAAGTTTGGCCAGGATGCTACTAACGTAATTCCGTACCGTCCCTTCCCCGAGGAAAAGTGCTTGAGCGATCTCGCGATTGGTCTTCCCTTCGGAGACCAGGAGCAACACGTGCTTCTCCTGCTGCGTCAGGTTGGCAAAGGCCGCCGCTTCTTCCTCTTTGACCGCCCGGCGCACTTCCTGGAAGACACGCCGCGTGACTGCCGGGTCGAGCAAAGCCTCACCCCGGCTGACGGCCTCCAGTGCCCGAATCAGGTCATCGCTGCCGATCTGCTTCAGCACATATCCCGATGCACCGGCGCGGATGGCCGAAAAGAGCATTTCATCTTCCGCATAAGAAGTGAGCATGACCACACGCGTATCGGGCAGGGCGTTTACAATCTGCTCACAGGCCTCAATGCCCGAAGCGCCGGGCAAGCGAATATCCATTAACACGATGTCCGGTTGCAGGGCAAGCGCTTTTTCCACTGCTTCCCGGCCTGTGCCGGCTTCACCAACAACCATAAAATCGGATCGGCGCTCCAAGAGCGCTCTTAGGCCCAATCGTACCACCTCGTGATCATCTACGATCAGGACACGTTTCGGGGGCATACTCAACCTCCATAAGAATCTACCACGTTATTCTTCCTGCTCAGAAAGCACTTCCAAAGCCAAAGTTTTCAAAGTAGCGATCTGCTCATCATCCAGGTGGAGAGAGCGCCAGTAGCACTCCAGTAGCTCGATCGGCGAAAGACTGGCAACACTCCGATCCTGCGGCAAGCGAAGACGCGAGGGATGGATCGGGCGGCGGATAAAGTGGAATTCAAAGGCATCACGACAGTGACGGCGAAGCGTCATTTCGTCAAGCAAAGTTTCCAATTCCCGCGGATACTCAACCGTCAAGCGGAGAATCGCCTCCTTCAACTCTTCTGCGGGTGGCAAAGCCTCCAAGATGGCAGCCATGACCTTTTCGGCGGACTGAATGCGCACAAAGCGATCAATGAAACGGCGCGTCCCGATAATTTTACGCCATTCCAGGCGAGTTTTCCCCTTTTCGATCTCGGCCACGACAAAGAACTTCTCGTCCTCCGCCTCACCAAAGTCAACGCACTCAATTGAGCCAGGATAGACGACAGGTGGATGGCCTCCCTCGTTCAGGTTTTGGGCCTTGTGGATGTGTCCCAACGCCACATAGTCCAGACGGGGGTCCTTCACCAAAGCTTGAGAGAGCACAAGGTCATTTCCCAGCATGACCGAGCGCTCCGAGCCATAGACCGCGCCCTGAACCGAGGCATGAGCCAGCAAAACGGTCGGCAAAGTTGGGTCGGCCTGATCTAACCATTGGTGGACAAGCTCACTCACCACTTCTTCGATTTGCAAGGACACATCTTTCAAGGCATCGTTGTGCAGATCGAGATTGGCAATCAGTCCAGAACGGGTCACCCAGGGAAGAGCGATCACCTGAAGAGGCAATCCCCAGAGGTCATTCGGGCGCAGCAATTGGGGCTTTGCCAAAACGCGCACATACGGGACCTGAAGCGTGTCAAATTCCTGAATAGCATGCGCGCGCCCAAAGGCCGGCGAAAGGTCATGATTCCCCACCAGCAAGAGGGTGGGGATGCGCGCCTGGGAAAGGCGGATGATGCGCGCGCCCCACTCGCGTTGGAACGTTGGCGAGGGGGCACGATCCTTATAGGCATCCCCGGCGAAGAGCACAAGGTCCACCTTTTCCCGGAGAGCGGTATCCACAATCGTATCCAGGGAACGTAGGAAATCCAGGACGCGCAACGGCAGGCCGGTTTTCGGGTCTTGACGGCCGTAATTGGCAATATCAATATGGGCATCAGCAAAATGCAGGATTTTCATGGCACGGCACCTATCTCTTGCAAAGCTTGTAACGCTGGTACCCAAGCGGGGTGTACCTTGAGCGCGGCGCGGAAATCGTCAATTGCTGCCTTGCGCTGACCGGTCATCAGGTAAGCGCGGCCGCGCCAGAGCAAGCTCTCTTCCAATACTGCCCCATCGGTGGGAGTTTGCAAAGTTATGGTTGCTAAGCTGATGACATCCGCATAACGACCACTATAGTAATAGGCCCAATATGGCCCGGTTTGGTACCACATCATGCGGTAGGGGCGGCTGGTGTTATCTGTTGGCAATTGGTTGTAGAGTTGAAAGGCAAAATCGTAAGCATAAGCGGCATCCACATATTCTCGTAACGCAACATGGCTGCTGCCCACGTTGAACCAGGCAAAGAACTGATCAATCCCGTTCAAGGTGCGTGCTTCCTCTTGAGCCACCTGGAGCGCATGTTGAATCGCCCAGGTCTCATTGGCATAATCTCCTAGCAGCGTGAGCACCTCATTCTCGCGCTCCAGAGGAAACGCCACCAGAAACAGGTAATTGAACGAACGCCAACCCTCGATAAATTTTTCGTAGGGAAGGCGAAAATCCGGCCCATCTCGATAAGTATCCTGTACGATTAACACCCCGGCGGTGTCATCGTAACCGGTGATGAACTGATAATGCCCCATCCAACCGATCTTGCCGGTGTAATCCCGCTCATAATAACCTTTCTCGGCAACGACCGGATAGCCACCTGCAAGCAGACGTTTGATCACATCCAGATCGCCTCCAACGCGGATCAACACCTTCATCCCTGGAACATTTTCCGCCACGTAATCCCGAAACTCGTAAGGCATGACGTTCTTATCCTTATCGCTGGGTTTCAGCGCCCTGCCGATTACATCGCGATCGCCTTTCCAGCCCCAGAAAGTCAGCGCCATCGAGAAATTGGCCGGGCCACAATAATTCCAGCGGTTGAATTGGTTTTCATAGCGTATCCCGCTCAAAGCAACTATAGGAGGCAAGGGGAGCGGTGTCGGCGTGGGAAGGAGGGGAGTAGCAGTAGGAGAGGCTATCGGAGGAAATTGCTGCCGGCGCGTTACCTGTGGCGGCGGCAAAGTGGGAATGAGAGTGGCTTGAGGGCGAAACGTAAGCGCATCCGGAGGGTTCAACGCCAGCCGAATGCGCGCTCGCAACTCATCCACTCGCCAGGCCAGCCGAGAATGGAGCGGCGGAAAGTACCACAATCCCACCATCAGGAGCAGAACAAGAAGACCCACTCTTATCCTACGCAACAAGGTCATGAGATGATTATACCCACATTTGCACACTCAAAAGGCGATAGCCACATGTGTGCCCTCAAGAGCCGTCGTGTACGCCTGTTTTTTGCGCCGACACGCCCCGCGACCCAACGGTGGAACAACCTTTTTGCGGTGAAGTCTGATTTTACCTTCGGAAGGTACAACAGGCGATATAATAAACGCTATGACGCTCCAACTCCCCCCACCAATATGGGTGGATAGCGCAGATGCGCTTGAAGGAATGCTCACCGATCTACGGCGCTGGCCTCAGATAGCCATAGATACGGAATCAAACAGCCTACATGCCTATCAAGAACAGGTTTGCCTGATTCAGATTTCCACCCCTGAAACAGATTACTTGATAGACCCCCTTGCACTGCCTGATCTCTACCCTCTGGCCCCCATCTTTGCCAATCCCGAGGTAGAGAAAATTTTCCACGCTGCCGGTTATGATCTCCTATGCCTGCATCGCGATTTCGGCTTCCACTTCGCCAACATCTTCGACACCATGCACGCGGCGCGCGTGCTGGGCCAACAAACGGTAGGATTGGGAGCATTGCTGGAGCGCCATTTCGGCGTGCACCTGGATAAGCGTCACCAGAAAGCCAACTGGGCCGAACGCCCCCTCTCCCCCGAACGGATGGAATATGCACGCCTGGATACGCACTACCTGATTCCCCTGCGCGAAATCTTGGCCAAAGAGCTTCAGCAGATAGGGCGCCAGCAACTGGCACAGGAAGACTTTCGCCGTATGGAAACCGAATCCACCACCACTGCTGCGCGCCGCTCTCGTTGGGAGCGGTTGGCAGAGGCCTATACGCTCACCTCCCGCCAACGAATGCGACTTCAGGCACTCTGGGAATGGCGCGAGAACACAGCAAAGCGCTTAAATCGCCCGCCTTTCAAAGTGGTCAACGAGACAGTCTTGTTGCAATTGGCTCAAACACCACCTCGAGGATGGTACGATCTCACTCAACTGGGACTTTCGGGACGGCAGATACACCTATGGGGCAAAGAAATCTTGCAGGTGCTAGAAAAAGCAGATTCGCAGGAACTCCCGGCTTACCTTGCCCCTCCATCAGCCGATGCGGCAAAGATCGAACGGCTAGAGCGCTTGAAAGCTTGGCGCAAACGCGTGGCACAACGTTGGGGGGTGGAATCTGACGTGATCCTGCCACGTTCCCTGATGGAAACGCTGGCCCAACGCAACCCTGCCAGCATAGAAGAGATCGGCGAAATACTCAAAGATTCCCCCTCGCGTTTCCAAACCTTTGGTGACGAACTGCTCCAGGTGCTCAAACCAGCAGCGGTGCCAGCCTGAAGCATGGCAGGCAGCGACCTCCGCTCCTGATGCCCTGATTGTAAGAGCGTCCTTCGGCAATCCCGGCTTTGAGAAGCTCAGGGCACGCCACGTTCATCGAGCTTGTCGAGGGGATCGCCTTCCGAGCATAATAGCTTCGCTTCCCAAGAGGCAGTATGCAAATTCACTTCTTTGGCGCAACCCGAACAGTAACCGGCTCTCAATTCTTGCTAGAAGCAAATGGGCGGAAGATACTCCTAGAATGTGGCCTTTTCCAAGGACGACGCGCCGAATCGTACGAGCGTAACCTGCATTTTCCCTTCGATCCCCGTAAGGTGGATGCCGTCCTGCTCTCCCACGCTCACATTGACCACAGCGGCAACCTGCCCAACCTGGTGCGCCGGGGATTTTTCGGCCCCATCTACGCCACCCCGGCGACTGTTGATCTGGCCAACGTGATGCTGCGCGACTCGGCACACATCCAAGAGCATGACATTGCCTACTTGCGTCGGAAACGCGGGGGCGATCACCTAGAGCCTCTTTACACCCTGGACGATGTGCTGAATGTCATGCCGCTCTTCCGCCCCATTCCGTACAACCGCCCCTTTGAACCAGCTCCAGGCATGGTGGCAGAATTTGTCGAAGCCGGGCATATCCTTGGTTCTGCCGCTATCCGCCTGGAGATCGATGATAAGGGACACCGCACCCGAATCTGGTTCTCCGGCGATATAGGACGCCTGAAGCTGCCCCTGCTGCGCGATCCGGTTTTCCCTTCCCCCTCTGACTACCTGATCATGGAATGCACCTATGGGCATAAACCCCATCGCGACCCTGAAGCGGCCTATGCAGAGCTACGCGCTGCGGTCAACCGCACCATCGAAAACAAGGGAAAAATCATCGTGCCAGCCTTCGCGGTGGGACGCACCCAGGAACTGGTCTATGACCTGCATCAGATGGTGCGGAAAGGCGAAATTCCGCCAGTGCCGATCTTCGTAGATAGCCCGCTGGCAGTAGATGCCTCGGCCATCTTCCGTCAACACGTGGAGTGCTTCGACGAAGAAACCCGCCGCTTCGTGCTTGAATATCGTCACCCCGCCCTGGACTTTGAATACCTGCACTACGTACGTTCGGTGGACGACTCCAAACGGTTAAACGACATGCCCGGCCCGATGATCATCATCTCCGCATCCGGCATGGCCGAAAACGGGCGCATCCTGCACCATTTGCGCAATAACATCGGTGATTCACGCAACACGATCTTGATCGTATCCTGGCAAGCACCGCACACATTGGGCCGCCGCCTGGCAGATCGGGAACCAGAAGTGCGCATCTTCGGCGAGACCTATCGCGTACGTGCCCAAGTGGTCACCATCGGCGGACTCTCGGCACACGCCGGCCAGGACCTTTTGATCCCCTACGCGCTGGCCGCCCAGGCGAAACAAATCTACCTCGTTCACGGCGAAGCCGAAGCCGCCAACGCTCTGCTCGAGCAGCTGCGTCTGAGGGGAGTGGAGCAGGTGTTCTATCCGCAATTCGGAGACAAAGCGCCGCAGTGAAGAGATGACAACTACCCACGACGTAACATCGGGACAGGGTAGAGACTCATTCTTCGACCCATCTCGCCCCACCGCCGGGAAAGGCCACCAGCACCCCTTGCACACCGGGAATTTGACTCAGGTGCTCCTGAACCTGCTGGCTGATTTCCCGCGCACAGAGCACATGCACATTCGGCCCGGCGTCAATCGTATAACACGCCGGCCAACCCTGCCGACGCCAGGCACGCACCTGCTGCATCACAGCCACCGTAGCCGGCTGCCAGTAGAGCAACGGCGGGGAGGAAGTCATCATCACAGCGTGCATCAGGTCTGAATCCAATTCCACCACCTGCGCCAACGCATCAAAATCGCGCCTCAGGATGGCGCGGCGACAAAGGTCAAGCCGACGCGGCGCATCCGCCAGGCGCGCGGCCTGGATCGGGCTGCTTGTGGCCAGGGCATGTCCCTGCGTAGAACCTACTTCTTTATGCGTCGTGCTTATCAGCGCGATACAATCTGCCAGCGCCCAATGCTCCGGCGAGGCAATCGAAAAGGCAAAAGAATCATCATCGCCTTGCCCCATCTGCCATTCCACGAACCCGGCCGGCACCGAGCGGCAGGCGGATCCGGAACCACGGCGCGCCAGACGGGAGAGATCGCGCTCACTCAGTTCCAATCCGGCTGCCTTTGAAGCCGCCAGTGCCAGTGCTGCAAACGCCGAAGCCGAAGAGGCAATTCCTACCCCGGCCGGAAACGTATTTTTGCTCTCCACCTGCGCATACCAGCGCTGCCCACTCCATTCCCGCACAATATCCAGAAATGCCGAAACGCGTCGCAACGCATCTCCGCCGACCTCCTGGCCATTGAGAATCAGCCGATCCTGCGCCAAGGCGGGAGCAAAGGTCACTCGCGTGCGCGTGACCAGGCCATCCAGGTTCATCGAAATTGACCCATTGGACGGCAAGCGCAGGCGGTCATCGCGGTTCCCCCAGTACTTGACGAAAGCAATATTGCTACAGGCAATTGCCGTTGTCGAATTCATGCTTGATCCTCCTGGGCGCTCATACATCCTCAGCAGTCGCTTCCTCACTCCCCACCTTCCATCGGGTAGAGGTCTTTCCTCTCGCCCGGCCGGGGAGAGGGAGGCAAAGAGACCTTCTTCTCGGAAAACAGCCACATCTGCTGCCCATCCGTCACCACCTCCACCCATCCGGCCATATCTGTGCGCACCAGGGAATAGGGGCGAAGCATCTTGAGCACCTCCGGCGTGGGGTTGCCATAGGGATCATTGGCGGCGACGCTCAGGATCACCACCTGTGGTGCCAATTGGGCCAGCCATTCCTCTGAAATCAAGGCCGGATAACCCGAATCCGGCAAACTGAAGAGGCTCACCTGCCACCAGCGCGCCTCTTTCGGAAGGGTTTTGAACAAATCCGCATCCATGCCAATGGGAAGCAAAGCACGAAAGTCTTTCCACCTGACCAGCAGCACTGCGCCACGTTTCCCCACTGCCACCACCTCTAGCGCGGCGCCATCGCCCAGATCAAGCACCTGCCCCACCTCCGCAAACGTGACCGGGATGTTCTGCCCAGTCAGCCAGGCATCCAGAGCGCGGGATGAAGCAGATGCCTGTGGCAGGCCGGCCCAGAGCACCTGACGGGGTGGGTAGCGTTCCAGGACCCAGGGTAGCGCCGCCACCTGATTTTCCTGGGTTGAAGCCACAACCACCCAATCTAGGGAACGTTGCCAGGGCAAAAGACGCCGCCCCAGCTCCTGCGAGAGCAGATTGGCCGAGGGCCCGCCGTTGATCAAAATCCACCCTCCGCGTGGCAGGCGCATCAGAATGGCATCCGCCGAGCCAACGCTCAAGAAGGTCAGGTGCAGGCGCCCGTCAGGTAAGGCAAAAACCGCA
>JBKBPX010000056.1:0-15200 GCA_046292855.1 Anaerolineales bacterium
AGGGCCAGGGCGGTCTTCCCCACGCCACCGATGCCGGTGAGGACCATAATCCAGGCCCGGTCGGCGGGGGAGAGGCGCTGCCGCAGCCAGGCCAGTTCCCGTTGCCGGCCGACGAAGCGGACATAGTCGGGTCGGGGGAGGTTGTGGAAGGGGCGGGGACGTTCGGGAGGCGCGGGGGGAACGATGGTAACGCGGATTTCCCGGGGAGGCAGGAGGGCGGCCAGTTCGGCGGCCAGGGAGGGGTCTTCGGCCAGGGCTTTGCGGAGTTGGAAGCGGAAGGCGGCTTGGGCGTCGGGGTCATCGGGGTTAGAGACCAAATCCCGGGCGGCCTGGGCGACGCGCTCTTTTGTACGCAGCTTTGACCAGATCGTCTTGATTTCCTCAGCAACCTTCCCACTTGTCCGCAGCAGGTCGGGCAGGTAACGAAGGATCAGTTGAATCAGTTCATCCTGGGGAATTTCCATCAAAAACCTCCTGCTTGATTTTCAACCGCTCATAGGATGCCAAGCCTTTCCAGGAATCGTCATTCGCGCTCAACGCAACCGATTTTCCTTGAGCCATCCAAGCACAAGCTCAACTCTTTTGCGCCCATCATGCCCGTCTTTTTATAATCTTACCATAATTTTACCATTGCCTTATCTCTCATCGGCCTATCCAACGATCAGTTTTTCCGCAGCAGGGCCGAACCGGGATCACTCTACCAGACCATCAGACTAAACGGAACTTTCCATACCACTACCCCGTCTGATCAGCAAGAATCAGGCTAATTCATCCCAAAGGAGGTAGAATGCAACTAGCCCTTCTCCTATTCGCCCTCTTGTTGACGGCCTGTCAGCCGGCCGTGCCCGAACGCCAGTTTATCCCCCAAGAACTTCCCCGCCTCTCGGCGACTCCTTCTGCCCTAGCTACTCCCATGCCAAGCCCTTCTCCGACACCTCCTTCCCCCTCTCCTCAGAACATCGCTCTTTTTACCTGGAAGAGCACCTCGCCTTGCGCCTTTCTCACTGTCTACGAGGACTCGGTCACCTTCGGAGAATGTGATGCGTCCCCTCGCCTCCTTTCCGCTCCGATGGCGGGGGAAATCCAGCAGCAAGTGATCGAGTGGGCGAATACTTACGCGAGCTTCGAGGAAGAAACCCCAGCTGGCAAAATCCTGCTCCAGGGGAAGGGAAAGACCATTCCCCTCCCCAGCATAGTGCGCCAGATGGCAGAATGGGCCAAAAAACAATGGGAAACAGTCACCTCCGGGCGGGCAGGTGCAGCCTGGGGTGTGGTATTCACTTACTCGCGCCGAGGAGGGTTCGCCGGCTTCTGTGATGACCTGGTCATCTATGCCACAGGGGAAGCTATCCTGACCTCTTGCAAAGGCAATCGCGAGCTACATCTCCGGCTCTCCAACGAACAACTTCAGCAAATCTACACGTGGATCGACCAATTCGCCGCTTACGAGTTCCGTTATGCGGATCCGCCCCGAGTCGCCGACGGCATGGAAATTACCTGGACCTTTGAAGGTCGCGGCACTCAGCCTCTCGACGCGGTAACCCTCCAGGAAATGCAAGAGTTCCTAAGCGCTTTGCTGAGCAAACTTTACCTTCCCTAGCTCCCTCCGCCGTTCGGGGTCTGCGGTCCGCCGTCCGCGGTCTGCGGTCCTCCATCCGCCGTCCAAAAATCACTCCCACTTTCGCTCATCGCGGATGAGGGGAGCCTCGGCGGGGAGCGCTTCGGCGGGGACGAATTCGACCTCCAGGCTAAATTTGAGCGCCTCCCGCGCCGAACGCACGATCTGAGCGGTCAGTTCCTCCCGATCCACTGTTTCATCTTGCAGGACCAGGCGCAGGGTCAAGGAATCGCGATGCTCATGGCGGGTGATCAGGGCCTGTCCCCGTGCGATCTGCGGGAAGCGCTGGAAGAGATCGGTCAATTGGCGCGGGTGCAGGAACATGCCGCGCACTTTCACCGCGTCTCCCACACGCCCGTGCCAGCCCATCAGGCGCGGGAATGTACGTCCACAGGAGCACGGCTCCATGCTGAGGAAAGAAAGATCGCCGGTGCCGAAGCGCACCAGTGCATAGTAGGGATTCGGCAAGGTAACAACGATTTCCCCCACTTCGCCAGGGGGCAAAGGCTGTCCCGTGTTGAGATCGCAGATTTGCAGCCAAACATCTTCTGGCACATGCCAGCCGTTCTCGGCTTCGCATTCATAGCCTAAATTGCCGCATTCTGCCGTCCCATACCCCTGACGGGCTACCCGGACGCCATGCTCGTGCAGCCACCTGCGGAGTGAGGGAGGCAGGGGTTCGGCGGTGAAGAAAGCCTTTTCGATGGAGTGGGTCAAGCCGAGGGATTCGACTTTTTCAATCAGCGCCTTTAAGTAAGAAGGTAGTCCAACATAGCCGTTGATCCGCAGATCGGCTATCAGGCGCGCCTGCTGCTCCTGATTACCCACGCCGGCAGGGATGACGGTGCAGCCGAGCGTATAGAGGCCCTCTTCGAACATGGCGCCTGCCGGGGTAAGGTGATAGCTGAAGCAATTTAGGACCAAATCGCCGGCTTTAAATCCAGCAGCCTCCAAGGCTGGCGCCCAGCGCCAGTAATCGGTTCGGCGCGGCTCTGGATCATAGATCGGTCCTGGCGACTGGAAAATGCGCCGCAGCGCGGTCACATCACAGGCCAAGAAGCCGCCAAACGGTGGTTGCGCCGCCTGAATTTCCACGAGCTGATCCTTGCGGATGACCGGGAGGGCATTCAGATCGGCAAGCGTGCGAATTTGGGAAGCTTCCAGGCCAGCCTTGCGTAGGCGTTCAGCAAAACCTGCGGCATTCTGGGCCAGGTGTTGGATAAGGGCTTGGAGTTCCATGTTGCCTCAACTCAACCAGCGCTTCCGTCGTTTATAGTGCTTGACCTCACGGTAGGATTTTCGCTGTCCTATCTCGCTCAGGCCTAGGTAGAATTCGCGCACATCCGCATTTTCGCGCAGATCCGCCGGGTATCCTTCCAGGACAATCCGCCCATTTTCCATGATATAGGCATAATCTGCTACTTGAAGCGCGAGATTGGCATTCTGCTCCACGAGCAGGATGGTGGTGTGCTGCTCCTGATTGATGCGCTGAATAATGTGGAAGATCTCGGCCACCAGGAGCGGCGCAAGTCCGAGGGAGGGTTCGTCCAGCATCATCAGCTTGGGCTGCGCCATGAGCGCCCGTCCGATTGCCAACATTTGCTGTTCCCCACCTGAAAGATAGCCAGCGCGTTGGCTGCGACGTTCTTTTAGGTGCGGAAAATAGTGATAGACCATTTCCATTTCGCGGTGTAGGCTCAGCCCTCGCCGCGTATAGCCGCCGGCGATCAAATTCTCCTCCACGGTGAGATGCTCGAAGACGCGCCGTCCCTCCATCACCTGGAAAATGCCCATACGCACGATCTCTGCCGCATCGCGATGCTGAATTTTCTCCCCCATGAATTCAATGCTCCCATCGGTGACTTCGCCATTATCAGGCTTGAGAAGGCCGGAAATCGCCTTGAGCGTGGTGGTTTTACCGGCGCCGTTCGAGCCTAGCAGGGCAACAATTTTGCCCTCCGGCACCTGCAGGGACATCCCTTTGAGCACCAGGATTACTTTGTTATAGATGACTTCTACATTGTTGAGGGTTAGCATGGCGAGTAGTCAGATAGTCGGATAGTCGAATAGTCAAATAGTCAAATAGTCGGATAGTCGGATAGTCGGATAGTCAAATAGTCGGATAGTCGGATAGTCAGATAGGTAGATAGGTGGGTGATCGAGATGGGGGCGAAGGGACAGGTGGGGGGAGAGGAAGGAGGCCTCTCCTTCCCCTCCCCGTAGAAGGGCTATTGCTGAGCAGAGATGAAATCACTCACCTGCACCCATTTTCCGTTCTCAACCTTAAAGATGCGCAGAGCCTTATTGCCACCGTGATCGGTCGGGGAGAAGGTAATCGGTGCTGTTACGCCGCCGGTATCGAAGTTCTGGATGGACTCCAACGCGGCGCGGATGTTCTCACCCGTGACCGGCTTGCCTTGCTGGACAGTTCGGCGGATCCCCTCCGTCATCACCGCCATCGTCCACCAACCCTGAGCATAGTGCAATCCCTTCTCCTCCAAGCTGGAGCCACGCGCTTTCAGCCATTCATCTGGATCCTTGTGACCAGGCACTGGCGAGGAAGGTGGGGTGAAGGGAATGGCGCCGAACACCCCTTCTGCAGCCGGGCCGGCCAGCTTGAGAAAGATTTCATCTGCGCACCAGTTGAGCAAGATGAACTGCATCTTGTCCTTCATCCCCTGATTGGCCGCATCCTTCAGGAGCACAGCAGCCGGGCTAGAGACCGTATGCACAATCACATAGTTAGCGCCGAATTGATCAATCTGGGCTAACTCCGCCACGTAATCCGTAGCGCCTCTCGGCATGGCCAGGCTGGTGAATGCCACCCCATTGGCCTCAGCAAAGGCTTTGGCATCAGCCACCGGGGATTGACCAAAGGGGCTATCGTGATGGATCAAAGCCACCTTAGGTTTGCCGCTATTCCCTTTGGCCTCCCAATCTTGCATTGCCCAACGGATCGCAATGATCGCTTGATCGGAGTAAGTAGTACCGATCAGGAAGTTGTAGGGCGCCTCATCCAGTTTCGTCAGTGCGGCAGAATACGAAGCCGACATGAAAGGCACCTTGTCCTCTGCGATGCGAGGGCGTAATGCCTCCGTATCGCCGGTCCCCCATCCCATAAAAGCGACCACGCCCTCCCCCACGAATTGGCTATAGAGCTGCTCGGCCTGGTCTACTTTGTAAGCATAATCCGCCGAGATCAACTCGATCGGGTGCCCCTCCACTCCGCCTCGGCTGTTCAACCATTCTACGAAGCCTTTCACCCCTTCCGCATAGGGCGTCCCCACATCCGCTGTTGGGCCAGTCAAATCAAAGATCGCACCGACTTTGATCGGCTCCTTCGGCTTGGGGGTCTCTGTGGGAGCAGCGGGCGCCTGGGTTTGCACCGGGGCTTGCGTTTGGAGCGGTGGTTGAGTAACCGGCTGCTTTGGGCCGCAAGCGCTGAGCGCTAGGATCACCACAAGCAACAACACAACAAAGGTTTTAACGCGCAACATGTCATCCTCCTTTATTCTCAAATGCTAGAATAGAATGCAAGTTCACCAGAGATGGCTTTCCGCAAACCATCACCTCCTTTCCAAGATGCTTTGACTTTTCAGTAGCTAAACGGCCACAAGCGAAAGTAATCCTTGATGTCTTTCCAAATCTTGTTCAACCCCTCCGGCTCGAAGATCAGGAACAGGATGATCACCAAGCCAAAGATGGCCAGTTGGACGAAGGGCAACAAGCTCTCCATCGCTGGGAAATAGGCTTTGAGGAACCTCCCCAAATTTGTGATCAGGGCCGGGAGCAGGGTCATGAAAGCCGCTCCTAGGTAGGAGCCTGTCACGGAACCCAGCCCTCCGATGATGATCATCGCCAGATAGGTGACCGAAACGTCCATGGTGAAGCGCTCCCAGGTGACAATGCTGCGGTAGTGCGCCAGCAAAGCACCGGCCAACCCAACCACAAAGGAGGAAATAGCGAAGGCCAGCAATTTATACTTGAAGAGATCAATGCCCATCACCGAAGCGGCAATATCCTGATCGCGAATGGCGACAAAGGCACGGCCATAATGTGTGCGAAAGAGGTTGACCGTTAGGATGGTCACTATCACGGCCACGCCCCAAATCACCCAATAGAAGTTAAAGTCGGTGTTCATTTTTACCCCAAACAGCTTCGGGGAAGGCACCACCAACGCTTCCACTCCGCCGGTCACTGCCTTCCAGTGGGTGACGATCCACAAGATGATGACCTGGGCGGCCAGCGTCGCGATGGCCAGATAAAGCCCCTTCAGACGCAGCGAAGGGATGCCGAAGAACGCACCGACCAAAGCGGTGAATAGGGCCGCAATAGGGATCGAGGCCCACCAGGGAACACCGTAACGCGCTGTGAGAATACCAGCAGTATAGGCTCCTACCGCCATGAAACCACCTTGTCCTAGGCTAATCTGGCCGGTGTATCCCACTAAAATGTTCAGCCCAATTGCACCGATGACGGCGATCCCCACTTGATTTGCCAGATTGAGGTAATACCGATTGGCAAAGAAGGGAAAGGACAGGAGGAGCAGAATGAGAATGACCAAGCGAATGCGCTGCGCAGGCGTCTTGCGCAAGGCCATGTCCTGTTCGTAAGTAGTGTAGTAAATGCCCGAAATCATCGTCCCTCCCTCTCACACACGTTCGATAATCTCCTGACCAAATAAGCCATATGGCCGCACCATCAAGATCACGATGAGCACAATAAACGGGAGCACCTGGTTCAACCCCTGCCCGATATAGCCTCCGGTATACGTCTCCAACAGCCCGATGATGATGCCTCCTAAAATGGCGCCAGGAATGGAATCCAGGCCTCCCAGGATCACAACCGGGAAGACGCGCAGGCCGAAGTTCGAAAGTTCTGGCCCAACGCCGACGATATTGGCCACCAGTGCACCGCCGATCGCCGCGCTGACGGCGGCAATCGCCCAAGCCCAGGCAAAAACACGGCTGACACTGATGCCCATGCTAAGCGCTGCCGGCTGATCATCCGCAACCGCACGCATGGCGACCCCTTCCTTGGACTTGCGGAAGAAGAAAGTGAAAATCCCCAGCATCGCCACGGCGATGAGAATTGCCCACAAGCGATCGGCGCCGACCGAAGCTCCCAGAATATTCACCGGCTGAGAGGGAATAAAGGGAGGAAAGGCGCGTGGGAGATTGCCCCAGATTGCGCTAACGATGGCGCGCAGGATGCTGCTCAGGCCAATGGTGACCATGATGATCGAGATAACCGGCTCGCCGATCATTGGTCTGAGAATCAGGCGCTCGATCAGCACCCCTAAGAGCACTGCTATGAGTAGCGTGATGACCATTCCCAAGGTCCAATGAAGCCCCACTTGCGCCACCATTGCATAGATCAGGTAGGCGCCGATAAGCAGGAATTCTCCCTGTGCGAAGTTGATGACATCGCTGGATTTGTAGATCAGCACGAAGCCTAGGGCAGCCAGGGCCAAAATGGCGCCGTTGGTCAAACCTGTGAGGGTGAGTTGCAAAAAGAGTTCCATATCTTCACCAATCTAGAAAGGATTACCTCTTCGTATCACCGTTCAGCGTCTCAATAGCGATGCGCGTCTGAATCTTGGCCGTCTTCCCATCCTGATAAGTGATAACGGTTTCCACATCCACGTGGGAGTTATGGCTATAGAGCGCAGAGATCAGATCGGCATAGCGTTGCGCGATCAAACGCCGACGCACCTTGCGCGTGCGGGTCAGCTCGGCGTCATCGGCATCCAGTTCCTTATGCAGGAGCAAGAAGCGTTGGATGCGCGCCGCCGGCGGCAAATCGGCGTTTGCCAGCTCCACCTGTTTGCGGATCAGGCTATAGACTTCCGGCTTTTGTGAAAGATCGGTATAGGTGGTGTAGGCGATCTGGCGTTTTTCGGCCCATTTGCCCACGTTTGCAAAGTCAATGTTGATCATAGCGGTCACAAACGGCCAATCGCCGCCGAACACAACGGCCTCTTTGATGTACGGGCTGAATTTGAGCTTATTCTCGATGAACTGCGGGCTGAACTTTGTCCCATCGTGCAAGGTCATCACATCCTTGACGCGATCGATCACCACCAAATGGCCATCCTCGTCAAAGTAGCCGGCATCGCCGGAATGTAGCCAGCCATTGCGCAGTGCTTCTGCCGTCGCTTCCGGGTTACCGTAGTAACCGAGCATCACAGCCGGCGAACGCATCAGGATTTCACCGCTCTCATCAATTTTGACTTCGGTCTCCGGGATAGGCGTGCCGACCGTCTGGAACTTAATATCTCCATCGCGGTGGACGACGGCAATGCCGTTGATCTCGGTCTGCCCGTAGATTTGCTTCAGGTTAACGCCCAAAGCGTGGAAGAAGCGAAAGGTATCGGGGCCGAGCGCCGCGCCGCCAGTGTAAGCGCGTTTCAGATGGCGCAGGCCGAGTTGATCCTTGATCTCCTGGAACACCAGCATATCGGCCAAAAAGTAAAGCACGCGCAGCAAGAAGCCAGGTTTTTCCTTGCGGAAACGGGTATCGGCCATGCGGTAACCGATCTTCATCGCCCAGTTGTATATGGCACGCTTCAACGCGGTCGTGTCCTCGATCTTTACCTGCACCTGGCTGACGAGGCTCTCCCAAATGCGCGGCGGGCTGAACATCACCTGTGGGCCGATCTCGCGCAAGTCATGTTGCACGGTCTCCGGCTCTTCAGGGAAATTTATGGTGAAGCCCACCTGCAACCCACAGGACATCACCATCATCTGCTCTCCGATCCAGGCGAGCGGTAGGAAGGAGACAAAATTATCGTTGGGGGTCAAGGGGTCAACTTTCATGAGGTTGCGCCCCATACTGATCATGGATTTATGGGTGAGCATGGCCAGCTTGGGGTTGGCGGTGGTGCCGGAGGTGGTTGAAAGGATGGCAATCTCCTCACCGCGTCCCTGTGCCAGCCGCTCTTCAAACCAGCCGGGGTGTTCTTTTTCATATTCCCGTCCGAGGGCTTCCACCTGAGGAAAATACATCAGGAATTCTTCGGTGTAATTGCGCAACCCCTTCGGATCGTAATAGATGACCTTGCGCACACCCTTCAGCTGCGGCCAGATTTCCAGGATTTTATCCACCTGCTCCTGATCTTCTACGACTACGAAAGTGACATCGGCGTGGTTTAAGATGTAGGTCACTTCCGAAGCAATCGAATCCTGATAGACCCCGACACTCTTCGCGCCGACCGCTTGGGCAGCTAACTCGGCAATCAGCCACTCGGGGCGGTTATCACCGATAATGGCGATCGTCTCCTGCGGCTGCAAACCCATGCTGACCAGACCTAGAGCAAAATACTTGACATGCTCGTAATACTGGCGCCAGGTCATGGTCTGCCATATCCCATAGAGGCGTTCGCGCAGCGCCGCTTTATTGGGCGTGCGCTGGGCATGTTCATAGAGGAACTGCGGCAAAGTCTCAGGCATAGGCTCACCTCAGGACTTCGCAAAGGGTCGGGTGGGGAGGGCGGCATGTTCTTCACCGAGGTAGGCCTCGATGACCAGCGGGTTGTTGCGCACCTCGTCTGGGCTGCCTTCGGCGATCTTCTGGCCGAAATTGAGCACAGCGATCCGATCGCTAATATCCATCACGACGCCCATATCGTGTTCGATCAGGACAATGGTGACGCCATGCTCCTCGTTTATATCCAAGATAAAGCGCGCCATATCCTCTTTCTCTTCGGTGTTCATCCCGGCCATCGGCTCATCCAGCAACAAGATAGCCGGGCGCAACGCCAGCGCTCGCCCCAATTCCACGCGCTTTTGCAAACCGTAAGGCAGGGCCGCCACCACCTTATTGCGGATGGCCTGGATTTCGAGTAGCTCGATAATATCCTCGACAAAACGGCGAAATTGAATCTGTTCCTTCTGCGCCATCCCCCAATAAATCAAGCTGGAAAAGAGGCTACTGCGCATGTGGATGTGGGCACCGGCCAGCAGGTTTTCCAGCACGGTCATATGGCGGAAAAGTTCAATGTTTTGGAAGGAGCGCGCCACACCTAAGCGAGCGATCTGATGAGGCTTGAGCTTGGTCAGATCGTGCTCGCCGTGATTGTAGAGCAGAATGCGCCCACGTTGAGGACGATAGAGGCCGCTGATGCAATTCAGCAGGCTGGTCTTGCCGGCACCATTCGGGCCGATGATGGCAAAAATTTCGCCCTGGCGGATCTGCAAATCCACCCCCAAAAGGGCCGTGACGCCGCCGAAGTTCAGTTGAAGCCGCTCGATGGAGAGTTGCAAATCACCGGGGCGTAGGGAACTGCTATTCAATGTGCTAGTAAAACCGCGCTGCATGGAAACTCCACAAGGGAAGGTTCTTCTTTTTCCCACTATACTCCCCTGGCGCTAATGAAGCGTCAAAAAAAGCGTTAAAGCGCGGTTATTTTGTGAACTTGCGGCGCAATTCGTGAAGACGATGCAAAGCCTGGGGCGGAATGCGCTCGACATGCCCTAAGAGCAACGCCTGATAGTACACTTGCGCTACATGCTCCAGCCGTTCCAGATGGATCAGGGCCTCCTCCAAGTTCGCGCCGACCGTCAGTGAGCCATGTTGACGAAGCAACAGGGCATTGTGCGTGCGGATCAGGTCACGGATGAGTTCGGCATCTTCATGGGAAGCGGGTGTGGCATAGGCGGTAGTGGGAATCTCTCCCAGCGTCAGCAACACCTCCGGCAGCACATCCAAGGGCAAATCTAGGCCGGCCACCGTCAGCGTGGTAGCGAAAACAGGATGAGCATGGATCACAGCACGAACATCCGGGCGCTGGCGATAGGCTTCCAGATGCATGGGAGTTTCGGAGGAAGGCTTGCGCCCCGGCGCAGCCTGGAGAACGTTGCCCTCCATATCCAAGAGCAGCAAATCGTCGGCCTCCAGGCGCCCCTTGCTCAGTCCGGAAGGTGTGATCAGCACCCTTTCCGCGTCCACGCGCACGGAGATATTCCCATCGTTGGAAGTCATCAATCTGCGCTCATAGCACAGACGGCCACATTCCAGGATTGCCTGCCGCAGTTCATCAAGGGGAGCCTGGGGCGGAAAGGCCAAGCGGTTCATGCTGTTACTTCCTCACGACAGCGCATGAGCAGAGGGGGGAACCCTAGGCTCGCCTCCCACGTATAAGAAACCTTTGCTTTCACGCTCTCACCCTCCAAGGCGTTATCCCACCAAAAACGGGTTGAATTTCGTATCCCAATCGTAGTAATCTTCGCCTTCCAGGCGCTTGAGCGTATTGACTACTAGGTAGGTAACCGGCGTCATCAGGGCCTCGACCCCAACCTTGAAAATGTAATTCGTCAACGTCAGGGTCAGGAAGAGCGACCAAGGGAAAACGCCAAAGAGGGAGGCAACGGTGATGAACACGACGGTATCCACTCCTTCTCCGACCAGGGTGCTGCCTAGGGTGCGCGTCCAGAGCCAACGACCGCGCGTCAGCAATTTCATTTTGGCCAACACAAACGAGTTTGAGAATTCGCCAGCCCAATAGCCGAGCAGGCTGGCCAACACAATTCCGCCGCTAGACATGCCTCCCAGGATAGCCCGGTAGGCGCGATCACCGGCATATTCCTGCCACTGCGCCTCACCGGGCAACACTCCTACCAGGGCAAAGACGCCGGCTGCCAGCGCCAAGCTGAAAAAACCGGCCCAGATCACCCGTCGCGAGGCGCGATAACCATAGACCTCGGTCAAGATATCGCCAAAGATGTAGCTGACAGGAAACAGCAACGTGCCGGCATCGAAAGCCAAGGGCACACCGAAAAGGCTAAAGCCCCAATCCACAATTTTTGCCGAAGAAGCCACGTTGCTGACCAACAACACCGTAACAAAAAGCGCTATGATCCAATCTAAAAAACGGTATGCCTTCATTTCGCAATTTCCACGAAAAGGATTTCATCGCTCCCATGCGGGGATTCACCGACCACCAGGCCTTCAGCGTTCACCACCAACGCGCCACCGAAGGCAGGAGCTGGAGCCTCCAATTCAAGTGCATTGACCATCGCCACGATCGTCTTCGTCGCACGCGCCGCATCCAAATAGGCGGCACGTTCTTCGGCCTCCCAACGGTCAGGGTCGGGAGAGCGGCCATCGAGGCCGCGTGACATGGGCACGAGAAGCAAATCTGCTGCGTGGCGCGCCTGCCTGACTGCATCTTCGTTGAATAGGTCACCACAGATCAAAATGCCCAATCGTCCCAAGTCGCTCTCGATGGGTCGAAAAGTTTGTCCACACAGGAAAGGTGGCTGTTCTTCGATCTTCCGATGATAACCGAGCAACCTGCCCTCGCCGTCGAAAAGCAAAGCAGTATCGTAGACTCCTTCCAGCGCCCGCTCCAGCAAACCGGCGCAAAGGTACACCTTGAAACGCCGCGCCAATTCCGAAAAGCGCGCCACCAAAGCACCAGAGAGCGTCTCGGCAAAGCGCTCCAAGTCGGCCTGGTCATAGAGATAACCGGTTAAGGTGCACTCCGGCAGGCAGACCAAATCAGGCGAAAAATGAGCCGCTTCTTCCAGACGTCGCTCCAACTCCGCCAGATTGCGCTCCACCTGGCGCGGCCAGACACGCAACGGGATAAGAGCCAGGCGCATCTCTACCTCGATGGGACAGCAACTTTTTCCAACATGCGGCAATAGGCACACAACCCCGGCGCCGAGGTCGGTTGACCGCAGCGCGGACAGGGATGTAGCTCCGTCTTCTCCTGCACCGAAGCGAAAACTCCCTGCTCCTTTGCCTCCAGGAAACCCAGGTAGAAAGTCAGCTTCAGACCAGGGCGTTCATGCTCCAACTGATTTAGCCATTCTTTGTACTGGATAGATGTAGAATCGGCTGCAAACGGACATTCATCGTAAATGTATTCGATGCCGCGCAAAAGGGCATAGGCCGTCATCTCACGCTCGTAGAAGCGGCACAAAGGCTTGACCTTGCGCGCCAATCCCGCCTCCTCAGGCAGCACCGGCCCCTGACGAGCCAGATATCCGACCGCCCAATTGAGCGTATTCCCAAAAAGCACCGCCACCTCATCGTCCAAGTTGTGACCGGTAGCCAGCACATCATAGCCCAAATCGCGGGCGATGCGGTTCATCTCATGACGTTTGACCAGGCCGCAAACGGAGCAGGGTTTCCCCTGGCCGCGCTGAGTTTTTTGCGCCAGGACGGGGATGGGAAAACCGGCCTCACGCTCGACCTCCACCACATGCAGCTTCAGGTCGCGCTCGGCGGCGAATTTCGCGGCCAGGCGCTGGGACTCGGCAGAATAGCGAACGCCCTCGTCAATCCCCAGTGCGATGTAAAGCCCATCCGCCTGATAGCCCAATCGCCAAAGAATATCCCAGAGCGAAAGGGAATCCTTGCCGCCGGAAACGGCGACCAGTACTTTTTCCTCGCGGCTGAACATGCGGTACTTGCGAATAAAGCGCTCCGTCTGCTCCGGCACCCATTCCAGAAAATGCTCCTTGCAGAGCGCCAGCTTGTGCTGCGGCATATTGACCGCCGCCTTCGCTCCACATTTCCGGCACTTCATCGCTCCTCCAGCGCGCCGCCGGAGATGACAGCGATAAGTTTGATCACATCCCCATCGCGCAGGATTTCATCCTCGGTAATCACTTCACCCTGGCGCGTCGCCACCACACTTTCCGGCAGGATGCCAGCTTCCTTCAAGGCTGAGCGCAACGTCTGCCCGGCTTTGACCTCATACTCTCGATTGCGCAGGATCAGTTTCGCAGTCATGGAGATGATTTTACCATGTGCAGGGACGAGATTGCAGCTGGATCCTCGCGGCGTGATCGGGGAAACTCAACTATCCCGCCACCATCTCCCTCACCTTTCCCCGCATCACCTTCCCAGAAGCCGTGCGCGGCAATTCGGGGACGAAAAAGACCTGTCGCGGCAGCTTGTAGCCGGCCAAAAAGCGCCGCGCATAGGCGAGTAACTCTTCCGTGCTGACCTCCCCCGCCTTGACCACCGCCACAGCGACCTGTTGCCCCCATTCCGGATGAGGCAGGCCAAAGGCACATACCTCGCTCACTGCCGGATGGCCGGCCAGCACGCGCTCCACTTCGGCGGGGTAAATGTTCTCGCCACCGCTCACGATCAAGTCACTGCGCCGGGCCAACACCCAAAGATCGCCCTCTTCATCCAGGTATCCCAGATCGCCGGTTGGCAGCCAGCCATCAAGGAAGGGCATCTGCCCATCATATCCCTGCGCTACCGAAGGCCCGCGCACCCAAATCTCACCTATCTCTCCAGGCCGGAGAGGCTCGCCTCCATGCTGGCGTATCTCCACTGTCAGCCCCATCAGCGGTTTGCCGACCGTCCCCGGTTTGCGACGCACCAGCTCGGGCAAGGCTGTGCAGACTTGGGAAGCCGCCTCGGTCAGGCCATAGGTCAAAGCGACGGGAAGGCCAATGCCCAGGGCGCGCTGCAAAAGCTCAGGGTCCACAGCCGAGCCGCCGAGCAGCACCAGGCGCAACTGCGGCGGAATACCCTCCCGTTCCAGGTACGGCATCATGCGGTAGAGCATCGTCGGCACCAGCGAAACCAGATTGACCTGCTCTTCCCATAGCAAGCGCGCCGCCTCCGCCGCCTCAAAGCGCGGCTGAAAGATCACCGTCATCCCATCTAGCGCCGCCCGAAACAGGATTGAAAGCCCAGCGATATGATAAAGCGGAAGGCATAGCAACCAGCGTTCGCCCGATCGCGTCTGCAAGCGCTCCGAAGAAGCCTGTGAGGCGGCCAGCAAGTTCGCCAGGGTCAGCGTGACGGCTTTTGGATAACCGGTCGTGCCGGAAGTGAAAAAAGTGAACGAGGCAGGCTCATCCACGATCGGCAGGGAAGGCTGGATAGCCGCACGGTCGGGCAGTCTGAGACTCTGATAGCTGGGTGGTCTGATGGCCTGATGGCCGGCCTGGTCATCGCGCACCAGCAGGGAGGGTCGGCACTGGTCAAGCTGCCATTCCAGCTCCGCTGGGCTTAAGCGCCGATGGAATAGCACCAGCCGCACCCCCAAGCGCAGGCTGGCTAGCACCAGCCCGATAAACTCTATTGAATTCTCCAAATAGGCCCCCAATACCTGCCCCGGACGTAGGCCCTGTGTCCAAAGCCAACCTGCCAAGCGCTCGGCATAGTCCCCTAGCTCTGCCCAGCTGAAGACGCGGCGTTCTGCCGGGGTGTTGAGCACCAGCGCCGGCAGCTCTGACGTGGCCTCTAGGCGGGGACGATCACGGTAGCCAAGGATACTTGCGGAAATTCGGCTTGCGTTTCTCCAGATAGGCATTGCGTCCTTCCTGTCCCTCTTCGGTCATATAGAAGAGCAGTGTGGCATTCCCGGCCAGCTCTTGAATTCCGGCCTGACCATCCAGCTCGGCATTGAATGCCGATTTCAGGGCGCGGATCGCCAGCGGGCTTTTCTCCAGAATCTCCTGTGCCCAGCGAACCCCTTCCGCCTCCAGCTCTTCGAGCGGCACCACCTTGTTCACCAATCCCATCTCCAGCGCCTCCTGGGCCGTATACTGGCGGCAGAGATACCAGATTTCGCGCGCCTTCTTCTGCCCGACAATGCGCGCCAGAT
>JBKBPX010000057.1:0-15149 GCA_046292855.1 Anaerolineales bacterium
GGCAAGATTACCTTTGCCCACATCGAAGATGGTGAAGGACGTATTCAATTGCTTTTTCGCATTAATGAACTGGGGCAAGAGCGCTTGGAACTCTTCAATCGCTTGTTTGACCTTGGTGATTTTATCCAGGCTTCGGGCGTCCTTTTCCGCACGCGCAGCGGCGAAATCACTCTCCAGGTGCAAGATTTTCGCATGCTGGCAAAGGCGATTACCCCTCTCCCAGCGGCCAAAGATGAAACTTTGCCAGATGGGACGGTTATCCATCATGCAGCGCTCGAAGACCCGGAGCTGCGGGCGCGTCAACGCTATGGTGACCTTGCCGTCAATCCGGAGACGCGCCAAGTTTTCCGCACCCGAGCCGCCATCGTGCGTGCCCTGCGCGAGTTCCTGGATGATCACGGCTTCCTGGAAGTCGAAACTCCCATCCTGCAGCCCATCTATGGCGGCGCCGCAGCGCGTCCGTTCATCACCTATCACAACGAACTCAAGCAGAATCTCTATCTCCGCATTTCCTTTGAACTCTATCTCAAGCGCCTCCTGGTGGGCAACCTGGAGAAAGTTTACGAGATCGGACGCGATTTTCGCAACGAGGGAGTTTCTTTCAAGCACAACCCCGAATTCACCCAGCTGGAATTCTACTGGGCCTATGCGGATTACTTCCAGGTTATGGAATTCGTCGAACAGATGATCGCCTATGTGGCGCAAAAGGTGCTGGGACGCCTGAAGATCACTTACCAGCGACACGAAATAGATTTCACTCCACCCTGGCGCAGGCTGGAATTGCGTCAGGGATTGCTGGAGACCAGCGGAATAGATATTGCCGAACATCCCACTGCTGAGTCTCTCTATCAGGCGCTGGTGCGCATCGGTCACCAACCTGATCCCAGGGCTTCCCGCGGCAAACTGATTGACTACATGCTTTCGGAATTTCTTGAACCGACCCTGATCCAGCCCACTTTTCTCTACGATTACCCGCGCGACATTTCTCCATTAGCTAAATCAAAGCCCGGCGATCCGTTGACCGTGGAGCGCTTCGAAGGCTATGTGGCCGGCTTCGAACTCTGCAACGCTTTCACTGAACTCAACGATCCGCTCGATCAGGAACAACGTTTTCTGGAGATGGGGCGCACCTACGATGCCGATGATGCCGAGCGCCATCCGATGGATGAGGATTATCTGCGTGCTATGCGCTATGGGATGCCCCCAAATGGAGGTTTCGGGATGGGCATTGACCGCTTGACTATGCTCTTCACAGATAAACACAACATCCGCGAGGTCATCCTTTTCCCCCATCTGCGCCCGGAGGAGCAAGAGAAGCATGCGGAAGCATAGTATTTGGATAGGTGACTTGGTTGTCTGGTTCCTTATCACCCTGATCGGTTTCGCTTCCCATGGGGAATTACAAATGACCGCTATACCGCGCCTGGCTGCGACTTTCTTCCCCTTGATTATTGCCTGGTTCCCCTTGGCTTTTTCGAATGGTTTGCTGGAACCTCCATCTTCTTCTCTCCCCTTCTTCTACCTGCTAAAATTGATATTGACGACAATTTCTGCGGTTGCCGTGGCTATCCTTGTGCGCGCTGCTTGGCTGAATTCCTCCGCTCTGCCTCTCTTCGCGCTGGTCATGATGCTTTTCGCTACAGCTGGAATTTTGCTTTGGCGATTTGCTCATTTCGCGCTTTTCAGAGCACGGTGAGCCTTTTTCTGGATCGGCGGCTTTTGCTTCAGGTAGCGAAATAGGCTTTCCTCGATGGACGAGATCACTCTCATCTCACAGGCTCAGCGCGGCGATCTAGATGCCTTCAATCGCCTGGTGCTGGCTTATCAAGATTGCCTCTTTAACGTAGCATTGCGCATTCTGGGGGATGAAGATTTGGCCGCAGATGCCACTCAAGAAGCTTTTCTGCACGCATTTCAGAAGATCGCTTCTTTCCGCAGTGGCTCTTTCCGCGGCTGGCTAATTCGCATTGTTACTAATGCCTGCTACGATGAATTGCGCCGTCAAAAGCGCCGTCCACAAACTGCCCTTGAACCGCTCACCTCGGATGGAGAAGAAGTCGAGTCTCCCGCTTGGATGAACGATAAAGGCCCTTCGCCGGAGGTCAGCCTGGAGCAGAAAGAACTTGAACATGCCATCGAGCACTGCCTGCAGGCCCTGCCTCTCCCTTTCCGCCTGATGGTAGTGTTGGCCGATATTGAGGGATTGGATTACAGCGAAATTGCCGCCTCCCTGCACATTCCATTGGGCACTGTCAAATCGCGGCTGGCGCGTGCGCGCCTTCGCCTTCGGGATTGTCTACAGCAATTTCAGGAACTTCTACCCTCTGCATTTCGTCACTCCAACAAATGAAGACGCGCGACCTGGAACTTCTTTCTGCTTATTTGGACGGAGCTTTGCCCCCGGAGCAATTGCAGCACCTTGAGCGGCGAATTCAGGACGACCCGCAGCTCCGTGCTGAACTTGAAGCGCTGGAGCAGACCCGCGCGCTGCTGCGTCAAATGCCCCGTCGGCGCGCCCCGCGCAACTTCACGCTTTCCCCACGTCAAGTGGCGAAGCATCCGCCAATGCCGCGCTTTTATCCCCTCTTCCAGTGGGGCACAGCTTTGACGGCGGTGCTCCTGGCAATCAGCCTGGGGGTGCAACTCGTCCTTTCTCCGCTGGCTGCGCATGAGTCCAGGCCGGCAATGCGAGCCATGCCGGCAGAAGCAACCGAGGCACCTCTTTTTTCTCTCATGGCGGAAACCGCCACTCCTGAACCCGATGCCGTCCAACCGGGCATCATGGCCTTACCTCAAGAGACGCCCGTTTCCAAAGCCCCTTCTCTCTCCACTGCGACACCGCTGACCGAAGCAGTGGAGGCCCCTCCTGCGGAAGTTCCTTCCACTTTAGAACAACCCCTTTCCCTGCTTCCCCTGATCGCGAAGGCCCTGGCCTTGCTGATTGCTCTAGAACTCCTCTTTCTCCTCTTTCTGCGCTGGTGGAGCGCCCGAAGATGGCGGAACTGGTCGTAAACTACTGTATCCGTTGCAGCACTCGCGTGGAACAGGGGGAACACTATGGCCAGATCCGCCCGTTTTGTCCAGCTTGTGGCTGGATTTACTTCGCCGATCCCAAAGTCGCTGCAGCCGTGCTTGTCGAAGAAGGGGGGGATATTTTGCTTGTTCGCCGCGTGAATGAGCCATTTCAGGGTCAATGGACCTTGCCGGCCGGTTTCATCAATGCCGGCGAAGACCCTGCAGAGGCCGCCCGACGGGAATGCGAAGAAGAAAGTGGGCTCCAAGTGCAGATTACCGGCCTTTTAGACGTGATCGCCGGCAAAGAACACCCACGCGGCGCCGATTTCGTCATCGTCTACTGTGGCAAAACGATCGGTGGGACACTTCATCCCGGAGATGATGCCGATCGAGCCGCTTTTTTCCCCCTTGAAAACTTGCCTCCATTGGCGTTTCGTGCCACGCAATTAGCTATTCAGCGCTGGTTTGAAAAGCGGCAGGCCTGAATTTCCCTCCACAAGTTTTCCCGCCGGAGGGCTTTCCGCGGCTTTCCCTGCCTCTCGTGCTCTATGGCCAAGCCATAGCACTACATCTCTGAGGTAGGGAAACCCCAAAAGAAAGGTGAGGATGCCCCAAAGCAGGCTGAGCCAGCGCGCCGCATTTGCCGAAAATCCCCAAAGGGTTCGTACCTGGAAACGTATCTCTTGTGCCGAAAGAGGAATCACATTTTCGCCTTGCGGGGAAATGAGGCGCAAGTGCAGCCAAGCCACACCGGCGTAGTCTCCGGGTTGTGTAGCGCGCACGCTCCAGAAGAAGAGCGCGGGCTTGCCGGGTAGAAGTGGTTCGCTGATGGGCTGGTCTGGGCGGATTTCCATGCCGGCCAGATCAAGGCGGGCCTCGGCTACCATCGTAGAAGCCGCAAGAAGACCGGGAAAGGATACATCGCCAGGTAAGGTTGGGTATGCTGCTTGCGGTGTGTCTGGTGGCTCGCTCACGGGTAATAGCGAAAGGCGCACGATTGCTGCCTCGCCTGCGCGCAGATAGCGCGGCGCTTCTATTTGGATTGCCCACTTTCCGATGACCGTTGGTGGCGTGGCGGCTTCAATCAGACGCAATGGCCGCTCCTGGAAACGGCGTGGCGCGTTGATCACTCCCCAAATGCCGAAAAGGATGGTCAACCCGAAGAAGATAAAGAAAAAAACCGGGCGAATAAAACGCATAAGCGGGTGCTCAAAGCAGGGTGGCGAAGTAAACGGCTAATAGATAGAGGAGAGCGGTCAAAGGAATCGCCGCCCATAGCAGGAAAGCCAGGGGACGGTAAGGAGACCAGCGATAAAAGTATAGCCCTCCAAGCCAGGAAGCAATTCCCAGAAGCGAACTTTCTATTGGCAGAAGAATCCATTGGGTGGAGGGGACAGGGGGATAGGGAATTCCCTGGGGGTCGAACCCGAGGAAGATGCTTGTGCGCGTAGGGATGAGCAGCAATACCCAAATGAGAAGCGCCAGGTTGAGCAGAAAGCCGCTAGACCAGAAAAAACGCGCCGGTAAAGCACGCCAGGCTTCACCAATCAGGAAGGAAGGATAGACGGAAAGCGGCGCAGGAGTAGTCAATGCGCCCATCTCCATCATGCGGGCAAAGGAATGGACAAAGTCTTGGAGCCGGACCGGTGAAATGACAAAGACGCGACGTGGCGTGCCGATCAGCAGCAAACGATGCGGGTCGCGCTCAGCTGCGATGAATTCCACCCGACCTAAATCGGGATGGCGAGAGACTCCCAACACCGATCCCGGCAGCGCCCAATTCGGCAAACGTAATGGCGGATGCACGTCGCTGGCCGGTCGCAACCATTCCACCTCTGCCAGCGGAATCTCTTCTTGACGCAATCCCCAATGGATGACGAGACGATCGCGTCCGAGCAGATAAGCCGCGCGGTAGAGGGCATAGAGGCGGTAAGCCAGGGGTAGGATGGGGAGGAAAGCTACCAGCGCTGCTACCAGGGAAAGGGCATACAGGCTGCCGAAGGGCAAGCGTGTCATCCAAAAGAGACTGACGAGCATCATGGCCGCGCAAAGCAGCAAGAGCATTCCGTGTATAAGCATCCCTGAGCGGCGCGGGGGGAGGAATACTTCATCCATGGTTAGTCTGATAGGTCGAATAGTCGGATGGTCGAAGCTTGTGTTGATTGTACCAGATTGGGGAACTCACCGTGGCATGGAACGTTTATGCTATAGCGTTGTAAAATATCTGGTGAGGATTCGCTTTGTAAAAATGGAGGAGAAATGAAACGGCTATTGCGTGTGTGGATAGGGATAGGGCTGGTATTGGTGTTGAGCGCATGTGGCCTGCGGGCTGCGCCTACACCCATGGCCGAGCCACAGATGCTCCTACCGTCTGCGGGTTTCCCAGGGGAAGGGGATGCGGGCAAGGCGATGAGGCTTATGCCCTCCGTGGAATTGGCGCCTGCGGAAGGAGCTGCTGCATCTGCCGTCGAACGCTTAGTTATCCAAACGGTCAACATGAGCCTGGTAGTAAGCGATGTGGAGAAGAAAATGGACGAAATTGCCCGCCTGGCAACAGAGATGGGAGGGTATGTTGTCTCGTCAAATATCTACAAAGTGACTACCCCGGCTGGGCAGGAAGCTCCTCAGGCCAATATCACAATTCGTGTGCCGGCGGAACGGCTTAGCGAGGCGCTTGGGCGTGTTCAAGAGGGGGTTGTCGAGGTGCGCAATGAGTCACGTCAGGGGCAGGATGTGACGCGTGAGTATGTGGATTTGCAAGCGCGCCTGCGCAACCTGGAAGCCGCCGAGAAACAGCTGGTGGAGATCATGCAAAAGGCCGAGAAGACGGAAGATGTGATGAATGTCTTCAACCAGCTGGTGATGATTCGCGAGCAGATCGAGCAGGTAAAAGCTCAGATTAAGTACTATGAAGAGTCGGCCGCTCTTTCGGCAATCAGCATTGAATTGATTGCTGAGGAGACGGTCAAGCCGCTAGAGATCGGAGGTTGGAAACCGAAAGGTGTGGCGCGCGATGCGCTGCAGAACCTGATCTATTTCCTGCAGGGGTTTGTTAACTTCCTGATCCGCTTCTTCCTCTACTATCTGTGGGTGATCCTGTTGGCGGTGGCACTGCCTGTTTGGGTAGTTTACCGCCTGGTGCGCTTCGCAATCCGAAGGCGCAAGAAATCAGTAGCTCCACCCCCAAAGGAAGAATGATGGAGAACCCCCAAGGGGCCTTGAGAAAAGCGGTGGCGAGAACGCACCGCATGCTGCTACCGGGCGGGTAGCAAAAGACGAGCAGAGAAGGACTTTCCTAAAGCTACTTGGAGAAGGCCGCCTGCCCGGTGGCACGGTGTGTTTCAAATTCAGGACAGTGGGGTCGGTTTGTTAGTCGGATGGGAGGTTATTTTCGCCGTGCTAAAAAGGCGCGCACGCGTTGCAAGTGTTCTGGATCGCGAGCGGCGATTTCCTGTAGATGCGCTTCATAATCCAAAATAGCTTTCAGCTGGGGAAGGGTAGCACGATTGAAAGCGCGTTTGGTGAGTGCAAAGGCTTTTTGTGGTCCTGCGGCCAGCTCTCGGGCTACCTCCTGAGCGGCTTTCTGGAGTTCTTCGGCCGGCACCACTTTTTGTACCATTCCCCATGCCAGTGCTTGCTCGGCGGAAAATGGCTCATTGCTCCAGGTAAACCAGGTGGCGCGGCCTAACCCGATCAGGAGGGGTAAGAAGAGGGAAACTCCTGAATCCGGCACCAGGCCAATGCCATTGAACCCGACGACGAAACGCGTTCCTGTGGCCGCCAGACGCAGGTCACATGCCAGGGCAATGCCCAAGGAGGCACCAGCACAAGCGCCGTGGATGGCCGCCAGCACAGGTTTCTCCAGGCGGCGAATTTGCAAGACCAAGGGGTTATAAGTGCGTTGAAGATGCTCACGAATTGAAGTGCCAGCGGCGGCTTCGATTTCTTCCAGGTCCTGGCCGGCCCCAAAGGCTCGTCCACTGCCCGTCAGAATGAGGCACCGCACGCTTTCCTCTCTTTCGGCCTGACGCAACGCCTCCTGGAGCGCGGCGATCATCTCCAGATTAAGGGCATTAGCCCGTTCTGGACGGTTGAAAGTCAGGGTCAGGATACCGTCCTGGAGGTCCGAAAGAAGAACGCTCATTGCGCTTGCATCTGGGGGGTGGATTTATTCCCTGTATCAGAGCAGGGCGTCGTCTTGATCATCGTCGCCGGTATTGGCTTCGAATTCTTCTATCTCTTGTGGTTCTAGCGCTACTACGAGGAGTAACACGTCTCCTTCCGGTACAGTAATGTAGCGCGCAGCCAGGATAGGAGTGTGTTGTTCCACTCCCATCTCATCGCGGTAATAGAGATGGATTGGTTGCTGGTTTTGCCAGGCGCGGTGGCATCGTTCCACGAGCGCGGCACCATTAAATGTGCGTAGACGTGTTAGGGCTGGGGTTATAGGGCGGACACCTTCCCAAAGGCTCATCACCCAACCATCCTGGATCAACTCAAATACGGGAGGGGGGCCCTCAATGATTGTAATTCGGTCGTCCATAATGCATCACCTTTCCTTGGGTGCAGTATACCACAGAGTTGTCGAACGGTAGGAACTGCTCGTAGAACAGTGCCAGTTCCTGTATAATTAGCCCCAATGTCTTCGATAGACTTCGTAATGATTGTGTTGCATACAAGAGAGGCTATCCTGGTCAGAAAGGGTTTGATGTGCATGCATGACCCCATTGACGGATTTTTCCTCCTGGTCACGGAGTTGTGGAAGCTCGATGGGCTTTCATGATGAGCAACGGCTTGTGCCAAGCGATCCATCATTTTTCTTTGCCCGATTGACTGACCTGCTATGTCCTTTGAGGAGATTGCTGTCAACCTACATATGCACACTCGCTATTCCGATGGGAGTGGCACGCACCGTGAGATTGCTGAGGCAGGATTGCATTGTGGCCTAGATGCAGTGATCGTTACGGATCATAATGTGATTGTGCAAGGAGTAGAAGGATACTATCGGCGCGGGAAACGCCGTTTGCTTCTCTTGGTAGGAGAAGAAGTTCACGATCGCTATCGCCTGCCGCAGAAGAACCATCTTCTTGTATTTGGCCTTTCTCGAAGTGTGGCCGATTACGCGGAGAATCCCCAATTGCTGATTGATACCGTGCGCCGTGAGGGAGGGCTTTCGTTTATCGCTCATCCGGTGGATCCGCAGGCTCCTGCAGTCAATGAAGCAGATATTTCCTGGGTCAGTTGGGAAGTTGATGGTTACACCGGCCTGGAGCTTTGGAATGCCTTCAGCGAGTTCAAGACGCTTATCAAAAGCAAACTTCACGCGATCTTCTATGCCTTTTTCCCTCAATTGATTGCTCGTGCCCCTTTGAGGGAAACAGTGCAAAGATGGGATGACTTGCTCTTGAGTGGGAAGCGGATCGTTGCGATAGGTGGTTCAGATGCGCATGCGCTGAAATATTACATAGGGCCATTCTTGAAGGAGATCTTTCCTTATCGTTTTCACTTTTCGACCGTCAACACACATTTGCTCCTCAGGCAACCTCTCAGTGGTGATCTTGCGACGGATAAGCGCCTGATCTACGAAGCGCTTTCGCAAGGGCGCGGTTGGGTGGGGTATGACCTGCCCGGCAGTACGCGCGGGTTCCGCTTTGTGGCTCAGGGTCGTGAGGGCATGGTTACGATGGGAGAGGAGATGAAACGGAACGGCGGGGTGACTCTACAGGCGCGCCTGCCTGCCCCGGCCGAGATTCGCCTGATCCGCAACGGCGAGATGCTACGCACATGGAAGGGGCAACACACCTGTGCATATATTGTGACAGAGCCGGGGAGTTATCGCCTGGAAGTCTATCGGCATTTTCGCGGTCAACGGCGCGGGTGGATTTTTAGCAATCCAATCTACATTCGGTAGAATGGAAAACAAGGTTTGCCAGGCTGCGGCAAACATTGACGTTCCCCTTTCTTCCAGGTATACTTATCGCCAACGGGGTGTGGCGCAGTTGGCTAGCGCACCGCGTTTGGGACGCGGGGGTCGGCGGTTCAAGTCCGCCCACCCCGACATTTTTATCTCAGGGGGAAGGAGCACAGCTAAACCCAACCGCGCAGCTCCATTGCCTCAACCACGCGGCGGATCGCCACCATATAGGCAGCGTCGCGCATGTATACCCCTTCCTTGATGGAGAGCTCGAGCACGTCGTGGAAGGCCTGGGTCATCTTCGCATCCAATTTTTTCAGCACCTCTTCTTTAGACCAGTAGAAGTTCATATCGTTCTGTACCTGTTCAAAGTAAGAGGTGGTTACGCCACCGGCATTGCAAAGAAAGTCAGGAATGACGAAGATGTTATTCGCCTTGAAAAGAGCATCGGCTTCGAGAGTGGTTGGCCCGTTTGCACCTTCGGCTACCAGGCGTACGCGAGGCGAAATGCGGGTGACGGTTTCGGCGTTGATTTGCCCCTCGATAGCGGCCGGAATTAGCACATCCGCCTCTTTGGAAATCCAAGCATCCCCATCTTCGATAATGTAACCGGCTGCGTGAGCTTTTTCCTTATCAATGGTGCCGTATTCATCGGTAATGCTCATCAGGAAGCGCGGGGCAACCCCTTTGGGATGGCTATAGGTGTAGGCGCGTTGGTCCTTGCGATCCCAACATGAGACACAGGCCACTTTCCCGCCCAGGATTTCGACGAAGCCGAGTGCCGCATATTGGGCCACGTTTCCGAATCCCTGAATGGCTGCTACGCTGCGGGTTGGGTCCATTTTGAGGTGCTTCATCGCTTCGCGCACGGTGTAGATCACGCCGAAACCGGTGGCCTCTGTGCGCCCTTTCGATCCGCCGCTTCCCACCGGTTTGCCGGTGATTACGCCGGGCACATATTCCCCTCTGAGCTTGGAGTACTCATCCATCATCCAGCCCATCATCTGAGCGTTTGTGCCGACATCTGGCGCGGGGACGTCCATGCGCGGGCCAATGTTTTTCCACATCTGATCCACCCAGCCGCGGCATAGACGTTCTTTTTCGCCGATGGAAAGCGTTGACGGGTCTACGACAACGCCACCTTTGCCACCACCCAAGGGCAGATCGGCTACGGCGCATTTCCAGGTCATCCACATGGCCAGCGCACGCACGGTGTCTATGGTCTCATTCGCAGCAAAGCGGATGCCACCTTTGGCCGGGCCGCGTGCATCGTTATGTTGCACGCGAAAACCGAAGAAGACACGCATCTGTCCATTGTCCATGCGCACAGGGATTTGGAAGCGAAATTCTCGCAGTGGCCATCGCAGGATCTCGGCAATTTGGGGGTCCAATCCCATTTGCTTTGCTACACCGTCAAATTGCTTTTGCGCCAGTTCAAACACATTAATTGGGTTCATACTCAAATCTCCTGGTGAGGGTCTGAGAAAATATAAGCGGGCATCCCCGGACAGGACGCCCGCTTGTGATGACATATGTCAACGCTTGAATCATAGGCCGTTTGCCTGGTAATTGTCTTACAATTTTGCTGCGTGTTCTTTAATACCCGAAAATAGCCTCTTCGTCAAGGATTTGAATTTGTAGGACAACTCATTGTGAGTTGACCTACATGGCAGCGATCCCGAAATCCAATAGCAAGTCCGCTGCAAAAACTCACTACGGAGAAGGTGCGATTGCCTAATTAATCTTTTCTCCAATTCTCAGCAGAAGGCGAACAGGAACGTTTTGGGTGATAAAATTAGCCTATGCTGAAGAGAACTCGCGCCTTACTTCTCCTGCTATTACTGTTTTTGTGGGGATGTGCCGCATCTTTCCCTCGCTTTGATGGTCGGCGGGCTTTGGCTGATGTCGAGCGGCAAGTTGCTTTTGGGCCACGCACGCCTGGTTCCGTGGCCCATGCTCAAATCCTAGAATGGATGCGGGATGAATTACAAAAGGCCGGCTGGCAGGTGGAAGTGCAAGAAGGCGTCTATGGTGGGCAAGCCATCCGCAACTTGATCGCGTTTCGCACCCAAACGCCGCGCTGGCTGCTAGGTGCGCATTACGATTCACGTTTGGTGGCCGATCGCGATCCTGATCCGATCCGCCGTACCCAACCTGTGCCGGGCGCCAATGATGGGGCTTCGGGTGTGGCGGTCTTGCTGGAATTGGCGCGGGTATTGCCGGCGGAGGTGCCGGTTTGGTTGGTTTTCTTCGATGCTGAGGATCAAGGGAACCTGCCGGGATGGGAACAGTGGAGCCTAGGCGCGCGTTACTTTGTCCAGGAAATGAAGATTCGACCCGAAGGGGTGATCATTGTGGACATGGTTGGGGATGTTGATCTCGATCTGCCTATGGAGGCCAACTCGGATGTGGCTTTGCGGGAGAGCATCTGGCAAACTGCCGCCGCACTGGGCTATGGTCAAGTCTTTCGTCCCCAAATCGGCTATGCGGTGATTGATGACCATATTCCTTTTTTGGATGCTGGGATAGCGGCGGTGGATATTATTGACTTGAATTACGCTTTCTGGCACACTACCGATGACACGCCAGATAAGGTTTCGCCGCATAGCCTGGCCATAGTTGGCCACACATTATTAACCTGGCTCACTCAACAAAAGCGCTAGATGGTTTTCTCTACTTGCTGGTAAAATTAGATCGCCATGCCTACTTTGGATTCACTTCATCGTCTTCGCTCTTTGTGGGTTCAGAGGGTTGCCAATTACGCCGCGCGCGGCGCCACGGTTCGGGAGAGTTTTCTCCGAGAGTTGGAGCGCTTTTTTGACCTCCTGGAACAGGCAATTGCGAGCGGTGATCCGGCTTGGATGGATGGGGTGCTTTATGATTGGGCCAGCGCCCCGCCGCGCACGGCGCTGGATGAAAAGCGCAATGTCCTTCCGATGCTCTTGAACCACATGCTCCAGGCTCTTCTGGAACTAGCGCGCGAAAACCTCTCAGAGCGAGAGGCGTTGGATGTGATTAGCACGGTGCTGCCTGTTTTCACCTATAGCATTGAGAAAGCGGCTCGCTTCGAAATGGAAACGCGCTTAAATCGGGCGCTGAAAGAATTAGGCGCGGCCCAGGAAGAATTGGAGCGGCTAGAACGCAGCAAGTCCAATTTCATCTCCGTGGCCGCCCATGAGTTGAAAACCCCTCTGACGCTCATCGAAGGTTATACGGCAATGTTGAGAGATAGCTTGGAAGCCCCCCCATCCCAAATCGCCCATTTCCTGGAAGGAATTTACAGCGGTATACGGCGTTTACGCCAGATTGTGGACGATATGATAGATGTGTCCCTTATTGACAACAACATGCTCAAACTCAACCTGCAACCTGTCCAGTTGAAAACTTTGTTTGGCCTGCTCAAGGCTGAACTCAGTGCGATTTTCCAAGATCGGAAACAGACCTTTGAAATTCGCCCCTTCAATGGACTCAACGAATGGCTGATGGGAGACCCAGAAAGGTTATATCAGGCTTTTCGGAATGTGCTACAGAATGCCATTAAATACACCCCGGATGGCGGCAAAATTACCATTGATGGACGGGTGCTCCCCGGTTTTGTCGAAGTGACGATTCGTGATACCGGCATCGGGATCGCGCCGGAAGACCAGATGATCATTTTTGAAAAATTCACCGCCCTTGGATCAGCTCAACTCCATTCGAGTGGGAAAACAAAGTTCAAGGGAGGGGGACCAGGATTGGGACTGCCCATCGCCCGAGGCATTATCGAGGCCCATGGCGGCACCATCTGGGTCGTTTCAGATGGTTACGATGAGGAGAAGTGTCCCGGCTCGACCTTTCATATTTTGCTCCCGCTCCAGGCTGAGGCTGCGGATGAAAAGATAGCAAAGTTGTTCAACCAAGCAGATCAGAGACAAGACTGAGCTATCCTAATATGAGTCGCTCTTTACATTCGACAATCTCTCCACGCGAACGCGCCTTCCTGGTAGGGGTGGAGAGCCGGGGTGAACCGGCGCTTTTACCCCTCCAAGATTCCCTTACCGAACTTGCTTTGCTGGCCGAGACGGCCGGATTGGATGTGGTCGGCCAGGTTACTCAGAGGCTAGATCATCCCCATGTCGAGACCTACATCGGCCCCGGCAAGGTTGAAGAATTAAAGGCCCTGGTGGAAGATGCGCAGGCCCAAGTAGTCATCTTCGATAATGAGTTAAGCCCGCGTCACTTGCGTGAGCTGGAGAAGGCGTTGGGCGAAAATGTGCGTCTCCTCGACCGCACAGCCCTGATCCTGGATATTTTTGCGCAACATGCCCACACGCGCGAGGGCATTTTGCAGGTCAAGCTGGCACAAGATGAATATTACCTGCCGCGTCTGACACGGCGCTGGACCCACTTGGCGCGTCAAGCTGGCGGTGCTGCCGGACGCGGTGGAATTGGCGGCGTCGGCCTGCGCGGCCCTGGCGAAACGCAGTTGGAGGTGGATCGCCGGACCATTCGCCGTGAGATCGCCCGTCTTAAGCGCGAGCTGGAGAAAGTGCGGGCCCATCGGATGCGCTATCGCTCTCAACGGCGACGTGCCCGCATCCCGGTTGTCGCCCTGGCTGGTTACACCAATGCCGGCAAATCCACCTTGCTCAATCAGCTGGCGGATGCGGAGGTCTATGTCGCTGATCAGCTCTTCGCTACCCTCGACCCCACTACGCGGCGCGTCGAACTGCCCGGTGGCTACCTGGCACTTTTTACTGATACAGTGGGGTTCATCCAGAAACTTCCCACCACTCTGATCGCCGCTTTCCGTGCCACGTTGGAGGAGATTGCTGAGGCTGATCTGATCCTGCATGTCGTGGATATCTCCCATCCCAACGCCTTGGCGCAATATCAGGCCGTGCAGCAAACTTTGCAAGAGATCGGGGCCGGGCATATTCCGGTTATCACCGCGCTTAACAAGATAGATCGTCTGGCTCAATCCCCAGAAGCAATTCGCCAAAAACTGGCGGATTATCCCAGTGCGATTGCCATCTCTGCCCTCAAAGGGTGGGGGCTGGATACACTCTTACAGCGCATTCAACAGATGCTCTTTGAGACGATGACGCCCGTTTGTGTGCGCCTACCCTATCAGCAAGGTGGCCTGATCTCACTGTTCCATGAAATGGGACAGGTTGAGCGGATCGAGCACGAGCGCGGCGGAGTGCTGATTCAAGGCCGCTTGCCGGGACGTCTGCTGGCGCAATTCGCTCCCTGGAAAGTCGAAGAGGCACTGGAAGTAAAAGAGGCTTAAATGCTGAATTGGATTTCCAAACAGTTAGATCGGCTTTCCGAATACCTGGCGCATCGCAAAGGGTTGTTGCCCCTAATCGGAATAGGACTGATCGTGCTTAACCTGCTCCTTCAGTTCACGCTCGGGGGGCATTGGCTAGCGAGGAGCAATCTTTTTCTGCATTTTGGACTGCTGATTGCCCTATTTGGCATTTTGCTGGCCTGGGCATTGTAGCTGCTCCTATGCCTTTGCCTCACTTTCTCATCATCGGATCGCAGAAGGCCGGAACAACTACCCTCTATAACGTGCTTCGGCAGCATCCGCAGCTCTACCTCCCGGCGCGCAAGGAGCTGAATTTCTTCTTTCACGATGCCCTCTACCGAGGGGGCCTAGAGTATTACGCCCGCTTCTTCGAGCCCGCCCAGCCTGGGCAACTCTGTGGTGAGGCCTCGCCAGGATATATCTGCCATCCCCACGCACCTGAACGCATTTTCCGCGCTCTGCCGAGGGTAAAGTTAATTTTGACCGTTCGGGAACCGATCGAGCGTGCCTATTCCCAATACTGGGACAACCGTCGTCACCTTTCCGAATGGCACACTTTTGATGAAGTCGTTGCCCTGTACCTGGAGGACGAATATCAGCCGGGACGGGCAGGCTATTTCAGTCGTGGTGTCTATATCCGCTATATTCGCCGCTACCTTGAATTTTTCCCACCTGAGCAGTTGTTGATACTGGCTTTTGATGACCTGCGAGAAAAGCCAACCGTGTTTTACCGGCGCATCTTCGAGTTCCTCGGGGTAGATTCAACTTTTGACCCGCTCCCGCATCATCGCGCCTATAATCCTGCCACCATCTGGAAAAATCCTTTTTATCGCTTCGTCTTTCGCCATCCTACCTGGACACGCCGCCTTCCTGCCCCGATGCGGCGTTTGTTCTTCTGGGGTGCGCGGGAACGCTTTTCTCCCCCGC
>JBKBPX010000058.1:0-15025 GCA_046292855.1 Anaerolineales bacterium
TGGAAGGGCTATCAGATCAACCTGATTGATACGCCCGGTCATATTGACTTTACCGCCGAGGTGCAACGCTCCCTGCGCGTCCTGGATGGCGGTGTAGTGATCTTTGACGCCGTGCAGGGGGTAGAGCCGCAAAGCGAAACTGTCTGGCGTCAGGCCGACCGCTATGGCGTTCCGCGCATTTGCTTTATCAACAAGATGGATCGCGTCGGCGCCTCTTATGAGCGCTCCATCGAGAGCATCCGCGAACGCCTTGGTGCCAACCCGATTCCGATGCAATTACCCATCGGCGTTGAGTCGGCTTTCCGGGGTGTGGTGGATTTGCTGGAACAGAAAGCGATTTATTGGGATGACGAATTAGGGCGTGAACCGCGTGTCGTCGAGATTCCGGCTGATTTGCGGGGTGCCGCGGCGCAAGCGCGTGCCCAACTGGTCGAGCGCATCGCCGAATTAGACGACGAGCTGACCATCAAATTCCTCGAAGGTGAAGAGATCACGGTGCCTGAATTGAAAGCCGCCCTACGGCGCGCCGTGATCGCCGGCAAGGCCACTCCGGTGTTCTGTGGTTCTTCGCTGCGCAATCGCGGCGTCCAACCTCTGTTGGACGCAGTGGTGGATTACTTGCCATCCCCGTTAGATATTCCCTCTGTGCGTGGGACGAATCCGGATAACCCGGAAGAGTTCATTGAGCTGCCGGCCAGCGATGATGCTCCGTTGAGCGCCCTGGTCTTTAAGATCGTGACCGACCCGTATGTCGGACGCCTGGCCTACTTCCGCGTCTATTCCGGCGTGATCACGCAAGGGCAGATGGTCTATAACTCCACAAAAGGGAAGCGCGAGCGCATTGGGCGCCTCCTGCGGATGTATGCCGATCGGCGCGAAGATATTACCGAAGTGCGTGCCGGTGATATTGGCGCCGTCCTGGGTTTGAAGGATACCTTTACGGGCGATACGCTCTGCAGTGAGAGCCGCAAGATCGTCCTGGAGAGCATTTCCTTCCCCGAACCGGTGATCTCGGTGGCGATTGAACCAAAGACCACCGCAGACCAGGACAAAATGGGCGAGGCGCTCCGCAAGCTGGCCGAAGAAGACCCCACCTTCCGCGTCCGCACGGACGAAAACACGGGGCAGACCATCATCTCCGGCATGGGCGAACTGCACCTGGATATTATCGTGGATCGTCTGACGCGCGAATTCCGCGTCCAGGCGAACGTGGGGCGGCCGCGCGTTGCCTATCGCGAGACCATCACCCGCCCGGTGCCGCGGGTCGAGTATCGCTATGTCAAGCAAACCGGTGGCCGGGGCCAATATGGTCATGTTGTGATGGCCTTCGAGCCCGCCTCGTCGGGGAGCGGGATCATCTTTGAAGATAAAATTGTCGGCGGCGTGATCCCGCGAGAGTATATTCCGGCGGTTGAAAAAGGTGTGCGTGAGGCCGCCGAAAGCGGTGTGATGGCCGGTTATCCGGTTGTGGACGTCAAAGTGACACTCTATGACGGTTCCTTCCATGAAGTGGATTCCAGTGAAATGGCCTTCAAAATGGCCGCTTCCATGGCCTTCAAAGAAGGAATTCAGAAAGGTGCTCCGGTATTGCTGGAGCCGATTATGCGGGTCGAAGTGGTTGTGCCGGAAGAATACCTTGGCGATGTCATGGGGCAATTGAACAGCCGTCGAGGCAGCATTCAGGGGATTGAACTCCGCCCAGGGAATGCACAAGCTGTGCGGGCAATGGTGCCTCTGGCGGAAATGTTCGGTTATGCCACAGAATTGCGTTCCGCGACGCAAGGACGCGGTGTATTTTCTATGGAATTTGATCACTACGCCCCGGTTTCCGAAGCGGTGGCGCAGGAAATTCTCAAAGCCTAGTCTTTTTTGAAGAAGGAGATTTTCTTCTATGGCCAAGCAAAAGTTTGAACGGACGAAGCCGCACTTGAACGTTGGGACGATGGGTCACATTGACCATGGGAAGACGACGCTCACGGCGGCGATTACGAAATACTGCAATCTGTTAGGGAAGGCCGAATTCAAGGCCTACGATCAGATAGACAATGCGCCGGAGGAGAAAGCGCGTGGCATAACGATCAACATAGCGCATGTGGAATACGAGACGGAGAAGCGGCACTATGCGCATGTGGATATGCCTGGTCATCGGGACTACATCAAGAACATGATCACGGGAGCGGCGCAGGTAGATGGAGCGATTTTGGTGGTGGCGGCTCCGGATGGGCCGATGCCGCAGACGCGCGAGCATGTGTTGTTGGCGCGTCAGGTGGAGGTGCCGAGCATTGTGGTATTTTTGAACAAGGTTGACCAGATGGATGATCCGGAGTTGCTGGAGCTGGTGGAGTTGGAGTTGCGTGAGTTGCTGAACCAGTATGGGTATCCTGGGGACACGACGCCGATTGTGCGCGGGAGTGCGCTGAAGGCGTTGGAGTGTCCGAGCAACGATCCGAATCATCCGGACTATGCGTGCATCAAGGAGCTGTTGCGGGTGATAGATGAGTACATTCCGGAGCCGAAGCGCGAGGTGGACAAGCCGTTCATGATGCCGATCGAGGATGTGTTTTCGATCAAGGGGCGCGGGACGGTGGTGACGGGGCGGATTGAGCGCGGGAAGGTGAAGGTAGGCGACCCGGTGGAGATTGTTGGGTTGCGTGAGAGGAGTTTGAGTTCGGTGGTGACGGGAGTGGAGATGTTCCACAAGGCGCTGGATGAGGGGATAGCGGGTGACAACGTTGGGTTGTTGTTGCGTGGGATTGAGCGCACGGATGTGGAACGCGGGATGGTGGTAGCGAAGCCTGGGAGCATCACGCCGCATCGGAAGTTTTTGGCGGAGGTGTACGTGTTGAAGAAGGAGGAAGGCGGGCGGCACAAGGCGTTCTTTAGTGGGTATCGTCCGCAGTTTTACATTCGCACGATGGATGTGACTGGGACGATCAGGTTGCCGCAGGGTGTCGAGATGGTGATGCCGGGCGACAATGTGAACCTGGAAGTGGAGTTGATTGTGCCGGTGGCGCTGGAGCAAGGCTCGAAGTTTGCCATTCGGGAAGGTGGTTTGACGGTCGGCGCCGGCGTGATCACCAAGATTCTGGAGTGACTTGACGGGTAGTGAGCTATGGCATCAAAAAAGAAGGATATCCGTCCAGTGATCACGCTACAATGCAGCGAGTGCAAAGAGCGTAACTATACGACCGAAAAGAACCGGCGGAACGATCCGCAACGGCTGGAACTCAAAAAGTATTGCCCGCGTTGCCGACGCCACACGGTGCATCGTGAGACAAAGTGATATGATAGTCTGATAGTCTGATAGTCTGATAGTATAATGGTCTGATAGTCGTATGGCCAGACTACAAGACTATAAGACTATAAGACTATAAGACTATAAGACTGACTAAGGAAGTAGGCCAGTAGCTCAATTGGTAGAGCACTCGTCTCCAAAACGAGCGGTTGTGGGTTCGAGTCCTGCCTGGCCTGCTCTGGTGGGCAACGCCGTCTCCCCATTTGGGATGTAGGCGGCGTTTTAGCCGTAAATTGTAAGGAGAATTGCTGTGGCCGAGAGGCGCAAACAAAATCCTATTCAACGTGTGATTCGTGAGACAGTCGCCGAAATCCGTAGGGTCAGTTGGCCCACGCGTGAAGAAGCTACCTACCTCACCATCCTAGTCCTGATTACCATGATCGGGGTGGGGACGGTGTTGGCACTGGTGGAGGCACTTTCCCTCCAAATCATGAATAATTTCCTTTTCCGCTAGGTAAGGTTGAGTATGGTACCGGACGAGCGCGAACCAGAACATGAACCGACTCCCCGCGAGGCCCAGGAAATGACGCCTGCCGCGTCTGGTTCGGCGCGTCTTGCCTCCTCTGAGGCCGATAAGAGTTCTCCTGCCTCCGATCCGCAGCCGGGCGAGGGGGAAGCCGCTTGGTATGTCATTCATTGCTATTCGGGCTATGAGAACAAAGTGCGGCAGAACCTAGAGCAGCGTATCGAGACGATGGGCATGAAGGATAAAATCTTCGACATCATCGTGCCTGTCCAAGAGGAAATCGAAATACGCGAAGGGAAGCGCCGCACGGTGGAGCGCCATATTTTCCCAGGATATGTGCTCGTCAATATGATTCTCACCGAAGAATCCTGGTACGTGGTGCGAAACACGCCCGGCGTAACCGGTTTCGTGGGCATCGGCAATCAACCTACCCCGCTGCGCCCGGAGGAAGTGGCTCAAATTCTCAAGCGAATGGAATCGGAGACACCTACGGTCAAGGTCACCTACAAACCTGGTGACCGGGTACGGATCATTGATGGACCCTTCAACGATTTTCGCGGCGTTGTTTCGGAAATTGACATGGAGCGCCACAAAGTGCGGGTGATGGTTTCCTTCTTCGGGAGGGAGACCCCCGTAGAACTCGATTTTCTGCAAGTTGAGAAAGCGTAAGCGCGTGGGAGGGCGCCCCCTCTATCGCCCGATACTACCACCTGAGGAGAGGTTATGGCAAAGAAACTTAAAGCAATTGTACGTCTGCAACTGGAAGCAGGAAAGGCCAACCCGGCGCCGCCGGTCGGCCCGGCACTGGCCGGACACGGCATCAACATTATGGCCTTCTGCAAGGAATATAACGCGCGGACGGCCAACCGGCCCGGCGAGATCATCCCGGCGGAAATTTCCATCTACACGGATGGCTCTTTCACCTTTGTCCTGCGCACACCGCCGGCTGCGGTTTTGCTGAAGAAAGCTGCTGGTATCGAGAAGGGTTCTTCTGCCCCGAACAAGGATAAAGTCGGCAAGGTGACGCGGGCACAGATTCGCGAAATTGCCGAACTGAAAATGAAGGACCTGAATGCTGTAGACCTGGAAGGCGCTATGCGCCAGATCGAAGGCACTGCCCGCAGCATGGGCATCATCGTTGTTGACTGAAAGTAGTGGGAGGGTATTTTCTACCCGCTCGCACCACGGAGGAACTCATGGCAAAACACGGAAAGAAATATCGCGCCGCAGCAGCAAAAGTAGATGTCACGCGCCTCTATTCCCCCCTGGAGGCCATTCAGCTGGCAAAAGAGACCGCCATCACCTCGTTTGATTCGACCGTCGAAGTCCACCTGCGGACGGCACTGGATCCGCGCCAAGCCGATCAGCAGGTGCGCGATGTGGTCGTCTTGCCGCATGGGTTGGGTAAGACCGTGCGCGTGCTGGTTTTCGCCGCAGGTGAGGGCGCGGCAAAGGCGCGCGCAGCCGGCGCCGATCTGGTGGCGGATGATGACGAAACCCTGAAGAAAATCGAAGGTGGCATGACCGACTTCGATGTCGCCATTGCCACCCCGGATATGATGAGCAAGGTCGGCCGCCTGGGCCGCATCCTGGGGCCCCGCGGCTTGATGCCGAACCCGAAAGCAGGCACCGTGGTCAATCCGGATGACCTGCCTAGGGCAATTGCGGAGGCCAAGGCCGGACGTGTCGAATTCCGCCTGGATAAGACCGGCAACATCCACGTGCCCATCGGCAAGGTCTCCTTCGATGCTCAAAAACTGCTCGAAAACTTCGCCACTCTGATGGATGCCGTCAAGAAGGCGCGCCCGGCCGGCGCAAAGGGCGCGTACATTCGACGTGTGACGGTCGCAACGACAATGGGACCGGGCATCAAAGTAGACCCGCTGCAGGCACAGAACATCGAGATCAAAGAGTAAACATTGCGCCACTTCGCCGAAGACGGCAGGTGCCGCAAGGCTTAATTCCCTGCCCAGGTGAAGACAAGTTGCAGCTTGCCGCGCCGCGCGCGGCGTGCAAAGTCTTTGCCTGGGAGGGCAAAGACTTTTTGCATAGAAAGGAGGTGAGACCCTTTGGCCCTGACTCGAAAGCGCAAGCAGGAAGTGATCGCACAGTACCAGGAATGGCTTTCGCGCAGTCAGGCGGTGATCCTGTTTGAATGTACCGGCCTGACCATGAAAGACCTGGATACCTTGCGTGCGAAGATTCGCGAGAGCGGCGGTGAATTCCACGTGCTCAAGAACACCCTCGTCCGCATTGCCCTGGACTCAAAAGGCATTTCTCTGCCTCAGGCCTACCTGGAAAAGAGCACTGCTGCCACCTTCGCTTTCACGGATCCGGTAGCTACCACGAAGGCGTTGCTGGATGCCAGCAAGAACATGGCGGCAGTTCAAATCAAGGGTGGTTTACTGGGAACAGAGGTCTTAAGCCCAGCTCAGGTTAAGGCATTGGCCGAATTGCCGCCTTTGCCGGTCGTCCGCGCACAATTGCTGGGTGTCCTGCAGGCTCCGGCGAGCAAGCTGGCGCGTACGCTTGCGGAACCGGCTCGTGCCCTGGCTTCTGTTATCCGTGCCTATTCTGAAAAGGCCGCTTCTGCGGCATAATTCTCAAATTTCGAATTATCTTGTAAGGAGTGAAACGAACAATGGCTGCGAATCTTGACAAACTCGTAGAAGAGCTGAGTGCCCTTTCCGTTTTGGAAGCGGCGGAACTGGTGAAGAAACTGGAGGAAAAATGGGGCGTCTCTGCGGCCGCACCTGTGGCGGTTGCCGCAGTGGCCGGTGCTCCGGCTGCCGGTGCAGCTGCGGCTGAACCGGTCGAAGAGAAGACCGAATTCGATGTCATCATCAAGGATGCCGGCCCCAAGAAGATCGAGACCATTAAGGTCATCCGCCAGCTCACTTCGCTTGGCCTGGGCGAAGCCAAGACCCTGGCCGAAACCCCCGGCGGCAAGGTGCTGAGCGGCGTGAGCAAGGAAGTGGCGATGGACGCCAAGAAGAAGCTCGAAGAAGCCGGCGCTGTGGTCGAGGTGGTGTAGACAGGCCGGCAGTTGCCCGCCGATCAAACGAAACCAAGCCCCCGAATCTCAGCAATTTCGGGGGCTTATTATTACCCACTTGAGAGATCGCGCCGCACAAGCTGGTCATGGCATGCTCCCGATCTGGAAAGGCAAATATGGCTCAGGAAATGACCACAGGCGTGGAAGGGGAACTGCCGCAAGTCCTCCTACTTGCGCAGGCTGAGATAGGAGGCGTATCGGCGGGGATGGATTTCTCCCCGCTCCAGGGCAGCGCGCACGGCACAGCCTGGCTCGTGGTGATGCGTGCAATCGCTGAATTGGCAGTGCGCAACGAGGGGGGCAATCTCGCGGAAATAGCCATCCACCTCTTCAGGGTGCGTATCCCAGAGGGCAAGGGATTTCCAACCGGGCGTATCGGCCACATAGCCCCCCTCTGGCAAGGGGATGAGCTGACGCACCACGGTTGTGTGGACGCCGCGGCCGGAGCGTCCCACCTCCCGCACGGCCAGGCCCAGGCCGGGCTGGAGGGCGTTCAGCAAGCTGGATTTCCCCACGCCGCTCGGCCCGGCCAACGCGCTGATCTTCCCCTTGAGCCTTTCCCGCAGTTCTTGTAACCCCAACCCGCAGCGCGCCGAAGTATATAGCACGGGGTAGCCAAGTTGGACATAGAGGTCAAACAGCTCGTGAGCCTTCTCTTCGCCTACCAAATCTACCTTATTGGCGATGAGGAGAGGAGGGACCTGCTGCTTTTCAGCGATGACCAGGAAGCGGTCCAACATGCCCCAGCGCGGTTCAGGTTGGGCGCAGGAGAAGACCAGAAGCACCTGATCGGGATTGGCGAGCAGGACCTGTTGATATTCCCCATGCGGACGCGGCGCCAGGCGCACAATGGCGCGCTGACGCGGCTCCACTTCCTCGATTACGCCGTTTCCATCTGCCAGGCGGCGTATTTTGACCCAGTCTCCTACTGCAACCAAATCGCCTTGGCGCGGTCCCCTCTTTAGCCGCCCACGCAGCCGGGAGGGGATGATCCCTTCTTCGGTCTGAACCATGAAGAGTCCAGCTTGGGAGCGGAGGACCAGACCACGCAGGAGCATAGTTCTACGGTTTCGGCGTGTTGGTCGGGATGCCGCCCAAGGGGGTCGGCGTGCGGGTGACGCCGAAGGTGGACTCCCACCAGTACAAGCTGCGCGGCCGCCCGTAGAAGTAAATTTCGATGATTCGGCGGAAGATCGGGGCGGCGTAATCGGCGCCTTCGCCGGCGTTCTCGACGATCACGGCTACGGCAATATCGGGTTTATCGGGATTCCCGGCCATGGTGAAGCCGGCAAACCAGGCATGAGGCGCGCCGGGGATGCCGGATTCAGCCGTGCCGGTCTTGCCGGCAAGAGGGATGTTCAGGCCCAGGAAGCGGTAGTAAGCCGTGCCGTGCGGATTTCGGATCACTTCCACCATCGCCTCGCGGATGACCTGCAAGTTTTCCGGCCGGAGCGGCAAAGTGCCCGTGGCCTCCGGGCGGAAAGAGCGCAGGAGATTGCCATCTACCGCTTGCACTTTTTCGATGATCTGGGGACGGTAGAGCGTGCCGCCATTGGCAATCGCCGCCATGAAGCGCGCTACCTGTAGCGGGGTGACCAGCACATCTCCCTGACCGATGGCCTGATTGGTGATCTCCAGCGGCGTTTGGGGTTCGGCGATGTTGCCGCTCGCTTCGGGAATGTCGCCGATGCCGGTCGGCGCGCCCAGGCCGAAGGCGCGCGCCATGTTGGCAATATCGCCGCGTCGATCGTACTGGTAGAGCGTCATCCCAATATGCCAGAACCAGGGATTGCAGGAGCGCATCAGCCCCTCCGGCAGGGTAAGCAGGCCGGAAGGCTTCGTCTTGCACTCCCCCTCGGTTCGTAGTTCTTCCTGGCAGTGATCCCAAGTCCAGTCGTTGAGCGTGATGCCGGGGAGTTCTGTGAAGTGATATTGGCAGTCGTAAGTGGTATCGGCGGCGAAGAGGCCGCTTTCCATGCCGGCGGACATGGTGATGATCTTGAAAACCGAGCCGAGAGGATATTGACCTTCGGTGGCGCGAGGGAGCAGCGGGTTGGCCGGGTTGTTGAGCAGGTTGTTCAGGAGGATGTTATTCCGGTTCTGGGGATCGAACAGGTTGGGATCGAAATTCGGTGATGAGACCAGCGCCAGGATGCGCCCGCTATCAATCTCCATTACTACGATTGCGCCGCGAAACCCGCGCAGGGCCTGTTGCGCCTGTAACTGCAGGTTACGGTCTATGGTCAAATAGATGGAGGCGGCCGGTTGGGCTTCCGAAGACGCAATGCGATTTAAGATCGCACCATCCGCCGAAGCGACGTAGAGCGTGCCGCCGTGCTTGCCGGCCAGGTAAGATTCTGCCGATTTCTCGATGCCGCTTGCTCCGATTCGCTCATCTCCGCGATAGCCGCGCCGCCGGTACTCGCGCAGTTGCTCCGGCTGGATGGAGAGCAGGTATCCCACCGTCTGCGGCGCGATGCCCTGATCGTAGTAGAAGCGGGAATTGTAGGGAGTGATTACCAGGCCGGCTAGGTTGAGGCGTAAAAGGCGTTGGGCAGTTTCGCCGTTCGTTTCGCCGACGGGGATATACCAATCCGGCATGGCGTTGGCGTAAAGATCATAGATTGCCTGGGGAGGCAAGCCGGTGACTTTGGAGAGTTCGCCCAACAAGTATTCCTCGGTATCTGGGTTAATTTGGCCGGGCACGATGCCGAGTGCAACAATATCGCTCTGGGTGGCGATGGGTAAGCCTTGACGGTCGTAAATATCCCCACGCGCCGGGATGCTGTAATCCATCACCAAGCGCCCTCCGCCTTGCAGTTCCGGCAGGATCAGGCCAGGGGTCCAGGTGATATGCCAGCTTCCCTTTTCCAAGATCAGGTCAAAGGGGATTTCCCGTGTCAGATCGCCGAGCAGTGCCGTGTGGTAGGTCAGGCGCACCGTCAAGCGAGCCGAGCGGGGGGTGACAGAGGAGTCAAGCACCTGGTATTCTAAGTCATAGGCACTCATCGTATCGCGCGCTTCGGCGTGGGTTTTTGCAAAATCCTCTTCGCTCAGGCCAGAACGACTAGCTTCGCTGAGCAAGGCGTACATGGTCGCGTAGTCATCGTGGCGATAGGCTTCCAGGTAAGTGCGCAATGTTTGCCCGACATCCGGAGAGGCGATGCGCGTGACATTGGGAGGAGGCAACAGGGGGGTGGAAGTCGCCTGGTTGGTGCCGCTTGCCGGGCTACATGCGCTGATGAGCAAGACTGTTACGAGCAGAAGGGTCAGGTATCTTCGCATATGATCCGCTTGCTTTCGCTTTCACGATGATAATACTGGGAATAGACAGGACAGTTATAGCTCAAGAAGCGCTGACAATTGGCGGGGACATCCGTCACAGCCGGCAGGCCGAATCTATGGAGCATCGTGGCCAGGTGACAAAGAGGCAATCCCATCACGCTGGCGAAGCAGCCTTCCATGTGTGCCACCGGCCGAAAATTGGGGTGTTGGATGGCATAAGCCCCGGCTTTATCCAGCGGATCGCCGCTTTGGACATAGGCCTCGATCTCCTCGTCGGAGTAATTGCGCATGGGGACATCGGTGATGCAGATGGCCGTCTGCGGCGTTCCCTCTAGGGATGAGAGGACAGTCACGCCGCTGTATACCTGGTGCACGCGCCCACGCAGTTGCCGCAACATTCGATGGGCTTCGGCCTCATCTTGCGGTTTGCCCAAAATTTCGCCGTCCAGGAAGACGGTGGTATCGGCGCCGATATACAGCCCAGGCGCGTTTCGCTTTTGAGCGGCGAGGCGCGCTTTGGCCTCGGCCAGGCGTGCGACATATGCTTCTGGGCCTTCTCCTGCCAGCTGACGCTCGTCAATTTCAACGGTGAACACCTCAAATGGCCAGCCGCTCAGGGTGAGCAATTGGCGCCGACGTGGAGAATTGGAGGCCAGGATGAGGGGTGGCTGCATGGGGTGGATTTTATCATAGGACGGCGGACCGCAGGCGGCGGACGGCAATTACTCTCTCTGGAACCAGGCTACGCTTTCGATGTGGTACGTTTGCGGGAACATGTCGAACGGGGTTATTTGGCGTAGGAGGTAGCCCTGGCGAAGCAGGCGCGCTGTGTCACGTGCCAGCGTGGCCGGATCACAAGAGACATAGATGAGATGCTCGGCCCGCTGGCTGGCTAGGGCATCTAGGACGGGCAATGCCAGGCCGGCGCGCGGCGGATCGAGCAGGATGACTTGTGGCTCCCCGACCAACCAGGGCACGACTTCCTCCGCCAAGCCCTCGTAGAGGGAGACGTTTTCAAACTCATCCAAGTTGAAGACGAAATCCGCGCAGGCCGCTGCCGAGACCTCTATCCCTTTCAGGGCCTGGGCGCGCCCTGCCAGGAAAGCGCTGAATAAGCCCACGCCGCAATAGACATCCCAAACTTCTCCTAGCCGTTCCGGGAGCAGCGAGAGAACGTGCTCGACCAGTGCTTCGGCTATGGCAGTATTCACTTGGAAGAACGAGGCGGCAGAGATGCGGAAGAGTCGCCCACGCACGCGCTGGAAGAGATACCCCTCCCCAGCCAGCACCAGGGCGTGATCTTCAAAAAGGTGCACGACCGAAGCCGAGGTCTCCAGCGCCAGCGATGGCGGATCGGGAGATCGGGATTCGAGCACCAACATCAGGGCGTCGTCTTCGCCCAGGCGCAGCGCGATGCGCTCCAGGTCTGGCATAGGCTCAAATTGGAGCAGTGGCCAGAAGGCATTGAGCGGTGCTTCGGGCAGGTGACATTCGTCAATGGGCAGCAGCTCACGCGCCTTTTCCCCTTCGGCGCTCACATAGGCCAATCGCCCCCGTGCATCCAGGTGAAATTGTACGTGATTGCGATAGTTCCACGGCCGCGGTGAGGGGACGATGGGCTTGAGCGGCGGCTCTTTCAGACCGCCAATGCGTTGCAGCTGCTCCCGCAGGATCGCTTCCTTGACCTGTAGCTGCACCTCGTAGGGGAGATGCTGGTAGTGACATCCGCCGCATGTGCCGAAGTGACGGCAGCGCGGCGAAACGCGTTGGGGAGAAGGCTCGAGCACCTCGAGCAGACGGGCGCGCGCATAGCCACGCTTTTCTTCGATTAGGCTGACGCGCACCTTTTCGCCGGGCAGGGCAAAAGGAACAAAGACGGCGCGACCATCGGGAAGTCGTCCTAGCGCCGCGCCGCCATACGTGTGTGTGCTTAGCGTGATCTCATGTTCGCTCATCGGGTGCTTTGGAATTCCTCCAGGGCCCGAAGCAGGTCCTCTATATCCGAGGGCTGGGTCTCGCCCATGTGAGCGATGCGAAAGGTGATGTTTTTTAGCGCGCCGTAGCCGTTGGCAATGCGCATGCCGCGTTCTTTCAAAAAGGCGTTCAGGGCGGAAATATCCCAACCCCGGCGGTTGCGAATGGTGGTGACGGTTTGAGAGCGGAAGCCGGGCGGGGCGAAGACCTCCAGCCCTTGGGCTTCGACCCAGCTCTGGACGCGCTGCGCCATCTGGCTGTGACGGGCGAAGCGGTTTTCCAGCCCCTCGGCTAAGATGCGATCCAATTGATAGTCCAGCGCAAAGATCAGCGACATGGCCGGCGTGGCCGGCGTGGAATCCTTCAGGCGGTGCTTTTCCATGCGCAGAAAGTCAAAATACCAGCCACGATGTTCCACCTGTTTCGCCTTTTCCAGGGCACGATCCGAGACGGCGGCCAGGGCCAAGCCCGGCGGCAGCGCCAGGCATTTTTGGGAAGAAGTGAAGAGGAGATCAATGCCCCAAGCATCCATCTCGATCTTCACGCCGCCCAGCGAAGAGACCGCATCCACGCCCACGACCGTCTCAGGGCTGACCTGGCGCACCGCTTCGGCCACTTCGCGCACCGGGTTTTGCATCCCGGTTGAAGTCTCATTGTGGACAATGGTCACTACCTCGTAATGCTTTTGGCGCAGGGCATCGGCGACTCGTTGCGGCTCCACCGGCTGCTCCCAGGGGAATTCGAGCTTATCGGCTTCTTTGCCGTTGGTCACCGCCACTTCATACCAACGTTCGCCGAAAGCGCCATTGACACAGGAGAGCACGCTCCGCTTGGCAAAATTGCGCACTGCGGCCTCCTGAATTCCGCTGCCGGTAGCGGAGAAAAGGAAAACGCGGTGGCGCGTGGAAAACAGAAGCTGGGCCTTCTCTGCCGCCCGGCGGTGGATTTCCTCGTATTCTTTGCTCCGATGGGGAAGCATCGGGTGCGTCTGTGCCTGCAATACTTCCGGCGGAACATCCACCGGGCCCGGCACAAACATGCGTGTCATAGTTCTCCTCCTTTACCGCAGAATGAAGGAAAGTATGATCAGGATGGCGAAAAACGAGCCGGCCAGGATGCCGATGCGCTTCAGGTCGCGGATCACGTAAGAGTAATCCGGAATTTCTCCTTCGGCGCGCGCCGTGGCCGATGAGGTCACTGATGAAGTGGGGCTTTTGCGAACTTGGCGTTTGCTCTTTTTGGACATGGGAAGCTCCTTGAGGGTAGTCTATAGGCTGATAGTCGGATGGGCGGATGGGTTCGGTTAGGGTTGGAGGCGGGCGATGACGACGATGCGATGGCTATCAACCAGGTACGGATAGCAGGAAATGAGGGTAACGGTAGGCGCGCCGGTCGAGGCCATTACCTCTACAGCGGTCGGCTCGACAATTAACGTGCGCTCCACGATGTAAACGTAGGAGCGTTGACGGGTGTAGAGGATCACCTGATCGCCAGGCTGGAGGCGATCCAGGTCACGGAAGATCTCGCCATAGACATCGTTATGCGCTGAGAGCACCACGTTCCCGTTTTCTCCGGGATTGGCCGAGGGGATGTGTTGACCGACACCCTTTTTCAGCTGTTCCCAGCCATCTCCCTGGACAACCGGCGCATCTACACCAATGGCCGGTATCTGGATGCGAACGGCCTGCGCCGGGCCAGGCGTGGGGATGGGGAGGTTGGCCAACGATTGATAGACCGGGCGCAAGTGCTCCGGGATTTCTGCTTCGTTCGGGCGCGTGTTGCCGAAGGCATCCGGCGGCGTGTGGCCGGAAGGCAGGACAACGGCCATGAGCAGGGGGGTGGGGGTGGGAGTCTCAGGGCGAAGTGCTGCGGCGACCTCCTGATTTAAGGTGCGGAGCAGGCCCAGGCCGTTCAGCAAAACGCCGATCAAACCGATCACGGCCAGGATTTCAATCCCCAGGAGCAGGCGATCCAGGAAGCGGATTTTCGGAGAGGCTTCAGGGGCTACCTCCGTGACAGAAAGCGGTGCCTGTTCGACAGGGGGGAGCCAATCGGCGCGCATCAGGCGCCCGGTGCGGCGAAAATGCTCCAGGCGTGCCTGCCGGATGGCGCGTCGCTTTTGTACCATCAGGTGACGCAGGTCTTCCAGGCTCAAATCGTCCACCGATTTGGGGCGTGACATAGGAGGAATTATACCTGACTTCTGAATGGCGCCAGCGGCAGAAGGTCGGAGGGCAAGGGTTGCCTTGCGGGGCTGCCGGCTTTATCCCGCGATAGCCCTCACAACCGTCGCCACCAGAAACGTGACCAGGAAGGCCGTCCCCAAGGTGATCACTACGCTCCAGGCGGCCCACTTTTTGCTTCCGGTTTCCTTGTAGATGGTTAGGATGGTAGTCGCACACGGATTGTGGAGCAGGCTGAAGAGCATCAGGTTGATGGCGGTGAGCAGCGTCCAGCCGTGCTGGTTGACCAGCAAGTCCTTCAGCGCCGCGAGCGAGGGAAGCTCGGTCATCATGCCGCTGCCCATGTAGACCATGAGCAGGGTGGGCACGACGATCTCATTGGCTGGGATGGCGATAATGTAGGCGAGCAAGATGGCGCCATCCAAACCGAGAAGGTGACCGAAGGGATCAAGGAAAGAGGCAATGTGCTGTGCCAGGCTGGCGTTTCCCAGGTGGAGGTTGGCTAGTATCCAGATCACGGCGCCGGCGGGGGCGGCGGTTTGCACGGCGCGCCAGAGCACGAAGATGGTGCGGTCAATCAGGGAAGTGTAGAGAATGCGGAAGAGATTGGGGGGACGATAGGGGGGAAGCTCCAGGGTGAAGGCCGAGGCCTCGCCACGCAATAGGGTGCGGCTGAGCAGCCAGGACATCAGGAACGTGAAGGCCACCCCGATCAGGACTACTAACACGACGCTCCCGGCCGCGATGAGGGAGGCCAGAGCCGGGGG
>JBKBPX010000059.1:0-14895 GCA_046292855.1 Anaerolineales bacterium
GCAGTCACTCTGGCCTTTCCCTCTTGACATTTATAGAACATATGTTCTAAAATACAAAAAAACAGTTTCCTACGTCTTTCAAAAAAGGAGTTGCCATGAACCGCACCCTGAAAATCAACCTTTTCCCCCTGTTAGAATTTTCAGCACTCCAACGGGGCGCCATCTTCGGCGTCATCCTCTTGATAGCGCTCATCGCCTTCGAGGTCTTCAATTTCTCCACCACCGCTTTTGCCTTACACGACGTGCTGGGCGATCTAAAATTCGCCGGTGTGCGCTGGTCCACCATCCTGGCGATCGCCTTCTGTAGCATTGACTTTGCCGGCATTGCCCGCATCTTCACCCCTGAGCAGGGACGCGATGAACCGGTCGAAGTGTGGTATCTCTTCGGCGCCTGGCTGCTGGCCGCCGCTTTCAACGCCGCCTTGACCTGGTGGGGCGTCTCGATCGCCATCTTGAATCACGCCCCCAGCGGCACCCTGCTGGTAGGTCAGGCTACCATGCGGCGCGTCATCCCCGTCATGGTCGCCATCATGGTCTGGCTGGTGCGTGTGCTCATTATCGGAACCTTTGCGGTAGCCGGAGAGCGCCTTTTCACGCTGGCACAAAAAGAAGTGAACAGCCGCGCCGGAGAACACCCCCGTCCTGCCGTCCGCTCAAGTGTCCCAGCTCAACCTGTGCCACGCCCGGTGACCCCGGCTCCCAAGCCTACGCCCACATCCATGCCCGTCGGTAACTCGATTGCTGCGCGCGGCGAACCCACCTATCATCCTATCAGCGCCAGCGCCATGGAACGGCATCCGTAATTCAGGAATTCCGCAAAGCCAAGGCGGTGCGATCAGCGTTCCAAGTTGCCATAATCGCACCACGCCCGGACGGGACAACGCTCACATTGAGGCCGCCGCGCCTGACAAACTTCACGTCCCAAGCGAATCAGGTTGAGGTGGATTGCATAATAGGTTTCCGGCGGAAAAAGCGCCTCCAAAAAAGCATGTGCCTCTTCCACACTCAGCCGCGCCGGTCGTAATCCGATCCGTCCGCTCACACGGTAGATATGGGTGTCCACAGGAAAAGCCGGGCGCCCCAATGAAAAGAGCAACACGATTGCCGCCGTCTTCGGCCCCACCCCCTTGAATTGCAGGAGCCAACGTCGGGCTTCTTCCAAAGGCAAATCAGCCAGAAAATCGAGTTCGAGCGCGCCGCGCTGTTGCGTAATTTCCCTCAGGACCTGCTGCAGACGCGGCGCTTTTTGCTGTGCCAAACCGGCCGGGCGAATCGCTTCTATAACCTCATCCAGTGGTGCATCCCGCACCGCCTCCCAGGTCGGAAAACGGGCACGCAACGCATCGAAGGCACGGTCCCGATTGAGATCGTTCGTATTTTGGGAAAGGATGGTTGAGACCAATTCATCCAGCGGCGGCAGAGGTCGTCGCCAATCTGGCTCGCCATAGACCTCCAACAATCGGCGGTGGATGGCCAGCGCGCGGGTGCGCAGAGCCTCGTCTATCGGAAAAGCATCTGAAGCCATAGAACCTCTGCTATCAGGCTTAAAAGCGTAATCGGCACGCCGGCACGCAGGTACTCAATGAAGCCCGATTGGACCCGCGCCTGCGCGCCGTCTCTCTCACGATCAAATTCGCCACCAGCCCAAGCAAAGTCAGATCATCGGCAAAGGCTATCGCCAGAGCCAGAGTGAGCCAGGCCTGCATAGGGTTCGGGAATTGCGGAATCAACAGCGGAAAAGGAGCACCGCCGGCCTATTCGAGACCAAATTGCGGAGCACGACAGAAACCAACGCCACGCGCCGCAACAGGACGCATGAGATGATTCCACTGCAAAAACTCAGCGCAGCGAACGCTAGAGCGCAGAGATCTCTTTTTAGCGCACTCGACACCCTCCGCGGTAAAGCGACCTTTTGGCAGTAGCGTCATGAGATGGAAAAGGTCATCGGCACGCTGCTCCCCTACCAGCGCAATCGTGGCGCGATTGATGCGCAGCCAGTAACGACCGATAGCAACCCCGATCAGAGTCACTATGATCACAAGCACCCAGATTGCGCTACTCATCCCTTCTTGCACCTTGAATTCTTCCCCCGGTGCGAATATGATGGAATTGCCAGGGGCCGAGAGTGACCCGATCCACGCTCAGAATGGCCAAATCTCCCAGATTTGCCTCTGTCGTAAGATACTTTTGCGCCCAAGGGCCGAGCCAGCGCGCCAGGAACAACCCCAAGAGTGCGAGCAACGTCGCAATCGGTATACGCCAACCCCAGCGACGCGGGGAATCCATACGCCCGCGCAAAGGTAGCCAGGCCAGGCCGGTTGTCAGGAAAAGTGCCATGCTAAGGTTCGTGCCACAGCCGGGATGAATCGCCAGATAGTGCTCCCCTTGTCGCAAACGCCTCTCGGCCTCATGCAGTGCCGCCATTAACGCCTCGCTCGGCACATCTCCGAAAATGAAGATGCCGCCGGAATAGGAATATCCTGCCAGTGGGCGCTGCGGCAGATCACGGGCCAGCACATGAAGAGTAGCATGTTCCAGTGCATGATTACGGCGAACCTGAAGGAGAGGAAACATGGGCAAATTATACTCCACTCCGGCTATGGTAGAATTTTGCGTATGAGCTACGCCGAAACGATCGCCACCCTCCTGCAAATTCGTCCCCACCAAGTAGATGCGGTCATTCGCCTGTTGGATGAGGGAAACACGATTCCCTTCATTGCGCGTTACCGCAAGGAAATGACCGGCTCCCTCGATGAAGAACAAATCCGCTTCATTGCCGACGAGGTAGAACGCCTGCGCCAGCTGGACGAGCGTCGTGCCACTGTGCTTAAAAGCATCGAAGCACAAGGCAAGTTAACCGAAGAGCTGCGCGCCGCCATCCTAGCCGCATCCACCATGACCGCGCTCGAAGACCTCTACGCCCCCTATAAGCCCAAACGTCGCAGCCGGGCCACCATCGCTCGTGAGAAAGGGCTGGAGCCGCTGGCCAACCTGATCCTGCAACAAGTCAAGAAAACGCGTTCGGCCCTGGAGATCGCCGCAGATTACTTGAATGAGCAAGTTTCCAACCCGCAGGAAGCCCTGGAAGGCGCTCGCGATATCGTCGCCGAAGTCATCAGCGATAACGCCAATGTGCGCGGCGCAGTGCGCGAAAAGGCACTTCGCTTCGCCACCCTCTCTGCTCAAAAAGTCGAAGAAGCCACGGACGAGCGCCAGGTCTATCGGGATTACTACGACTTCAAGGCGCGCCTTGACCGCCTGCAACCGCACCAAATCCTGGCACTCAATCGCGGCGAACGGGAAGGCATCCTGCGCGTTTGGATCGAGGTCCCCGAGCGGGATTGGTGGAGCGCGATCGAAGCAGAATACCCTGCCGATCCGCTCTCACCTTTTGCGGATGAGCTGATCCAGGCCGCAAAAGACGGGGCAAAGCGCCTGCTCCTGCCGGCCATCGAGCGCGATTTGCGCCGAATGCTCACCGAAAAAGCAGAGAGTCATGCGATCCAGGTCTTTGCCACCAACCTGCGCGCCCTGCTCACCCAGCCACCGCTGGTCGGACACGTCGTCTTGGGCATTGACCCCGGCTACCGCACCGGTTGCAAGGTTGCCGTCGTAGACCCCACCGGCAAACTGCTGGATACCGCCACTATCTACCCCCACGAGCCGCAAAACGATTGGCAGGGAGCCTTGAAAACCCTCCAGACGTTGGCCGAACGTCACAAAGTGACCCTGATCGTGATCGGCAATGGCACTGCTTCGCGCGAAACCGAAAAGCTGGTCGCCGAATTCACGCGCCATGCACCGCAGACGAAGTACCTGATCGTCAATGAGGCAGGAGCTTCAGTCTATTCCGCTTCGCCGTTGGCGCGCCAGGAGTTGCCACACTTGGATGTTTCCATGCGCGGCGCAGTCTCCATCGCCCGTCGTGCCCAAGACCCCTTGGCGGAACTGGTCAAGATTGACCCGAAATCCATCGGCGTGGGCCTTTACCAACACGATGTGGACCAAACTGCCCTCTCCCACGCGCTGGAGGGAGTAGTCGAAAGCGTGGTCAATGCAGTGGGAGTGGATGTGAACACAGCCAGCCCGGCCCTTCTGACCTATGTCTCCGGCATTGGCCCCAAGCTGGCGCAGGCCATCGTCGCCTACCGCCAGGAGCATGGCCCCTTCCGCACGCGCCAGGAATTGCGCAGAGTGCCCGGCTTCGGGCCGAAATCCTTCGAGCAGGCGGCCGGCTTTTTGCGCATTCGCGGCGGCGATGAACCGCTGGATGCATCTGCCATTCACCCCGAAAGTTACGAGATCGCCCGCGCAGTGTTACGCCGCGCTGGAATCTCTCTCGATGCCCCTTTAGAGGAGCGCAAAACCGCTCTGGAACGCCTCCTAGCGAAGACCCCACTCCCCAAGCTGGCACAAGAACTGAACTGCGGCGAGCCAACGCTCGGCGATATTCTCGATCAAATTCTGCGCCCCGGCCGCGATCCACGTCAGGACGCTCCGCCGCCCATTCTGCGTTCCGACGTGGTCAAGATGGAGGACTTGCAAGTTGGCATGCGTCTGAAAGGCACGGTGCGCAACGTAGTGGATTTCGGGGCCTTCGTAGACATCGGTGTCAAACAGGATGGCCTGCTCCATATCTCGCAAATCCCCAAAGGAACACGGTTGGCTGTCGGTGAAGTGATTGAAGTCGAAATTCTAGGCGTCGAAATGGAACGTGGACGCATCCGTCTCGGCTGGCCGCGAGAGGAGAAGCAAAATGTCTCTGCTAGCTAGCGAAGAAAAACGTCAGGCCGCTTTAAGCTCACTCCTCGCTGCCATTGGTCTGACCGCTTTCAAACTCATCGTCGGATGGATCACCCATTCCCTGGGTATCCTCGCCGAAGCCGCGCATTCCGCACTCGATCTTGCCGCGGCCGGCATAACCCTATTTGCCGTCAAAGCCGCCGATCACCCACCCGATCGGGAACACCCCTTCGGGCACGGCAAAATTGAGAACCTCTCAGCCCTCTTTGAGACCCTGCTGTTGCTCTTCACCGCCCTCTGGATCATTTACGAGGCCATCCAGCGGCTCTTCTTCAAGCATGTAGAGGTGGAGCCATCGGTTTGGGGATTTATGGTTATGCTCGTCTCCATTGCTGTTGACTATTCACGTTCCCGTCTCTTGCAACGCACCGCACAAAAATACAATAGCCAAGCATTGGAGGCCGATGCGCTCCACTTTCGCACCGACATCTGGTCTTCCAGCGTAGTCATCCTGGGCCTGATCGGCGTGACCTTGGCCAAGTACTTCCCGGCTCTTTCGTGGATGGCGCAAGCGGATGCCATTGCCGCGATGATTGTCGCGCTGATCGTCATCTACGTAAGCGGAGAGCTTGGATTGCGCACCCTCTACGCCCTTATAGACACGGCTCCCGCCGGGGTTGCCGAGCGCATCATCCATGCCGTAGAAACCATGGAGGGGATCGAAGATTGCCACGCTGTGCGTATCCGTCCCTCCGGGGCCCACTGGTTCGTTGACCTGCACATCACCATGAACGGCGAGGCAAACCTGCGCGAGGTGCATGCCATGACCGAGCGCGTCGAGCAACGCGTGCAGTCCATCCTGCCCCACTCGGATGTCACCGTCCATGTCGAACCTGAAGAGATGAAGGGGACATAGGCGAAAGTCATCTCCGAGCAAGTACATATTCAACGAATCAGGCGAGGATTCAAGTCCCCGCCTGGTTTTTTCTGGAGAAGTAGAAAGGTGGTGTTATCTCCCCCTCCACTAGAAAAGGGCATAGTAGTCCACCTTCGGGAAGATGGTCAGTTTCCCTCCGATCGTCGCATCTAACACCTGACGGCCGGACTGCTCATAGGCGCGCCGCGCCATGCGATAGGCGATCTCGGAAGTCTCCAGATCGGGCAATTGCCAGCGGAAACCCTTCCCAAAATAACGCGGATCGAAGTGGTTGGGATCATCTCCCTCGGAGACCACGGTCTGGTTAGCCGGCCCGCGCGTCACAAAATTGTGATCCACGCCGATCAGGATAACCGTCTCAAAGCCCATATGAAAGGCCAACTGGAGCGCCACATAAGTCACGGTTGCCCCCTCCCAGAGACGGAAGCGCGCATCCCGGGCAAAAGTAGGCTTTTCGTAGGTAGTGTAAAGAAAGGTCGGCAAGGCTTCCCTGCTCAGGCGCATTCCCTCGAAATAGCGATGGGAACGCCAGGAGAGAAACTTCGGAATAGGTAGCGCAGCGATCTCATCACGACATTGTTCAATCACCAGATCGTTGATCGAAACAAGGTAGGTGGTGGTAAAACCTAATTCCGGGAAGAGCAGGTAGATGCGGTTCAGGCCGAAGGTAAATTCATTGCGAAGAAGCGAAAGGTCGGTCTGCCGCAGGCTGGGGCCGTTCCCGATGAGAAAAGCGCGTTTGCCGCGATGCACATCTTTCAGCGCACTCAGCCTCTGCAGGCTAAGCCTTCGCCAGGGATGAAGATATGCCCCTGGCACCTGCGGCAAGAGGAGCACGGAAAGGTAAACCTGACGCAAAAAAGCCCACAAGGGCTTGGGAAAAACCGATCGCAACTTAGAACGAATAGAACCCATGTACCCCTACCGTAGAAAGGTTTGTGGTAACGGCATGATGATGAAACACCCTGCGCTCCCAACCCGGCATGGACGAAATGTCCAACCTCCAGCTCATCCTCAGCTATCAGACTGCATGAGACTATCCAGCGCGTGCGCTCTTTGCGTCTCGCAGTGGACCCACCTCTGCATGACCGATTATACCGTCATCTCACCCAGGTCACACAGCACGCATCCTCTACCTCCAAGAAGAGAAAATCATCCCCTTCCCAATCCACCAGGCCGGCCTGTTGCCTGCCGGCGCGCTCAATGGCGAGAGCGATCCTCTCCCCTCCTGGGGAAAGCTGAAAAGAGAGCAGATGAACATCCTGAAAATGGGTTAACGGCCAGAGATGAGCACTCTGCACTTCCACTGCCCATAGATTGGTGAAGGGTGGCGTTTCGTCACTTCCCGCTACACGCCGTGCAAAGAGCATCCGCGTTCCATCCAGCGACCAAAGAGGGGCCAATCCCTGCGCCGCATCAGCATCGGAGAGCACCTGCGCCTCCCAAGTAGGCTCCTGCATCACCACCAGTTCCCCGGATGGGAAGGGCACCGTGCTATCCGGAAAGCGGATGAAAGCTATGCGCTCTCCCTGTGGCGACCAGCGTGCAAAGGCGAAAACAAAGCCAACCTCTCTCCTCAAAAGAGCAGTTTCTCCACCCGTTAGCACAACCAATTCACTCCCGAACCCCACTCCTTGCGTCCAGGCGAAAAGCAGGCGACCATCTGGCGCTTCATCCACATGATATGTAAAGGGCGGGAGGGGCAAAGCCTGGATTTTTCCATCCCATTCCCAGCGGACAAGGCGAGGATCACTTAGGGAATTCACCCTTAAATAAACCGCCTGCCCATCGGCGCTCCAACCCAGCAAATGAGCATCCTGTGCCCAATCCGCAGTGACATCATGCGGGGCCCTGCGCTGCGCATCCCACCGAAGCACCTGCGGTCCCGAAGCACATTCCACCTCCAGAGCCAGGCGCTCGCCGCGTGGAGCAGCCTCCATGCGCTGCGCCGTACAGCCTCCTGGCAGGGGCAAGGGAAAGAATTCGCGCGCGTGCAGGGCATCATCAAAAAACACCAACTGGGAGACAGAACTCTGAAAGGCCGCCAAACGAGGCGTAGACACGGGTTGCATCGGGGCAACCGTAGACGGTATGCAAGCCCCGAGAAGAAGCAGCCCACCCCCTATCCATATTTTGCTCAAGAGAGCCTTCCTCCTCCACCGTCCATCGTCCACCGTCCACCGTCTACCGTCTACCGTCCACCTCAACCATCCGCAACCGTTCATACACTTCACGCCGTTTCCAGCCGCTCATCTTGCTCAGCTTGCGTGCCAGTTCGGCAGCCGATTCCCCCTGCGTGCGGCCTTGACGGAGCGCCTGATCCAACTCGGCCTCGCTCCAGCGTGGGGAGGCAACCTGACCGGCGCCTTCCACGACGAGCGTAAATTCGCCGCGCGGTGGCTCAAGGTCGAGGTGACGCAGCGCGGCGCTCACGTTGCCGCGCCAGATCTCTTCGTGCACCTTCGTCAATTCGCGCGCCAGAGCCAATCGGCGGTCTCCCAATACATCCAAAACATCCTCCAACATCTCAATCAGGCGATGAGGGGCTTCAAGGAAAATCAGCGTGAAGGGCAAATGGCGAACAGCCTCCAAGCGTGCCCGGCGTTCATTGCGCTTGCGCGGCAAGTAGCCCAGGTAAAGAAAGGTGTCGGTCGGCAGACCCGAAGCGATCAACGCCAAAATCGGCGCGGCCGGCCCGGGGATGGGCACAATGCTATGTCCGGCCTGAATTGCCGCCCGTACGAGTTCATAGCCCGGATCGTTGAGGGTCGGCGTGCCAGCATCCGAGACCAACGCCACGTCCCCCTCTTCGAGTGCCTTCAGCAGGCTTGGCTCACGTTCCTTTTGGTTGTGCGCATGGTAGCTGATCAGCCTTTTATGCTGAATGCCTTTCGCCAGGAGCAATTGCCGCGTGCGGCGCGTGTCTTCGGCGGCGATCAGCGGCACCTCCTGCAAAATGCGCAGCGCACGCGGCGAAAGGTCGTCTAAGTTACCAATAGGGGTGGCGATAAGATACAGCGTCCCCATGCTCACTCCAATGGCCCCACCTCGCCTTCCACGGCTTCGAGAATCTCACCAGATTTGACCAGCTCTTTCATGATGTTGTGATCTTTATAGAGCGGGCGATCCTCGTCCAGACGGGGCACATATTTACGAATGACGCGCTGTGCGGCCTGAACACCGCGCCCATTTTGGAACCCCCGGAAATCCAGCGCCTGCGCTGCAGCCATGAATTCAATCCCCAGCACACCATAGGCGTTATCCAGGATGCGCTCGTTCTTCAGGGCCGTGTTCATGCCCATCGAGACAAAGTCCTCCTGATCGGCAGCGGCCGGGATGGATTGGATGCTGGCCGGCATGGAAAGGATGCGTTGCTCCACGATGAGGTGATCTGCGGTATATTGGCTGAGCATCATGCCGGAGAAGAAGCCGGGGTTGGGGGTAAGGAAATCAGGCAACCCTTGGGAAAGGGCTGGATTGGTCAGGCGGTTGAGCCGGCGCTCCGAAAGGACGCATACCATCGTAATCGCTGCGCCGACCATATCCATCGGCAAGGCAACCGGCGTCCCCTGGAAATTGGCGCCGGTGAGGGTGACACCATCCTCCGGAATCCAGATCGGATTGTCACCGACGCCGTTCAGCTCGATCTCCACCTGCTGACGCGCCCAGCGCAAGGCATCGCGTGCGGCACCGATCACTTGCGGGGTCGAACGCATGGAATAGGCATCCTGTACCTTGGTCTTGACCTTGCCGGTGGTCAAATCGGAACCGGCGAGGCACTTCATGATGTTGCGCGCTGAGGCAATCGCGCCGGGGAAGCCGCGCAGGCGATGCAGTCGTTCATCATAGGGCTTGAGATTGGCCAAAAGCGCCTCCAGCGACATGGCAGCGGCGATCTCGGCCTGTTTGAGCCAACGCTCCATGTCATAAAGCTGCAAAGCACTGATAGCCGTTAACACATTTGCGCCGTTGATCGTCGCCAGGCCGTCGCGTGCTTCCAGTCCAGGGATGGGGATGCCAGCGCGCTCCATGGCCACCCGTCCCGGCAAGCGTTCACCCTGGTAGAACGCTTCGCCTTCTCCCAGGAGCAGCAGCGCGATCTGCGCCATCGGCGCCAGGTCACCGCTTGCGCCGACCGAGCCTTTCTGACAAACCACCGGCGTCACCCCCTTGTTTAGCATTTCTACCAAAGTCAGGGTGATTTCGGGACGGCAGGCCGAATTCCCGTGCGCGTGGACGTTGATGCGGCTGAGCATGGCCGCCCGCACCTGTTCGATGGGCAGCGGATCACCGATGCCGGCAGCATGGTTATAGACGAGATAACGCTGGAACTCTTTGACCTGCTCATCGCTGAGCACGTGCTCCGAGAATTCACCGATGCCGGTATTGGTACCGTACATAATCTCTTTTGCCGCCAGTTTCCGCTCCAGCAAAGCCCGGCAGACCCGAATCCGTTCCAAAGCTTGGGGATGGAGTTCGACGCGCTCCCCGAACCGTGCCACCGCAACCAGCTTTTCGATCGTCAAGGAAGAGCCATCGAGAACGACGGTCATTGGAAACTCCTGAAGTGAGAGAGTTAGCCTATCCTACCGAGAGATACGCGGCGCCCGGAGAAATCCGTATCTCCGGCTCCTCCGAGAACTCGATCCACGATGAGGCAAGCGCCTTGCCAAATAGCGATGATCGTCACGCCGCATTCTGAACGTTGCAGGATAAGCAATGATTCTACTGCAAAAAGGCCTGTTTACCACAGAGTGCACAAAGTACACGGAGAGTTGATAATGAAAAACCTTTGTGCGCTCTATGTTCTCTCTGTGGTGAGTTTTTGCAGTACACTCAAGCAATGCTATCTTGAATTTTATCGCCGATTCCTGCCGAAAGGCAAACCCCATCATTAGGGAATTCCGATCCAATGCATGGCGCTTTTCCCTGCTTGCGCAACGCTTTTGCAACGATTTGCGCATCCAAATAAAGAAACCTTAACAAGAGAGTAAAGCCGCCTTTAACACCCCGAGGGGAATGAAAGCTAGAATTACAATAGATTCGGTGATTTGGCTTCCAAATTCCAACCAAACGGAGGCAAATATGGCCAGGAAACTTTTCTTCTCTTTATGGCTGCTTATACTCATCTTTTCCACCCTTGCCCCCCAGCCTGCCCTCGCTTCTAGCGGAGGTCAGTTCAAACTGAGAGGAGTCATTGAAAGCCTTCCTGCCGCTTCGCTGGTGGGCGATTGGACCGTAAGCGGGTACACAGTGCATGTATTCAGTACCACGGTCATCAAGCAGGAAGTGCCGGCCGAGATCGGTCGTCAAGTGGAGGTTAAAGGCTATCTTCAATCCGATGGCTTCATCAATGCCACCAAGATCGAGGTGAAGGGCGAGAAATTCTACGGTATGGTAGAAGCCTTGCCGGCCGGTGGTCTGATCGGCGATTGGACCGTGAGCGGGCGCGTCGTCCATGTCACTGCCAACACGCGCATTGAGCAGAAGAAAGGCCCGGTCCAAGTAGGAGCCTATGTGGAGGTAAAGGGATATCCCGAGGCAGATGGTTCCTTCACAGCGACCAAGGTTGAGGTCAAGCGCTAACCTTTCCATGCAAAGCAGAGGCTTCCGAGTTCAGGACTCGGAAGCCTTTCTTTATCCCCCCAGCGCGTTTTCAAAATGCTGCAGGCGATAACCTTTTCCAGGGCTCCCAATGATAGAGATCACATCAATCTGCCAAGATTCAATCCCGTGTTCGGCGGCATAATGGTCGGCAGAGGCCAGAAGATGGGAGGCCTTCCGCAAGGTCACCGATTCCTCCGGCCACCCCAGAGAAGAAGAGGCGCGCGTCTTGACCTCAACGAATATCACGACCGGATCGTCATTTCGTTGCACGATGAGATCAATTTCCCCATAAGGTGTGCGGACATTTTGCTCCAGAATGCGGTAACCACGGCTCAATAGATACCGTCGGGCTGTTTCCTCTCCCCACTTTCCAAGTGCTTGGCGGCGATTCATCGGTGCAGGCGCTCCCATAAGGCCCGTAAACGCACCCGCCAATCCGATTGATGCGGGCGCAAAGCGGCGACCAGTTGCGTATAATGTTCGAGCATGATTTGGGATGTCCGCTGGATGTCATACTTCTCAGATTCCTGCCGAGCACGAAATCCCATTTCGCGGCGACGTTCCTTTTCCAGGCAAATCCGCATCAGATAGGCCGTATAGGTGGGCAAATCGTGGGTGGAGAGGAATCCCGTCACTTCATGTATGACCGTATCCCCAACACCTGGCGAGCGAATGCCTACTACAGGCAAACCGCTGCCCATCGCCTCGATGACCGAAAGAGGGTGGACTTCGGTCACGGAAGCGGTCACAAACGCATCGCACATCGCCAAGTACCCTGAAAGGCGCTCGTAGGGGATCATCCCTGTCCAGCGTACCCGTTTGCCTATTCCCAATTCCCCGATTAAACGCCTGAGTTCATCTTCCCATTGTTTTTGTCCCCCTCCGAGCAGGAGGAGATAAACGTTCGGCCAAGCACGAGCGACTCCGGAAAATGCCTGGAGCAGAAAAGCAAGGTTCTTCTCAGGAGCGATCCGCCCGGCATAAACCAGGAGCACATCGTCATCATCAAATCCAAATTCGGAGCGGGGAAAAGGCTGTGCCTGATGGAAGCGCTTTAGTTCGACCCCATTTGGCACAACCTCTATGGGGGCTTTGACTCCAAAGTCTCGCAACACCTGAGCAACCCCGGCAGAGGGTGAGATCACTTTATCCACCGCATCACAAAAAGCAGGTAGATAAGCCCTCAAAAGAGATTCGCTCATTTCGTCAGGCAAGAAGGGCACATAAGCCTGGGCATATAGATCATAGCGGGTATGGTTGGTAAAAACGATGGGAATGCGCAAAGGGCGGCAATATCTCAGCGCCAGCCGACCGCTCAGAAAAGGATGATGGACATGCACAACGTCCATTGTCTGAAGCAACCGTCGCGCCTGGGTTGTGTAACGTAGCGAAAGATAGTAGCCGGTATCCGCTAGCGGAATGCCTGGTGAGCGTATGACGCGAGGTTCTTCATCTGCATATTCCATGTCCCCAAAGGTGAACACGTAGACCTCGTGTCCGGCGGCTTCCAGGTAACGCTTATTAAGCTCAATATAGTGGGTAATCCCGCTGACGTGCGGCTTATAGGCATCCGCCATCATCCCGATGCGCATGTGGCCTCACCCAAAAAGCAAGCGGCGGAACTTCTCCTCGTACCGCGGGTTTTCCTCCCTGCTTTCCTCGGCCCAGCGTTTTCTCATTCGCTCTATAAATGCCTGAGGATCGCCGATCTGTGACTTATGCTCCAATAGCGCCCGAATCTTGATCGGCCAGGTGTCCGTGACATCCAAAACTACATTAGGTTGCACAGGTAGAGAAATCCACACCTCGCGCGGGGTATGGGGTTCCAAACCCTCCTCAAGCAATTCGGGAAAATAGAGTGCGTTTCCGGCAGCCGGAAAGACCGCATCTAGCACAGCCTGACCGGCGGCACGATGATCGGGATGGTTCAGGCCGTAAGTAGTGCTGGGATAGAGGTTAAGCGGGTCACATGTGACCAAGACGGACGGACGAAAGCGGCGGATCAGGCGCACGATTATGCGGCGCAAATTCAGATCAGGCACCAGATAACCATCTTCCAGGTCAAGAAAATGGACCTCGTGTACCCCGATCAGGCGGGCGGCGGCGCGCTGCTCCTCGTGACGGAGGGCACACAGCTCTTCTGCCGGGATATGCTGATTATGTTCATTACGCCCCTTATCCCCGCAGGTCAGCAGACAGTAACGGATAATATGGCCGGCCTGTGCCCATCGCGCCAGGGTAGCGCCGCAGAAAAATTCAGGATCATCCGGGTGAGCCAGGATAACCAGTATCTCTTGGGGCGTTGGCCAGGAGTCAGGAGCATCGGGCATCATGATTCACTTCCTTTACCGCAGGTACATCCACCGTTTTCTTGATTGCAAGGCGTCTCAGCCTTTCGTCGTAATGCTTCCAGCTCATCCCAGGGTTGCAATTCAGAGCGATGGAAAAGGGCAGTAGTTTTTGGCTCCCCATCGAATTGGACGACGACCAGCTCAGAAAGGGGATAGACGTCTACTACCTTCCCTTCACCGCGAGGTGTGACCACACGCTTATTTCGCTTGGGTAACTGCTGCCGCGCCTCCACATATTGCTGGTATTCATAGAGCAGGCAACAACGCAATCGCCCACACATACCGGTAATTTCTTCGGGAGTCAGGGAAATTCCTTGCTCCTTGGCCATTTTGATTGAAACCGGGCTGAATTCGGTCAGGAAGCGCGTGCAGCACCGCGTCTCGATCCCGCAGGCTCCCATGCCGCCAAAGATTTTCGCCACATCGCGCGGGCCAACCAGGCGCATCTCGATCACCGCCGAGGGGTAGAGTGCCTGCATATCCTGGCGCAGCGATTTTAGGTCCATCTTGGCTTCGCCTTCAGCCACAGAAAAGACGAAGGCCAGGCGCGAGCCATCGTAGTTGAATTCAGCCGCCACGAATTTTATATGGTGTAAACCAAGCTCCTTCGCCCGTTCTTGGCAGCGCGTCAGGGCCTCATCTTGACGCGATTTCCAGTATTCCCACAGGGTCATATCCGCCGCAGTGGCACGCCGTTCCACAGCTTTCCAACCCTCTTCAGGCGGCGGAGGAGGGGTAGAGAAAACCTTTACCACCTCACCAATGTGTTGACCGCGCGAGGTGTTAGCCACCACATAGTCACCAATAGCGACATCAGGAACGCGACTGCTATCAAAATGATAAACTTTTCCACTTCGACTAAAACGGATACCAACTATCAAAGGCGTAGACATAGCAGCTGTATTATACTCGGTGCCGTCCGATCCGACGATAAACGAGGACTGGAGAGAATTAAAAGCGAAAATCCTCCGAAGTTGCTTCGGAGGATAAATAGCTCCTACATGAGTCCAAAGGCATTCTGGCGCTATTCCTCTTCGACGACCAGAGGAGATTCCCGGCGCTGCCGAAAAACAATTCGCCCCCGTGTCAGATCATACGGTGACATTTCGACCTGCACACGATCTCGGGTTTCTGGACACGAGTGGCGACACTGGGGCAGCGATTTCCCAACGCCTGGTACCTCACCGATCTGTTTCCCGATGTGCCCGCCGGCCTCAGCCGGCCACTGGTAAAAGCCGCGCAGAAAGCCCTGGGTAT
>JBKBPX010000060.1:0-14641 GCA_046292855.1 Anaerolineales bacterium
CGGTGTTGGGGTGAAGGTGGGCGTCAGGGTAGGAGTTGGCGAAGGTGTGAAAGTGGGGGTGGGCGATGGGGTAACGGTGGGGGTTTGCGTCGGCGTGGGAGTAGGTTGGAGAAGAGGAACAGCGCTACATCCCAGGCTGACAAGTGCAAAGATAACCAACACAATACTCGTGGAGCGCATATTTGAGTTCCTCCTAGAAAAGATAAAATGGCCTAAAAGGACTCGAGTTTAGAGCTCATGGCGGTTTTGCTCAAAGACAAAACCTTCCCTCGCTCGGTCCAAACTCGGGGCCTGGACTCGCACCCATTATATCACAGATGCTTGGTTGCGAACCTTTTCTCCTGAAGTTCCGATGTAGAATCAGGAAAAGGTTTAAAAATTGGATAAATTTTGTTCGTCACCAATGCGCAACGATAAGAGATTGCTAATGTTGAATCTTATCGGAAGGCGCTGGTTGTTCGTCTTGCTCCAGCAAAAGTGGTCTGTTGCTTCCCGGGATTGGCGGGCCATACTCGGTGTTGCTTTGGCGTCCTTCTTGACGATTGTGACTGCCTTGTCCTTAATTTCGAACTTCCGACGGAAGCCTTTCCCTCATCTCAAATTCACATTATAATAATCGCATGTCATCCATCCCCTGCTTGCTCCTTGTTGATGACCACCGCGAGGTCACACGCCTGTTGCGCTCGACCCTGGATACGCTAGGCCATGATTTGCGCATTGTAGAAGTCCCGTCTGGCGAGGAAGCTCTTCTTGAAATTTCACGGCGAAAAGTGGATTTGCTGGTTGTGGACTATCGTCTACCCGGCATGAATGGGGTGGAATTGATCGAGAAAGCGCGTGCCCGTCAGCCAGATATTAAGGTGATCATTATTTCTGCCGTTCAGGAGGCAGCAGCGCGGCAGGCAATGCGCAAAATCAACCCCATTGCTATTTTCGATAAGCCTATTCCGCTTGGGGATTTCCTGAACACCGTGGAGCGCGCCCTGGGCCTGCAATCGGTGATTTTGCCTGAGGAAGAGAGCGAAGAAGTACAGCGTCAATCTATCGCCGAAGCTCTGAGCCGCTTGCGGCAGGATAGTCAGGCGCACTGTGTGTATCTGATCAGCGAGCGCGGGCGCGTGATCGCTCGTGCCGGTGACTTGCCGGATACCAGCATGGAGGTCAGCCTGCTTTCAGCCTTGATGGCAATCTATAGCGCCGGGCTGAAGATAGCGCGCCTGTTCCACTCTGCCCCTTCTTTCCAAATCCATGCCTTTCAGAATGAGCAATTTGACCTGGTCTTCCTGCCGGTGGATACAGCCCATGCTCTCCTGCTGGTTGGGCCGGGGTTGGCTGCCGAGACGCGTTTGGGAAGTATCTTGCGGCGCGCACAGGATGGCTGCGAAGAAATTGAGCAGGGGTTAAAATCCCTCGGAGTTGCGCCGTTGCCGGAGGTTGCCGAAACGACAGAAGAAGCCACACCTGCTACCATGGGTGTCCCCACGCAGAACCTGGAAGAATTGTTGCATCGTGCGACGCAGCAAAAGATCACTTTGGATGCAGATTCTTTCTGGGAGCAAGCCGCTGCGAAGCACAGCAATTTACCCGTCAATCCCGATGTGATCTCGTATGAGCAGGCGCGTCGCCTGGGCTTGGTTTCGGATACGGGAGAAGATGAGTGATTTTTCGCGGTCTTATGGCTAAGGCGTAGGCGATGGAGTGAACCAGGCTTCCAGGCAGGCCGGGCGCGAATCCCGCTCGCCTTCTGGGAATTGCGTTTGTCCGTTGGCGTCATAGACTTTGACGTAGCGAATCTGGGGGAATTGTTTCAGGTTAAGCGCAATCAGCTCGGCGATGGTGAAATCGCGTCCTTCGTAGATGCAGTTTCCCTTCAGGAACACGTGTGCAATCCCATCCCGTATCTCCAGACGATCGTAGCCTGTGAAGCCGTTATAGAGCGCCACCCAACCGTAAGAATAGCGCTCGGTTGCTCCCGGCCCCTTGAAATATTCGTTCAATACTGCTTGGGGTAACTTTGATGTCAGTATCCAGCGCGTCCCGGCCACTTGATAAGGAGGCAAGTTATAGCGCAGGCGGTAGCTACTGGCAAAGTAGATCGAGATGCGGGTATAAACCGGTGTGGCGGTCGGACGGGGTGTGTGCGTGGGAGTCGGAGTGCGCGAAGGGGTGGGGGTGCGGGTCGGCGTCCGAGTAGGAGTAGAGGTGCGCGTGGCGGTCGGGGTGCGGGTGGGAGTCGGGGTATAGGTCGTTGTTGGCGTGCGCGTGGCTGTCGGTGTTCGTGTGACGGTGGGAGGACGGGTGATCGTGGGGGTATATGTCACGGTGGGCGTGCGAGTGACGGTAGGCGTGCGGGTAACGGTGGGGGAAAGCGTTGGGGTGGGGCTTTGCGGTTGGGGTGGGGTGGGTGTCACATTCCCCAAAAAAACAAACTGCACCGCATCTACGCCTACTTCCAGCACTCCCATCTTGGCGCTCTCATCCTGAGTCTGGTTGGTTAGGCGCACATATTCATCCCCTTGCCCGCTGAATTCATAGCGCCCCAGGAATAGCCAGCCATCGGGTACACTGACATTTGGGAATGGCGCTTGGCTTAGCACGATCCGATCGTTACGCCCTTGATGACGGATGGTATAAACTGCACCTTCGGTCGTGGCATGGAGGGATGGGATTCGCACATAGACCGCATAAAGCCCCGCACTACTTCCCGGCGGGAGTTGCCAGGTGGCCGTACAGCTGAGCGTGGCCGAAGCCGGGGCATAGCGCATCAGCCCCCCTTGGGCACTTTGGGTATAAAGGCGCGTCCAGCAGTTGTTCGGTGTCTCGTCAAAATTTACGCTCCCATCGTCCACGATGCGGCCTCCGCTTGGGGGCATAGGATAGGGCAACGGGTCGCCGGAAGGCAGAATGCGAGCACCGTAGTATTCCAGCGCCGGGTAAGCTACCCAAAGCGGATTGCTCGGGTTGTACACCCAGGGATCGGCACCCTCTGCGCCTCCCCAGCCATATGGATCCACCGGTTTGTTTGCCGCGTTGAAAACCGAGAAGTGCAGATGGGGGCCGGTAGAATTGCCGGTATTCCCACTGTAACCGATTACATCCCCTTGTTTGACGGGAGGGCAGGGTGTCGTGGCGCAGCTCTGCACCGCCAGGGCGCTCATGTGCCCATAGACGGTCGAATAACCGTTTGCATGGCGCAGTTTGACGTAGAGCCCCAGCGCGCTGCGGTGGTTTTGCGGGTCCCACCAGCCTGCATAGACCACCCGTTCCGCGTTCGCAGCCGCATAGATGGGACGATAGGCGAAGGCGTAATCTATCCCATCATGGCCGTTGTAGTAAATCCAATCCCCTAGGGTGTAACTCCAATAAACTCCATATCCCAGATCACAAACCCCGCCTGGTGGTGGAGTGCCGGCAGGGGGCGGATTAGGGCAATCTTTTTGGGCAATATCGCCACTGTAGAGCACGATCAGGCGATCGCTCTGGGTGTAATTAGGGTTGGAATGATCAAAGATAGATGATTGAACCGCGCGTCCGGGAAAGGGCGGATACAGGAACGGAGCTACCGCGCCGGCCTGAGCTGGTTCTGCGGCGGATCGTGCCTCGACCTTTGGCCCCGTCCCGCCGAAAAAGCCTGCCACCAGGCCGAGGCCGAGCAGCAGTGGGAAGACCCAGCGCACGTTTTTCCTCATAGCCCCTCACGGCTGTAGCATACTGCGCAGTGTGCTCAAAAGGCTTTCAACGGCCTGCAGACAGGCATCCGCCTGTGAACCGGGATTCACCTGGAAAGCGGTCAAGATGTTCCCATCGCCGCCGGTCAGGGTGACCAACTCGATCTGCCCTTGCGCATTGCGCACTATGTTCACATCGAAGGTGATCTTTCCTAGCGTCTTCTGCAACGTTTCCACCCTGACTCCGGGTGGCAATCCGTGCGGCGGCGCGGCGACGAGGTAGCAATCCGGCAGGTTCCGGTGCACCAGAGCCGGCTGGCCGCTGTAATCCTTGCTCAATCCCCACTCCAAGGTTGCGTATTCAAGCTGGAAGAGATAGCCTGGTTTGGAATCTGCTGCATAGACCGGTTCCCCTTGCCAGATTTGCCGGAGCGCGGCGAAAGCCTCCAAAGTGGGCGGTACCAGGGGAGGTAGAGGGGTATCAGTTGGCGTGACGGTGGGAGAAGGGGACGGGGTAGGGGTGCCTGTCGGGAGCGGAGTTGGCGTAGGGGAAAGGGTGGGAGTCTCTTTGGGCAGCAGGTTCTGCTCCGGCGGCGTTGCCGTCCAGAAAAAGACCGGCTGAGGGGTGCAGGCGACGAAGGCGAAAATCACCAGAAACACAAAATGCCACTTCTTCCAGAACATGCCATCTCTCCTGGCGCCATTGGCGCGAAACGGGTTTGGCAAATAGTATACCAGATGACTCCACTTTATCTCAGGCGATGAGCATCATTTGATGGCATAATTGCACCTATTGCAAAGCCTGCCACGCGGAAGGCGAAGGGCGCTTGATGACTTCGCTGCGAAAAGGTCGTTTTACCGCCGCGGCGCAGGGCACGTAGAGCGCGCCCTCGGCACTCTCTGCGGTGAGTTCTTGCGCTAGACTCATTTGAGGGCAAAATGCCCTTTGCGGAAGATGGAATTATGGCGAACCTGCCTCCCCTTTTTCTTGATCGCATGGAACGCTACCTTGGCGAGGAATATCCTCGCTTTCGCCAGGCGTTGAGAGAAGCCCCGCGCAGTGGCCTGCGTGTCAATACGCTCAAAGTCACCCCTGAGGAATTCGCGCGCATCAGTCCCTTTGCACTGGGCGAGAAGGTGCCCTGGTGTCCCTCGGCGTTTTTGCTCTCCGGCGAAGAGCGCCCCGGAAAACACCCCTTTCACCTGGCCGGGTTGTATTACCTTCAAGAGCCTTCTGCGATGGCCGCGGCTGAAATCCTTGCGCCGCAGCCGGGCGAGCGGGTGCTTGATATGGCCGCCTCACCCGGCGGAAAGACCACCCACCTCGCCGCGTTGATGCAGGGACAAGGGATATTGATCGCCAACGAGATCAAAGAAAAGCGCCTGGGACAACTGGTGATGAATGTGGAGCGTTGGGGGGCGCCGAATGTGATCATTACCAACGAAAGCCCTGAACGCCTGGTGCAACGCTTCGGCGATGGATTCGATCGGGTGTTGTTGGATGCCCCTTGTTCGGGCGAGGGAATGTTCCGCAAAGATGCTTCGGCGCCGACCTGCTGGTCTGAGGCAATGATTGCCGGTTGTGCAGCGCGTCAGATCGTGCTCCTGCGCCTGGCTGCGCGCCTGGTTCGCCCGGGCGGGTACTTGCTTTATTCCACCTGCACCTTTGCCCCAGAAGAAAACGAAGAGGTGATCGCTACCTTCCTGGAAGAACACCCTGAATTCCGAGTCATTCCTATCCCCAAATTCGAAGGGGCGATGGGAGGGCAAGCAGGTTGGCTTTCAAGGGCTTTCTCCCCTTCAATCCAAGCGTCATTGAATGGGGCATTACGACTTTTTCCACATCGTATCCCCGGCGAGGGACATTTCGTCTGTCTCCTGCAACGTGTAGGAGCTTCTCCCCTTGCTCACCAGCAGACCACGCGTCCCTCTCTTCCGCCGGCCTATCGCAAGCTCTGGCAGGAATTCGCTTCCCAGACCCTTTCGAGTGCCGCGCGTTTGCTACAAGATGAATCCTACCTTTCCTTGTGGAATGAGCGCCTGTATTACTTCCCCTCCGCCCTGCCCTGGTTGGATGGATTGCGCCATGTCCATCGCGGGTTGTGGGTGGGAACGTTTAAGAAGAACCGTTTTGAGCCAGCCCATCCATTGGCCCTCTTTTTGCATTGGGATGAAGTTCAACAGGTGCTCAATTTCCCTGCCGAAAGCGAAGAAGCAGCCGCTTATTTACGTGGCGAGTCCTTGCCGTCTTCCGGCGAGGATGGCTGGGTATTAGTCTGCATCGAAGGCTGGCCGTTGGGATGGGGAAAGCGCGTGCGTGGAATCCTTAAAAATCACTATCCCAGGCACTGGATCAGAGCATGACCCTGAATATTGCCATGCTTTCCTACCACACCTGCCCTCTGGAAGCATTAGGGGGCAAAGATACGGGCGGAATGAACGTCTATGTGCGCGACCTGACGCGCGCGCTCGGCGCCATGGGCATTCATGTGGATGTTTTCACCCGCTCCCAAAATGAGCATGTGCCGCACATCGTGCACGATCTCGGTTACGGCAATCGTGTCGTCCATGTGCCGGCCGGGCCGAAGGAGCCGCGTCCAAAGGGCGAACTGGCGCAGTATTTACCGCAATTTGCCGCCGGGATCCAACGTTTTGCCGCAGAGCGCAATCTGCACTACGACGTGATCCACAGCCATTATTGGCTTTCCGGCCTTGCCGCTGAGATGCTAGCCGCCGCATGGGGCGGAATACCAATCGTTCACATGTTCCACACCTTGGGGGAAATGAAGAATCGCATTGCCCGCAGCGACGGTGAACGCGAACCTCCCGAACGCCTGCGGGCCGAACATCATCTGGTGCGTCGCGTTGAGCGCATCATCGCCGCTACTCCGGCTGAAGAGACACAATTGCGTTTTCTCTATCGTGCCCCTCGTGGGCGGATTCGGGTCATTTCACCGGGGGTAGATATTGCTCACTTTTACCCGATCCCGAAAGACGAAGCGAAACTCTATCTTGGGCTGCCTCCTGAAGAGCGCATCCTCCTGTTCGTCGGGCGCATTGAACCCCTCAAAGGCCTGGATACGTTGATTCGTGCGGTGGCCTGTCTGAGTCAACAGCATCACTTGGGGAAGTTCTACCTGATCGTCGTCGGGGGTGATCCCAAAGAGGATACCCAAAACGTGAATAGCGAGATTCATCGTCTGCAGCGCCTATGCGATAAACTTTGCTTGCGGAATTTGGTGATTTTTGTCGGCAAGCGCGGGCAGGATATTCTGCCCTACTACTACTCGGCTGCCGAGATAGTTATCGTCCCCTCTCACTATGAATCTTTTGGCATGGTGGCCCTGGAGGCCATGGCTTGTGGGACGCCGGTGATTGCCTCGCAAGTGGGTGGCTTGGCTTTTCTGGTGCGCGATGGTGAGACAGGTTATCACGTTCCGGATGGGGATGTGCAGGCGCTTTGTGAGCGAATGTGCTTTTTGCTGACCCACCGAGATGTTCATGAGAGAATCGGCCTGCAGGCTGCGGCCTATGCACGCGCCTATGACTGGAAAAACATTGCTGGACAAATGGTGGAAGTGTACCAGGAAGTCCTGCAGGAAAGGAAAACGAGGTGAGGGGAGCCCCCTCCCTCCCCTCCGACAGGTCACAGCTCCGCTGCTCGGCGGGTGATGCGGTCTCGGGCACGGGCGATAAACTCTTCCAGGGGGATGTTGTTCTGCTGGGTCCCATTGCGCAGCCGCAGGGAGATGCGCCCGGCCTCCCTCTCTTTTGCGCCCAAGATCAGCATATAGGGCACTTTCATCATCTGAGCAGCGCGAATTTTGGCATTCATCCGATCCGAACTTGTATCGGCTTGGGCACGAATGCCGGCTTCCCGTAGCCGTTGGGTGATTTTCACGGCATATTCGTTCTGGGAGTCGGTGATGGGGATCACTCGGACTTGTTCCGGCGCCAGCCAGACGGGGAATGCCCCGGCATAATGTTCCAGCAAGAAGCCGATCATGCGCTCATGGGTGGAAAGCGGCGCGCGATGGATGCAGAGCGGCACTTCTTCCTTTCCCTCTTTGTTGATGAACTTCAGGTCGAAGCGTGCCGGCACGGCAAAATCTACCTGGTTGGTTGCCAGTGTAAACTCGTGCCCGATGGCGCTCCAAATCTGGACGTCAATCTTTGGTCCGTAGAAAGCGGCTTCGTCCTCTGCCTCGACAAACGGCACGTTGTGACGGCGCAGGACGTTGCGTACCATCTCCTCGGTCTTTTCCCACAGGTATTCATTGTCTACGTACTTTTTCCCCAGCCCGGCCTTGCTATGGAGGCTTAAGCGCATCACGTACTTCTCGATGCCGAAGATGCGGAAATACTCCTGGTAGAGGGCAATCACGCCCATAAACTCCTGCTCAAATTGCTCTTCGGAGCAGTAAATGTGGGCATCGTTCATCTGCATGGCGCGCACGCGCATCAGGCCAAGTAGCTCGCCGGATTTTTCGTAGCGATAGCAGGTGCCATATTCAGCGAGGCGGAGCGGCAGGTCACGATAGGTGCGCAATTTGCTAGCGAAGATTTTGTGGTGCATCGGGCAGTTCATCGGCTTGAGGTAATAGCGCACCCCTTCCAGGTCCATTGGCGGATACATGGATTCCAGGTAGAGCGGGATGTGGCCGGAACGGATATACAGCGCCTCTTTGGTGATGTGGGGAGTGCGCACGCGCACATATCCGGCGCGCTCTTCCATCTCTTTTGCCAGCTTTTCCAGTTCTTCAATCAGGATGCCACCGTTGGGCAACCAGAGTGGCAAGCCCGGGCCGACCTCGTCATCGAACATAAAGATTTCCAGATCGCGCCCCAGCTTGCGATGATCGCGCTTTTTGGCCTCCTCGAGCTGCCAGAGATAGTGGTCTAGTTGCTCTTTGGTCTCCCAGGCCGTGCCGTAAATGCGCTGGAGCATCTTGTTTTTCTCATCGCCGCGCCAATAGGCGCCGGCCACAGAGAGTAGCTTGATGGCATCCGGGTTGATTTGAGAGGTATTCTCCACGTGGGGGCCACGGCAAAGGTCAATGAAGGTGGCGTGTTGATAAATCGAAATTTCCGGCTTCTCGGTCAGTGGTTGGCCATGCTCATCTTCCTCCCCGCGCTCCAGTGCATCTATCAACTCCAACTTGTAGGGCTGATCGTAGAAAATCTGGCGCGCCTCATCTGCCGTGACCACTTTGCGGACGAAGGGGTGATTTTCGCGCAGGATTTCCTTCATGCGCGCTTCAATCTTCTCCAGGTCCTCGGGCGTAAGTGTGCATGGCAGATCGAAATCGTAGTAAAAGCCGTTCTCGATTGCCGGCCCTATGGCGATCTTCCCGTCCGGGAACATTTCCAGCACGGCCTGTGCCATCACATGGGCAGTGGAGTGGCGAATCCGATAAAGCAAGGAATCTTTATATCGTTCTTGAACCATTATGCACCTCCTGAGAAGGATAGTAGAGCACTGATTGCCATCTTTCAAACAAAAACCTCTCGCCACACTTCGGGGCGAGAGGCAAACTCACGCGGTTCCACCCGATTTGCCCATCACTCGGAGGAATCCGAATGGCGGCATCTCGTCCGACCGATAACGGGGTCAACCGTTTCCCATACTGCCGTATGCTGGGTTCCGGGATAAGCTCACGGGGGGTTTTCAGCGCCGGCTATCCGCAGAAGGCTCTCAATCTATGGCCTTCTCTCCCTGTCGGCAGCTCGTGCGCTTACTCGTCCCGGTCATCGCTGCGCTTTTATTCTAGTAAGGATTAGGAGGATTGTCAAGTTTTGTGGAAAAGAAGTGATAGGTGCATACAAGCGTCAGCGGCGGCGTGGCTCTATAGCGCACTCCTAGAGTGATGCGACAACTTTTGCGTGGGCATGTTTAGAGACTAGGGTCAGGTTGTGCTTTCCTCTACCCAGCGCACATACTCTGAAAACGCTTGGCTGACCGGCAGGGCAAAAATAGCCGGCAATTCGTAGGAATGGAAACGACGGATCGCCTGCTCGACTTCAGGATAGCGCGCTTCCGTCGTCTTGAGCAGCAGACGATATTCCTGGGCGTGTTCAACCTGATCTTTCCAGCGATAGTAGCTTTCTATCGAGGAAATCTGGGCACAAGCTACCAAGCGCTGCTCCACGAGATAGTGGGCGATCCGTTGCGCCTCTTCTAGTGTATCGGTGGTGGTAATCACGGCGATCAGATTCATAGCGCTCATCAGGGCTGATAGTGGATCAAAGCATAGAGATAAGGCTGCCGATTCACGTAATCAATTCCGACCAGCCATGCACGCCAATCACCTGTACCTGTTTTGCTTTCCGGCTTGAAGACGGTATAGTAGTTGACGTTTTGATATTCTACCGGCCAGGGAGAGAGATAGCCAACCAGCTTTGAAGCATCGTTGCAATACAGCTCATAAGAGGCCTTGAAAACTTCTTTGAGCCGCGGGGTAACCAAATTCTTAAAAGAGCCGATCAGCGACTTGCCACCCGGCGCCACTTTGCCCCAGGGAATCGGATAGGTGCTCCAAAACAAATAGCGGGCATAGAGTTCCAGGAAATTATACGGCGTGCCTTTGGCCGTCAATCGCACCGTGACCCCATGCATCGGACTGACCAGGCGGGCAAATTCGGCACCATCCAGGTTCTTGATCGTGCTCGCCAGGCTTTCGATCAAAGGCCGAACGCGCTCGTCACGGCAAAAAGCATCGGGCGGGATGTATTCGACCACGTAGTAGGAGCTGATCCAACCTGTCCCGCCACCGCTTCGGCGCACTTCATACCAGATTTTCGGCATGCTGCCAAAGGTGCGGCCGGTGAGCGGAATGTTCTTCTGCTGAGCGGCCAAAGCCCCCACAATGCGACTCTGAATATCCGGGCGAGAACGCATGTGGAGCGTACCCTTATCCGGCACATTGACCAGGGCATAGGTGAGAGGAATAAGGGTCGCCGTAGGAGGAGACGTGGGGGTCGGTGTGACGGCAATGCTAGGGGTCACTGCCGGCGTTTGCGTCGCGGTGGGAGAAGGAGGCAGTGGAGTCACCGGACCACCGGCCTGGATTGGGGATGCAATCGCAAAGGCGAGCAGACCGGCCAGCAAAGTCAGAGAGAAAAGACGCTTCATGATCACCTCCCGGCGGAGGCTTCCGCGCGGATCTTCTCCGCCACTTTTCTCACCACCAGGCCAAAGCCGGCTGCCGGATTTTCCAGCGTTGCCAGCACCACATCCAGAATGTCCGGTGCCATGCGTTGCACACTGCGCAAACGGCGCTCCAGGAAGGAGGCGTTTGGCGATGGTTGGCGCGCCTCGTCCTCGATCTCCTTCACTTCCGCATGCAGGTCTGCCTTTTCGGTGGCAGTCAACTTAGGATGTTCCGCAATCTGACGATAAACATGCTCGAAGGGAGATGGGCCAACCACGTTCCCATTGCCGGTGATGATAAGGTTGCCGCTGGCATTGCCGCCGATCACGACACTGCGATCACCGGCACGAATGGATTGAGACTTCTTTCTCGAGCTCATAAGACCTCCTCAGGATGTTCCGGGGCGATGACCGGGCGGAAACCTAGGTCATCATTGAACGTAAGCGGGATAGACCAATTACAGAAAGAAGCGCGGGCAAACCACTGATAGCCGATCCAGGATCCGCCCCGCACGACGCGATAACGGTGCTCCTCATCATACCAGGCATTGAGCCATTCCCACACATTGCCACTCATATCCCAGGCGCCAACCGGGCTGATGCCCTGCGGGTAGGTGCAGACGGGTGTCGTGCCGCCGAGGCCGGAGGAGGATTGTGGGGCAGATTCCCAGGTGTTGGCCGCCGTACGTTGGAATTCGCTCCCCCAGGGGTATTCCCACCCTTCCGTTCCTCTGGCAGCCCGCTCCCATTCCTCCTCGGTGGGCAGGCGCACCACATAACCGGGTGGGAGGGAAATGATCTGCGTCGTTAGCCAGCGACAGTAGGCTTCGGCCTCATACCAGTTAATGCCTACTACGGGACAAATCGGATTCCCCAATTCAGGATTATGCCAGTAATAGGGAGCATTTCGTTGTGCAGGAGGACGATGCTCTAGCCAATCTCTCTCCAGAACCTCGAGCTGATGGGCATCATACTTGCCGGTACGCCATTCCCATCCGACATCACTCCAGAATTCGCGGCGTTGATAGCCGCCTGCTTGGACGAAGCGGGCAAACTGTAAATTGGTCACCGGATAACGGGCAATCCAATAGCGATAGGGAATACGCCGCAGCTCTTTCTTGCGCCCAAAGAGGAAGTCACCTGCTGGTACTTCTACGAATCGCTCCAGGTCAGGTGGACGCCAGCCCAAACGCCCCAAGATCAGGCCGGCCTGACGACGCAGGCGCGGCCGCACATTCGCATCCTGCATGAGAGGCACCAGAGCATGGATCACATTTTCGCGCGTATGGGGCGGAACTCCGCCAGGCCAGGTATCCAACACCGCCTCGCCGGCCAGCAGGATGGCATCGGGGGTGTTTTTCCTTGGGATGTGGAGCAGTGCTTCAACCACCTCGCCGGCAACTTTTGGCAATTGTTGACGAATGCCTAGATAGGCAATGGTGAGCAAAAGCACTTCATGCCAGGCCTGTTCACCGATATAAGGCTGGATCATTTCGATGACAGGCTTGGCATTTCCCTGCCCATGCAAAGCAATGGCGACCGCCGCAAGGTATTCCTCAAAGGTCAAGTGGATGAAACCATACTCACCTGGGCCGCGCTCCACCAGCAAGGCCGCGTGATCGCGCACATCCTGCAAAAATTGTCGCGCCGCTTGCTCTGGATTGAGTTCGCCCTGTTCGTAGAAAATTTGCTCCAACTTGCGCCGCATATCTTCGGCTTTTACCAGCCCCATGCCCGGATTCACCTGATGCATCCAAAGCGCAAGGGGCGCAAGGACGCGGACGGTCTGAATTTCGTCCAAATCCCGGCTCGGAGCGCGACCGCTCAGGCTGCGGGCACGATTCCAGGTAGAAAGCAACGTCTTGATGTGCTCATCATATAGCTGCACGCGGCGCTCCGGCAAGGTCACTCCCTGGCGCTTCATCAGGGCAAGGATGGTGAGCAGAAGAGGCGTAGCCGCCAGACGGCGAATGCCTGGGTTGCGCCGAATGGCATCTAGAAGTTCGCGTTTTTCTTGTTCCGCATCGGCGCGGGCAACCCGCGTATCCCCCTGAGCTTGTTTCTCCAGCGCCATCGTCCACCGCTCGACAAACGCCTGGATGTCCTCCTCATCAAAATCTACCAATGTGCATTCGACCAAACCCTCGGCCACCGGACGTACTGCTCGGTATCCCACCACGCGACTGGTGATGACAAATTTATTGCCCGTTTGCCGGTGGAAGGCATAAAAATCCACCACGCGCTCCACCACCGTATTGCGCAAATTCAGATCGCGCACCTCATCCAGCCCGTCCAGCAGGATCATGGCCCGGCCGATTTGCAAGGCCTCCCGCAACATCGCCGCCATCGGCAAATCAACGCCGATCCCATCGAAGTAATGTGTAATGAACTCATCTAGACGCACTTCTCTGTTTTGCAAAGCATTCGCATAAGCGGCCAAAGGAAGTAGGAGCGGCAGGCGATGCCCCAGTCCCAATGCCGCGCCCTCTCCTTTTGCCATCCGCAAGGCTAGGTATTTGAGAAAAGTGGTCTTCCCGGCTCCCGGATCGCCCAGGATAATCAATCCATCGGCCTCATGCACCAGATTGAGCAAGGGGATGCTCTGTCCCAGACGCCAGGGATTTTTACCCTTCCCGTCACGCAGATCCCGGCCGGCCAACATCGCCTCCCGTTTCCAGGTTTCCCCTTCTGGTAGTTCCAGGCGCGCTTTTAGAGGAACATAGAGATCGAGCAGGGCCAAGCGCACCGGGATCCGATCCGAGACCCCCATCCCCTTGAGGTTCAGGTAAGAATGGCGCTCGATCACATATTCTAGGTAAGCTTTGGTCGCGCGGGTGAGGTCTATTGCTACAGGATGGCCTTTCCAGAATTGCTCCGCTAGAACCACGGTCTGGGCATGAATGATCGTACTCTGCTGGACATCGCCGGCGATTGCGATGCTTTGCTCACCGCTCTGGATGGTGGGATAGATTTCTTCTACAGGGGGGGCCTCTTCCAGGAGTGCATTCAACTCTTGTTCCAGCGCCTCTATCTTTTCCTTAACGAACTCTTCCCCCAGATCGTCACGCAGGATCTCCAATGAAGCGATCTTGGCGCGCAATTGGGCTATTCGTTGCTGCACATCCTTCATGCGAATTAACCTCCGGGAGATGGGCGTAGAACTCCACGATTTTATATGAGTAGGAAGACTATAAGCATTTTATCAAATTATCCCGTAAAGAAGCAGAGGAAAGCTTGAGAGCCTTTTACTTGGGAGGCTTTGCGAAAGGCCGGACCATAAGATCGCGAGATTGCGAAATCGCAACCCCGACCTGAATAATATTGATATGCAAATCAATATTATTCAAAACTATTGACATCTTGATTTGTTTTGTTTATAATAGCATACAGATTACGGAGGTAGCTATGAATCGTTCTTTGGCACAATGTCCTGTCTGCGGCGCGCCCCTGGTTGTAACGCGCTACCACTGTGAATCTTGCGACACGACGGTGGAAGGCCGCTTCGCTCCCACCCCTTTCCCGGCGCTGGCATCCCTTACTCCTGAACAGATGGAGTTCATGATCGCCTTTGTGCGCTGCGAGGGGAAGTTCAATCGGCTGGAGAACGAAGTGGGGCTTTCCTACCCGACCTTGCGCAATCGCCTGCACGATTTGATTCGCGCCTTGGGATATGAACCGGGCAAGGAAGAGGCTGTTCCACTGGATGAAATCCAGCGACGTCAAATCCTGGAGGACCTGGAGGCCGGGCGGATCACAACCGAGCAGGCAATCCAGATGCTGAGCGGAAAGGAGGCATGATGAGCAAACAACATTTTTCGCTGGG
>JBKBPX010000061.1:0-13864 GCA_046292855.1 Anaerolineales bacterium
GCCACTTTCTGGCGCGTTTTGGGCGCTCTCGGCCTGCCTTTGGGCCAGCCGGGCGGCTTGCCGCGCCGTTTGGGCGCTCGCGCCGGTGAACCAATCAGCACAAAAATCGGCTTCAGGCTCTGCCGCACCCGCTGTGGGATCGTGCCAAGTTGCCCCCCTCTTCCACCGCCGCATACAGGTGTGTCCATGCAAAAGTTGTAGGACAACTCCTAGGAGTTGTCCTACAGCTTTAAACCTGCCCTCGCTCGGTGTTATTTTTTCGTCATCAGATACTGGTGAATTGCGCGCGCTGCCTTGCGACCAGATACCATCGCTGTGACCACCAGATCGGGGCCACTCACTGCATCGCCGCCGGCGAAGACGCCCGGCCGTGTTGTGGCGCCTGTTTCACGATCAATTACTTTGATCAAGCCCCAATTGTGAGTTTCCAACCCAGGGGTGGTTTCGCCCAATAGCGGGTCTGGCCAGTAGCCAAGCGCCAGGATAGCCGTGTCGCATTCGATGATAAAGTTTGAACCCTCAACAGGCACAGGCTTGCGCCGTCCTTTGGCATCTGGTTCTCCCAGGCGCATTTCAATGCATTCCACGGCGGCCAAGTGACCATCTGGCCCGGCGATGAAGCGGATAGGTTGGGTCAGGAAACGGTATTTGGCCCCCTCTTGCTTGGCCAGCTCGCGATCTTTACGTCCACCAGGCATCTCTTTTTCCGTTCGGCGATAGAGACAGGTTACTTCTTCCGCGCCTAGGCGCAGTGCTGTGCGCAGGCAGTCAGAAGCCGTGTCCCCACCTCCGATTACTACCACCCGTTTCCCGATTTTGGGACGCTCGCGTTTATCAGGAGGCAGTAATTCCGGTGGTACATTGGCGCGCATCAGAAAGTCAGTCGCCTGATAGACTCCTGGTAGATCGGTTCCGGGAGTGTTTTCCATCAGCGCATCCATTCCCGTACCCACGCCGATGAATACCGCTTCAAATCCTTCTGCGAATAGGTCATCAATCGTTTTGTCTTTGCCAATGCGCGTATTGGGCACAAATTTCACCCCGGCGCGCACAAAATCTTGCCATTTGCGGAAAACTACCTCTTTGGGCAGCTTGAAATTGGGGATGCCATAGACCAACAATCCCCCCGCTGCGGGCTTGGCGTCAAAGATGGTGACTTCGTGTCCGAATCTCACCAATTGTTCAGCGCAGGCTAGACCCGAAGGCCCAGCACCGACGACTGCCACGCGATGCCCTGTGGGTTCGCCGCGTGGAATCTCGTATCCCACCGTCGCGCGTTCGTAATCTACGACAAAAGCTTCCAGTGCGCCGGTCAAGACCGGCTCGTGATGCTTATTCAACACGCACGAACCCTGACAAAGCTGCTCATGAGGGCACACCCGTCCACAAATTTCCGGGAGGGAGCTGGTCTGATGATAGAGTTGGGCTGCCTCTAAAAAGCGTCCCTGCTCGATCAACCACATGGCGGAAGGGATGTCGTTATGGGTCGGGCAGGCTAGCATACAGGGGGCCGGGTCGGGGCAGTGAATGCAGCGCGCTGCCTCCGCCATGGCGCGCTCGGGAGTCAGCGGAATGATTACATCGTCAAAATCACAGACCCGCTCCTCCGGGGGGCGCATGGGAATATCGCGGAAGGGGGAGTAAACGCGCTCTTTGCGGTCAATGGCTAAAAATTCTCCAGGAATTGCTTGCATTCAAGTCCTCCGGGGATTCTGTGCTCTTTTTGACCTTCCAGGTGAAAGCGCTTGTTCTTGGTGTCACAACTGGCTTTTCTTATCATACCTGAAGGAACTTGACCGGGGTGCTTATCATTGTCACCAAAGAAGACGATGATCGTCACCTTTCATTTTGGAGTACAATAGGGAAACTATGAGCACTCCTACCCGTGACCGCCTTTCTCATGTCCCTGAAGCGCGGCCTCTGCGCCGTCCAGAATGGATTCGTGTGCGTGCTCCTGTCGGTGAGACGTATGAGTGGCTGCGGGAGCTTATGCGGAGCAAATCTCTGCATACGGTTTGTGAAGAGGCCATGTGCCCGAATTTGGGAGAATGCTGGGGCGCTGGCACGGCCACCTTCCTCATGCTAGGCGATGTATGCACGCGCACCTGTGGTTTCTGTGATGTGAAACATGGCCGGCCTTTGCCGCTGGATTGGTTGGAAGCCGAGCGCGTCGCCCAGGCGGTGAGGGCGATGAACCTGAAACATGCCGTGATTACATCCGTCAATCGCGATGACCGGCGCGATGGCGGTGCACCGATCTTTGCCATGGTGATTCGGCGCATTCGTGAGCTTGTGCCAGGCTGTTCTGTCGAAGTTCTCATCCCGGACTTTAAGGGTTCTTTGGAAGCCCTGCGCATCGTCATGGATGCCCGCCCGGAAATCCTCAACCACAATGTGGAAACCGTGCCGCGCCTGTTCAAGCGCGTTCAGCCACAGGACAATTACCACTGGGCTGAGCGTATCCTTTCCAGTGCCAAAAAGATGGACCCACAAGTGCTTACCAAATCTGGGATTATGTTGGGGCTGGGGGAGAGGATGGACGAAGTGAGGGCCGTGATGCGCGATTTACGTTCCTGGGGCGTAGATATTCTGACCATTGGTCAATATCTCCAGCCAAGTAGGAAGCACCTGCCCATCGAGCGCTACTATACCCTGGAAGAGTTTGCCGAGCTGAAGCAATATGGTCTAGAGATAGGCTTTCGCTGGGTAGAATCGGCCCCTCTGGTGCGTTCTTCCTATCACGCTGCCGAACAGGTGCGGGCACTCAGCCATATTTTCCGCCAGGCTTCGTAGCCGGCACACTTATCTCATAAACACCCTTGGCACGCATGCCGAGATATTGGTCAGCACCTCGTATGGGATGGTGCCGGCCCATTCGGCAATTTCGTCGGCGGTCACAGCTGGACCCTGGGCGGATTTCCCCATTAGAATGACTTCGTCCCCAATCTCAGCATCCTCATTCCCTACGTTGACCATGAACTGGTCCATGCAAATCCGCCCGACTTGCGGATAGCGTTTGCCGCGCACGATGACCTGAGCGCGATTGCTCATCTGACGGAAATAGCCATCTCCGTAGCCGCAAGGGATGGTCAAGATGCGGCTGGGTTGTGTTGCTTCCCAAATTGACCCGTAACTGACCGGCCGCCCCGGTTGGGTGATTTTGGTATGCACCACGCGCGAATGCCAGATTAGAGCAGGCTCCACGTTTACGGTGCGCTGCGTGTCCCGTCCGGGATAAATCCCATAGAAGAGGATGCCCGGCCGCACCATGTCGAAGTAACTTTCTGGTAACTGCAAAACTGCTCCCGAATTTGCCATGTGCCGCAGGGGTGGAACCGGCAGGCTGTGGCGCTCGTAAAAGTGTAGCACCTCCAGGAAACGCTCGAGCTGCAATCTCGCGTGGCTTAAATCGGCGCGTTCCGAGTTGGCAAAATGGGAATATATCCCCTCGATCTCAAGGTGTTTGCATCTCAGAGAGCGCTCAAGGAATGGCTCTGCCTCGTAATCGTGAACACCTAATCGCTCCATTCCTGTGTCAATTTTTAAATGCACTTTGATCTTGCCCCCTTGGGATGCGGCCACGGTTTCAGCCCAATCAAGCAGGCGCTCTGACCCCACCGTCAGCGTCAGGTCATAGCGTAGAAAAGAAGGAATTTGTTCGGGGAGCGTTCCGCCCATCACCAGGATGGGTCTCCGGATGCCCAATTCCCGCAGGTGGATGCCTTCTTCAAGAATTGCCACGCCGAAGTAATCTGCATAAGGCTCAATGAAAGTCGCCACCCCATCCACGCCGTGGCCGTAGGCATTCGCCTTTACCACTGCCATCACGCGCGCCGGGGCCACTTTTTGCCGAATGGCTTCAAGATTCTGACGCAAAACATCCAGCCGTACCTCTAACCAGGTAGGGCGCAAGGGGAAATCACCGCCTGAGGACATGCCCTGATTATACCAATTCGCGGTCCGCCGTCTGCCGTCTGCAATTCGCGGTCCGCCGTCTGCGGTCCACTATATCCCCGCCACATAATCCAGCACATCTATCTTGGTCAGAATTCCGACCGGGCGACTGTATTCGACTACGATCAGAGCATATCCCTGGGTGAGCCAGGGCATTGCCTCTTCCAGCGTTGTTTCGGGCGGGAAAACTGCCTGGGCGTGTTGGACGAGGGCGTCAATCGGCTCCTCGTGGCTGTGATCGTGCCAGTCGAGCAAATGATTCAGCAAATCCACTTCTTCTACCAGGCCGACCAATGTGCCGTCTTCGCCGACGACCGGCACTTGGGAGATGGCGTGTTCGTGCATTAGGCGGATCACCTGACGCATGGTTTGTCCCAGGCGGGCTGTATGGAGCACGCGCTGACGTTTCGCCAGCAGCAGGTCTCCCAGGGTCACCTCGCTGAAATCGGTGCCCAGGAAGCCGTTCTCACGCATCCACTTGTCGTCATAGAACTTGGAAAGGTAGCGGGAACCGGAATCTGGGAAGATGACAACCACCAACCGATCGGCCGGGAGATGGGCCGCATATTTGATTGCCCCGGCCAGCGCGGCCCCGGAAGAGCCACCGGCAAAGATGCCTTCCTGTCTCACCAGTGCCCGTGCCCACAGGAAACTTTCTTTGTCGTTCACGCGCACAATCTCGTCCACGACCGAAAGATCGGTAGTGGATGGCAAAAAATCTTCTCCGATGCCTTCCACCTTATAGGTTTTGGGATAGACACCTTCGGGGATGCGTCCCTTGTTCTGCCAAATTTCCTTCAGGATTGAGCCTTCAATATCTACACCGACGACACGGATGGCTGGATTCTGGCGTTTCAGGTAGCGTCCTACGCCGCTAATTGTTCCGCCGGTGCCCATTCCGATCACGACGTCGGTGACGCGGCCTTCCGTCTGCTCCCAAATTTCCGGCCCGGTGGTCAATTCGTGGATGCGCGGGTTGTCGGGATTGTGATATTGGTTGGCCAGGATAGCGTTTGGGGTTTCGCGCGCCAAGCGTTTGGCCACCTCGTAGTAGGAGCGCGGATCCTCGGGTGGGACGGCGGTCGGGGTGATCACGACCCGTGCGCCGAAGGCGCGCAGCAGGCGGATTTTCTCCTCCGACATTTTATCGGGCATGACGAAGATGGTTTTATAGCCCTTCAACGCTGCGGCGATGGCCAATCCCACGCCGGTGTTGCCCGATGTGGCCTCGACGATTGTTCCGCCGGGGCGTAGCTCCCCGCGCGCTTCAGCCTGTTCAACGATATACCAGCCGACGCGGTCTTTTACCGATCCGCCCGGATTGAGCAGCTCAAGCTTGGCATATAGGGTAGCCTGGAGATGGGCGGCAATGCGTCCTAGCCGTACAAGTGGTGTGTTGCCGATTACACCCTGGATGCTGTCATAGACGCGTTTCTCATGAGAGATAGAGAGCGCGACCATACGAGACTCCCTCAATAGATGGGCAAGGAAGGATCCACTTCGCGGGCCCAGGCGTTGATGCCGCCTTTTAGATTTTTTACCTTGCGGAAGCCGGCGCTCAGGAGTAGCTCAAGTGCTCGGGCCGAGCGGGTGCCAGCTTTGCAAAGGACTACCATCTCGCGCGCCGAATCAAGCTCCGAAAGCCGCGCGGCCAATTGACCGAGCGGGATGTTCACTGCGCCAGGGAGACGGGAAATCTCTAGCTCATGCGGCTCGCGCACATCGAGCAGCATCACATTGCTTTGCCCGATGCGCTTGGCTAACTCCGCAGGCGTAATATCCCAGCCCTCACCGGCCGAACCTTCCTCGCGATCATGCCCTGGAACGCCGCAGAATTCCTCATAGTCAATCAGCTCCTTGATATCTGCATTTGGACCGCAGACGCGGCACTTCGGGTTCTTTTTCAGTTCCACGAAGTCGAAGGACATATCGAGAGCGTTGTAGAGCAGCAGCCGGCCGATCAACGGTTGACCGATTCCCAGGAGCAGCTTGAGCGTTTCCGTAGCTTGGATGCTTCCGATCACGCCTGGCAGGACGCCAAGCACGCCCCCTTCGGCGCAAGAGGGGACAAGCCCAGGCGGTGGCGGGGCTGGGAAGAGACAGCGATAACAGGGGCCCTCTTTGGCGTAAAAGACGCTCACCTGGCCGTCGAAGCGAAAGATAGAGGCGTAAACATTCGGCTTCCCCAAGAAGACGGCCACGTCATTGCTCAGGTAGCGTGTTGGGAAGTTGTCGGTGCCATCCACGATCACGTCATAATCGGCAGCGATGCGCATGGCGTTTTCCGAAGTGAAAGGCTGATCGTAAGCGATGACCTCGATGTCTGGATTGAGGTCGAGCATACGGCGTCGTGCTGATTCGACTTTGCGTTGCCCCAATGTGGAAGTGCCATGAATGATCTGGCGCTGCAAGTTCGATGCGTCTACTACGTCATAATCCACGATCCCAATTCGCCCGACGCCGGCTGCTGCCAAGTAGAGCGCCGCAGGGGACCCAAGGCCCCCGGTGCCGATCACCAGCACCGAAGAGGCCTTGAGCTTTTGTTGCCCCCTTAACCCGATTTCCGGAATCAGCAGATGACGGGAATAGCGCAGGATTTCTTCGTGGGTAAGAGGAGGAAGCATATTTTTCTCCTTCAACCACCAGCAATGGACGGGATAAGCAGAATCTGATCATTCTCGTCGAGAGGCGTTTCTAGTCCCTGCAGATCGCGGATATTGGTCTTGTTCAGGAAAAGGTTGACAAAGGGACGGAGCGCTCCATCTCCATTGTACAGGTGAGTGCGCAGGCTAGGGTATTGCTGAATTAAGTCATTCATCGCCTCGGCTACCGTTCTCCCGTGCACGGTCACTTCGGCTTGGTTGTTTGTATAGTAGCGCAAAGGGGTGGGTATCTTTATGGTTGGCATGATTTCTCCTCAATTCTAAATCGAAATTGATACTGAATCTAACATCCTGCACGTTCTACCACGGCTTCACAAGCGGAGGCTGGCACAATCTCAACGCGGCCGGCTTGAGCGAAGGGAGCCATAAATTGCTCGACGTATTCTTTTTGCTCGGCTTCCAGGATGAGCACAAGCGTATGTTGGCCATCTAACACAGCCTCGCCGTGCAATTCGATGCCGAACTTGCGGGCATTAGCCTTGCTCAAATGTTGCAAGAGCATTTGCCCCATCTGCGGATTTTTGGCCGGGCAAGTTTCGGGATTATGCTGATGGCGTACAAAATAGAGAGACATTGGAACCTCCTATTCATTTAGTTGAATGGTTTCTTCTAAAAATTCCTGGCGATCTTCGCTAAGTCGCCAACATCGGCTTTGAGTCGCTTTTCCTTGTTCCACGCTGGTGATCAGATAGGAGAAAAACGGCTGTGCCCATTCGCGATCGTATTCAGAAGGCCGATTGGGATGATCAGGGTGAGAATGAAACACGCCCAAAAGGCTTGTTCCAAGGCGTTCAGCCAGCTCTTCGGCATGGAGATAGTCAAGGGCTTCGATCAAATATCTCCGCCCACGCGAATCTTTACGGGCGTTCTCGAGGGGTAGGATATGTGTTACGTGGCGAGGTTCGCCATCCTTGCCAAGTAGAAAGCCGGCGCCTTCTTCCGGGTAGGCGCGTTCTAGATGAAGGTGAATAGCCTGCAGAATTGTTTTGGGGATGATCAGGGTCATTGGACGTCTCCGTTCCAAAGCGCTGTATCGCTGAGGTACTTGTAGCCGGCATCTGGGAAAACGGTCACGACGATGCCCTGATCCAGCTCCTGGGCCACTTGCAGCGCTGCTACCGCAGCTGCTCCCGAAGAGATGCCGACAAACAATCCTTCTTCACGTGCCAAGCGTCGCACCATCATGTAAGCATCCTCCGTACCAACTTCCAATGTGCGATCCGGGAAGGATGGGTCAAAAATGGCGGGGCGGATGGCGGTGGGCATGTGTTTCAGCCCTTCCAGGCCATGGAAGGGGCTATCTGGTTGAACAGCGATGATCTGAATCCTCGGATTCCATTCGCGCAGGGCGCGCCCGGTACCCATCAGCGTGCCGGAAGTGCCCAGACCGGCAACAAAGTGGGTGACTTGCCCCCCGGTCTGTTTTAGGATTTCTGGCCCGGTGCTCTGGTAATGGGCCAGCCAGCAGGCCGGGTTATCGTATTGGTTTGCGTACCAGTATCGGTCGGGGAATCGTTCGGCCAACTCGCGTGCCTGGCGAATAGCGCCATCGCTGCCTTCCAGCGGATCAGTGAGGACGACTTCGGCGCCGTAGGCGCGCAGGATACTCAACCGTTCTGGGCTGGCATTGGCCGGAATGCAGAGCGTCACGCCAATTCCCATCGCCGCGCCGAACATAGCATAAGCGATGCCCATGTTCCCGGAAGTGGAGTCTAAGAGACGGCGTCCGTTCAAGTAACCCTGTGCCAGCGCCTGATGCAGAATGCTCAACGCGGCGCGATCCTTCACCGAGCCACCTGGATTGAACCATTCGGCCTTAACCAGCACCTCCACGCGCGGCGAAAGATGGGCTGGGATGCGTCGGAGACGGATTAAAGGGGTATTTCCGACGCATGTTTCCAAAGAGGAGAGCGTTTGTAGGATTTGGGATGGCGTAGCGATCATTTCAAACCTCTTTAGAGAGCGACAAGCCGGTTGCCTCAGCGGAATAAAAACGGCCAACACTGCGAAAACAAAAGGACGGCGTACCCACGCCCGGCGCAAAAACTATTTTCGCACGCGGGGCTCGCACACCGTCCTCAGAGTGTTGGCCGCTCTATTGTTTTTGGTGCTGAGGCGGTGTTACGAACCCCGCCTCAGACAGGAGCACTGTAAGCGTAAAGTCATAGGTCTCCATCCGAATTTACTAGAATTTTCTGATACAAATTATATGTCTTTTGTCGGTTTTGTCAAGGGTTTGGAACTGATGTGACATCCCTCCCTCCCCATCTCATCGTTTTTCTGCTACACTAGAAACATCTCTCCGAAGCCTGACCGCCTACCGTACCGCGAAATTTATTTCGCGTTGACTATGGCGGCAGGACAGTAAGGCGAAATTCATTTCGCCCTACCAGGTAAAAGTGGAAACGCTTTTGCCCCCCGCCCTCACCTTGTCCCTCTTCCCGAGGGAGAGGGGAGATTTGGAAAGGAGACCCGCCGCCTGCTCGCATTGCGCCGTCTCTTTTCCGAGATGGCGTTTTTTGTGGTGCAGGTCTCTGACTTGCGCACGCAAACCAAAGATTTGCACTACCGATCTACCGACGCTCGGACTATAAGCCTATAATCCTATAATCCTATAAGACTATAAGACTATAAGACTATAAGACTATAAGACTATATGAAATTCACCCTCGCCGAATTCTCCGGTTCCCTCGCTGACCTGGGCGTCATGCTCCCGCTCATCCTGGCGTTGATCGCCCTCAACGGCATGGACGCATCTGCCGTCTTTGTGGGCGTGGGGCTTGCCTATATTCTCGTTGCGCTGGTCTATCGCCTGCCCATTCCTGTTCAACCGCTTAAGTCCGTTTCCGCGCTGGCGCTGGCGATGGGACTTCCCCCTGTTATCATCGTCACTGGCGCCATCTGGAACGCCATTGCCTTCCTCGGCATGGGCTTGGCAGGGATTGACCGCTGGGTGCAAAAGGCCTTTCCCAAGCCCGTCGTGCGCGGCATTCAACTGGGACTTGCCTGGCTGTTACTCCGCTCCGCCTGGAAACTCATCACCACGGCGCCCGAAGGCTGGCAGGGCGGCTTCACCTTCTCAGGTCAGATGATCGCCTGGCTGTGGATTTTGGTGGGCGGAGCAACTGCCTTTCTCTTGATTTTCCTCCTCTGGAAACGCGACTATGCTGCCCTGGGGGTTGTTGCCTTTGGAATCGGCGCTTCTGGACTCCGCCTGGGCTTGCCCCCCGTTTCCCTGCATTTGACCCTCCCTCCGCTCCTTCCGCTCATCCCCACCTGGGAGCAACTCTGGCAGGGGCTGATCCTCCTTGCCCTGCCGCAAATTCCGCTCAGCCTGGGCAACTCCATCTACGCCACCGCCGACGCAGCGCGCCAATATTTCGGCGAAAAAGCTGCGCACGTCACCGAACGCAAACTCATGCTCACCATGGGCACCGCTGACGCCCTGACTGCCCTACTGGGCGGCGTGCCGCTCTGTCATGGCTGCAGCGGGCTGACCTCCCACTACCGACTCGGCGCGCGTTCGGGCGGCGCACCGCTCATGGTGGGGACTCTCTTCCTGCTGCTGGGGCTGTTTGGCGGTTCTGCCAGCATGCAAATCTTCGGATTGATTCCCTTCCCTGTGCTGGGCGTTCTGCTGGCGTATGTCGGCTTTCAACATGCCCTGCTGGCGCGCGACCTGCGCGGTGGTCAAGCCTGGCTGACGGCTCTGCTTGTTCTCGCTCTCACGCTCTGGACAAACAACCTCGCCATCGGCTTCGTCAGCGCGGCAGCCTTTTATCATCTTTGGAACTGGCTGAGCCAATTCAAGCATACCTAATGCTTCGTCCATTTTTTTCGTTTTGTGTATCTGGCTTTAGGCAGCTACACACCTGGGAGCGCATCCGTCTCGGATGCTGATACCTTGTTGCTAACCCAAGCGTTGCCGGTGGACGGGACGTCCGCGTTCCCAGGGATGTCCGCGTTCCCGGATTCTCGCTTTTGGACGCCTAGGCGGTTCTTTGGCAGTCCGCATCAAGTTCAATAACGCCAAAAGATAAGTGGGCAGAGCGCTAGTGCATTTGGGGTAAAATTACGGCATACTTCCTATGCGTGCCAACCCGGCTTTCACTTATCGTCTCTTGCTACTGGCCGTCGTCACTTCCGCCATTACACTCTTGGGGCGCTGGGCGACGCTCCATCAAGCGTTTACCTGCATCACCTGGCCGTTGTGCTGGCCGGAAAATGGGCGCGGATGGTTGGATTTGCTTCACCGTGGCTTGGTGCTCCTATCCCTGATGCTCTTGGGAGATGTGCTCTTCCGGGCGTGGCGAGAGTATCGCCAGGATGAACTCATCTTACCGCTCACCACCCTTCTGGCGGTGCTGTTTGGGGGGCAAGTGTTGCTTGGTGCTTTGCTGGTGACACGGGGAAACCCACTACACCTGCTCTTGCTCCATGCGCTGACGATCTTCTCTCTCTGGTTGATCCTTGGGGTTCTGGTATGGGTTTCGCTCCATCGGGCGCCACAATCTATCTCGGCCCCCCGTCACTGGCGCGATTTTCTTGCTTTGACGAAACCGCTCATCGTTGCGCTGCTGCTCGTCACCACGCTGGGTGGAATGGTGGCTGGGGGACGTGGGTGGCCATCCCCTCGATTGGCCTTTTGGACACTGCTTGGAGGTGCTCTGGCGGCAGGCGGTTCGGGAGCGATTAATCAATATATTGACCGCGAAGTAGATCGTAAAATGCAACGCACCGCCCGTAGACCCCTGGCCGCCGGCCGAGTGACCCCGGCCGAGGCACTGGCCTTTGGTCTAGCCCTTTGCCTGAGCAGTTATTACGTCATGGCCGGATTTGTAAACTTGTTGGCTGCGCTCCTGTCGCTTTCCGGCATCGTTTACTATGTGCTGGTCTATAGCCTCTGGCTCAAACAGCGTACTGTCCAGAACATCGTGATCGGCGGAGGGGCGGGGGCAATCCCTCCCTTGGCCGGTTGGGCAGCCGCAACAGGCACGTTAGATTGGGCCGCCTTTTTCCTTTTCCTCATCATTTTCTTTTGGACACCACCTCATTTTTGGGCTTTGGCTATTGTGCGTCGAAAGGATTATGAGCGCGCCAGCGTGCCCATGTTACCCGTCGTTCGCGGCGAGAAGGAAACCCGATGGCAAATCTGGGTCTATACCGTGTTCCTGGTTGCCTTGACCTGGTTGATGCGCTTTTTGGGCATGGCCGGAAACCTTTATTTCGCAGCGGCGCTGCTTCTAGGACTTTGGCTTCTATACGCCGCCTGGCGCGTCTGGCGTCAGGAGGGGAATAAGGTGGCTTGGCAGATGTATCGTTGGTCGAGCCTGTATTTGTTCTTCTTATTCCTGGCCTTGATGATAGATCGGGCAAGATGACGCAAGCGAGCGATTTGCCAAGCACACCCTCGAGATTCTGCCAACGCCGGTTGAGGTATAATTTGCACGATGGGAAAACAAGAGTTTCGTCCTGAAATCTTGCCGCGTCGTGGAGAGTGGACGGCGTGGGGCTTGTGGCTAGTTGTGACTTTGGTCTTTTGGGCCATGCGGCGGCTTGGTACGATCCCTGCCTGGGCGTGGGTTCTTTGGGGATTTTTGCTTTTTTCCGCCGTGAGCATTTCGCTGGGAAACTGGATGGACCGTCACACGGTGCTCAGCATGGGCGTTGAGGGGATCGAATTCACCAATGGATTGCGACATGTGAACCTTGCCTGGAGTGATGTCTTGAAAGTGAGCGTTTTTCCGGCAAGTCTGGGCCGTACAGTCCAGGTAGAAGGCCGAGATGCGCATTTTCGCTTTAAGACACTAGGAGAATTCGCCCTGGGTGGGCAGGTAAGGGGACGCACAGGATTTTCTGCAGGGGAAGAAATCTTGCAGGAAATTGTGCGTCGCAGTGGACTACATCGCGTCGGGACGAAGGACGAGATCGAAGAATACCAACGCTAAACCGGTTTGCGCAGGAGTACGGGCAATGAACATTGACGAACAGGTCGAATGGCTGATGCAGGGCACTGAATATGGAGATGAAGAGTTGGCTCAGGCCATGCGCCGTGAGCTGCGTGAGCGCCTGCTGGAGGAACGTCCCTTGCGCGTCTATTGCGGTTACGATCCGACATCCACCGATCTCCACCTGGGGCACACCATTACCATGCGCAAGCTTCGACAGTTCCAGGATTTGGGGCATGAAGTAACTTTCCTGGTTGGCAATTACACGGCGCTGGTGGGCGATCCTTCGGATAAGAACAAGGCGCGTCCCATCCTGACCGAAGAGCAAGTGATGGAAAATGCCCGCACCTATGCTGAACAGGCTTTTCGCGTTCTCGACCGGGAGAAAACGCGCATTCGCTATAACGGAGAATGGCTCTCAAAGTTGACTCTGGTAGACCTGATTCGCCTGGGACAACACTTCACCGTGCAGCAGTTCCTGGCGCGTGAAAATTTCGCCAAGCGGCTGGAGCGCGGCGATCCCATCTTCCTACACGAGACCTTCTACGCCCTGATGCAGGGCTATGATGCTGTAGCGTTGCAGGCGGATGTGCAAGTTGGCGGCTCAGATCAGTTGTTCAACATCATCGTCGCCGGTCGCAAGCTACAAGAGGCACTCGGTCAACGACCGCAGGTAGGCATTATCCTGGGCATTTTGCCTGGAACAGATGGCGTGCAGCGCATGTCCAAGTCCACCGGGAATGTGATCCCGATCCATACCACCGCAGAAGATATGTATGGAAAGCTCATGTCCATCCCGGATTTTGCCATGCCCAAGTACTTCCGTCTGGTCACACGCTGGACTCCGCCTGAAATTCAGGCTATTGAGCAGGCTATGGCTTCTGGGAAACTTCACCCGCGCGATGCCAAGATGAAGCTGGCGCGCGAGGTGACCGCCATCTTCCACGGTGACGAAGCAGCTGCAGCCGCGGAAGAAGCTTTTATCCGCATCTTCCAGCAGCGCGCAACACCGCAGGAAATGGAAGTGTTTACCTTCCATCCGGAACAAACCGTGCTGGATGTGTTGGTGGAAGCGAAATTGGTTGGCTCGCGCAGCGAAGGTCGCCGCTTAATTGACCAGAAGGGGGTGCGGCTGGATGGGCAGGTGCTGGATCGCGCCGATATGCCCATCCCTCATGAGGGTGTACTACAGGTAGGCAAGCGGCGTTTTGTACAGCTTCGCTTGCGGGGGGATTAGGAGAGCGGCGCCGGGGCGGCGCGCGCAATTGACTTAAGTCGGTTTGCACCTCATTGAGCCAC
>JBKBPX010000062.1:0-13061 GCA_046292855.1 Anaerolineales bacterium
GTCCTGGTGGTCGCCGAAGATCGAAAGTGCCTGCGCCGCAATCGAGCGCGCCGCCACGTGGAAGACGGTCGGCGTTAGCTCGCCGGCGATCTTATACATATTCGGGATCATCAGGAGCAGACCCTGGGATGCCGTGAAGGTGGTGCTCAGGGCACCTGTTTGCAAAGCGCCATGCACGGCGCCGGCCGCACCGGCCTCCGATTGCATTTCGATCACGCTCGGCACCGTGCCCCAGAGATTCGGCTTCCCTTTTGCCGCCCATTCATCGGCCAGCTCACCCATCGGAGAAGAAGGGGTGATGGGATAAATCGCAATCACCTCGCTCAACCGGTAAGCTACCGAAGTGGTAGCCTCATTGCCATCAATCGTCGTGACTACGCGGGACATACGGAACTCCTTTCAAGAACTCAGCTGACGCTGGTATATTGAGTACCAATTGAGGTTGTGTGAATATTATCACAGAATTGCTTGAGGTGTGGTAGACATCCAAACTTACAATTGTAACCCAGAAAGTGTCAAAACGGTGTAGTATAAATGACACGATCGGCATATGTATATCCTTCCTTCGTGCGTGTGGGTCACAGCACCCCGCGGTGAAGAGTTGGCGTTGCCTACCGCCGATTGTTGGTTGAGGCCAGGCAATACGTGGCTGTGTAATGCCCACGCTCAATTGGGATAATTCTACTCCAAAAATACCGATTTTGATCACATAAACCCTATGACAACCATCACTTTCGAGGGAACATGAATCACACAGAACGTTTGAAGCAAGCTCTCCGCGGTGAAAGAGTCACGCCACCGTTGCGTGCCCTCTGGCGGCATTTCCCGGTTGATGACCAAGACCCGCAGTGCCTGGCCGAGGCCACCCTGCTTTGGCAGCGCACCTTTGACTGGGACCTGGTCAAAGTGACGCCGGCTTCCTCCTTCTGTTTGAAGGATTGGGGAGCGCAGGATAGCTGGCGCGGCAACCCAGAAGGGACGCGTGAGTACACCCATTTCGTAATCCGGCATCCTCAAGATTGGGAGCGACTTCCCCTGCTTTCCCCCGTTGAGAAGGAGGCGCCCCACTTATACGCCCAGCGCCTCACATTGCGCCTAGTGCGTCAGGCGCTCGGCGAGGATGTGCCCATCCTGCAGACCGTGTTCAGCCCCTTGGCGCAGGCGAAGAACCTGGCCGGAGCGGAGCGTTTGCTCGTCCATTTGCGCCGCTTTCCGCAGGCTGTGCTGAAGGGATTGGAGACGATCACGCGGACGACGCGGCGCTTTATCGAGGCCTGCCTGGAGGAGGGAAGCATAGACGGGGTTTTCTACGCTGTCCAACATGCTCAGGCCGCTTTGCTGAGCGAAGAGGAGTACCATCGTTTCGGACGTCCTTACGATCTGCAAATTCTCGAGGCGGCGCGTCCGCTCTGGTGTAATATGCTCCACCTGCACGGTCAGGAGATTTACGCCGAGCTCTTCTACGATTATCCCGTCCAAATCCTTAACTGGCACGATCGGGAAACGGCGCCCTCGCTGAAGGAGGCGGCCAAGCGCTTTCCCGGCTTGCTTTGTGGCGGCGTGTCACGCAGCCGCTTGGTTTACGGCACGCCGTCCGAGGTCCGGGAAGAAGCGCAAGAGGCCCTTGCCCAAGTGGGTGGGGAACGCTTGATGTTGAGCACCGGCTGCGTGGTGCCGATCATCGCGCCCTGGGGGAATCTCCTGAGCCTGGCGCGCTTCTCGTCCTAGAGAGATACGGGATAGGGAAGCGGACGCCCCTCCAGGCCGGCCAGCAGGTTCTCACAGGCCATTTCGGCCATGCGTCGCCGTGTGCCCCAGGTGGCCGAACCGATATGGGGCACGATGAGGCAATTCGACAGATGATAGAGCGGATGATCGGGCGGCAACGGCTCCGGATCGGTGACATCCAAGGCGGCCGCGCCGATCCAGCCCTCACGCAAGGCGCGTACCAGTGCCTCGGTGACCACCACCGGCCCGCGTGCCATGTTGACCAGGATGGCGTGAGGCTTCATGCGCCGCAGGGCGGCTTCGTCTATCACCCCGCGCGTTTCGGGCGTGAGCGGGCAATGAAGGGAGAGGATGTCGCTGGCTTCGAGCAGGGTTTCAAAAGGGACGCGGCTGGCTCCTAATTCGTTTTCCACTTCCGGATGGGTGTGTGGCGAGGTATAGAGGAGGCACAAGCCAAAAGGGCGAGCACGCCGGGCGACAGCCTGCCCGATCTTGCCCATGCCAAAGATGCCCAGCGTGGCACCGTTCAGGTCAAGCCCCAGCCAGCCGGTCGGTGACCAGGTTTTCCAGCGGCCCTCGCGGGCATCTGTGGCGGCCTGTGGCAAGCGGCGGGCAGCGCTGAGGAGGAGGGCGAGGGTCAGGTCGGCGGTAGCATCGGTGAGGACGCCAGGGGTATTGCCAACGACAATGCCGCGTGCTTTGCAGGCTTGCAGATCGATGTTATCTACCCCAACCGCCATGTTGCTGACCACGCGCAAGCGCGGGGCGCGCGCCAACAGCGCGGCATCCACGCGATCGGTGAGCAGGGTGAGCAGCCCCTCAGCTTCAGGCAGGTATCCCAGCAATGCCTGGGGGAAGCCGATTGCATCTTCCGGGCCAATAATCAACCGCACCCGGCCTTCTAGGGATTTCAGCCAATCTGCCGGCAAAGGATGGGTGAGCAGGACAAGCGGAAGCATAGCCGATACCATAGATAGAGAGAGTACTCCGAGATGAAGGAGAAGCGCGGAAGTTGGTTTCTCGGGGGCAGATATATTTGCCATAAGTCAGTAGATACCGCACTTCTTCTTGCATCTGGTTTTCCATTGGGCAACCTGGTGTTTCATCCATTTTTGGTTTTGTGTTCTCGCTTTAGGCGCGACACACCTGGGAGCGCATCCGTCTCGGATGCTGATGCGGGAGCGCATCCGTCTCGGATGCTGGAGCTGGGAACGTATCCGTCTCGGATGCTGATGCCTTGCTAACAACCCAAGTGCCGCTGGCGGACGAGACGTCCGCAATCCTAGGATTCTCGTTTCTTTGCAGACGGGACGTCCGCATTCCCAGGGACGTCCGCGTCCCCGGGATTCTCGCTTCTGGGCGGACGGGACGTCCGCGTTCCCAGCATCCACGCTGGCGGACGGGACGTCCGCGCTCCCAGGATTCTCGCTTCTGGGCGCTTAGGCGGTTCTTTGGCAGCTCGCATCAAGTTCAATAACGCCAAAAGATAAATGGACAGAGCACCAGTTTGGGCAATCTAGCGGGTTGCCCTTACGGACAATCCAGCGGGTGGCCCCTATGCGGCCGATTCAGCTGCTGCCTCCCTCAGCCGGCGGAATTCGCGGCGCTCTCAGCAGTGAAAGGCAAAGAGGAAGATGAGATCGTTCACGTTCGTCCGGCCGATGGGGATGTGCAGGGTATCTCCCAGTGTGGAGAAGAAGGTGTAAGAATCCTGCTCCTTGAGGAAGTGGCGCGCATCCAATCCCTGCGAAGCGGCGCGGGAGAGGGTCTCTCCGCTGACGATGGCACCGGCCGCATCGGTGGGGCCATCACGGCCATCGCTGGCCATGGCGATCAGGGCCACCCCTGGCAGTCCGGCGATCTCCGTCGCCGCGGCCAGGGCCAGTTCCTGATTGCGTCCGCCACGTCCTTTGCCATGCAAGGTGACGGTCGTTTCGCCAGCGGCGATCAGGCAAGCCGGCCGTGGCAGGGGTTCGCCGCTTTCAACGATTTGACGCAGGATCGCCGCCAAAAAGCGCCCGGCTTGGGAAGCCTCTCCCTGCAATGTCGTGGTGAGGAGGGAGGCATGGAAACCGTGCCGGCGGGCCGTCCGCAGCGCCGCATGGGCCGCTAGGCGGTTATCTCCGATAATGCGATAAACATGGCGCAAGTTGCCATCCGCCTGAGGCCGAAAGAGGGGATCGTCCGGCTTCAGCGTTTCTTCGGCTTCTTCGAGCGCTTTCAGGATCGAGAGGGGGAGCACCTCGCGTAAGCGATAGCGCTCGATCACCTCCCAGGCATCGGTCAGGGTGGTGGGATCGGGCGCGGTAGGTCCTGAGGCGATGGCTTCGGGAGCATTGCCGATCACATCGGAAAGGACGAGGGTGAGGGTGGAGGCGCGGCAGAGGCGGAGCAATCCACCTCCTTTGATGGGGTCAAGGTGGCGGCGTAAGGTGTTGATTTCGCGAATATCGGCTCCGCAGGCCAGAAGCGCCTGGTGGAAGGCTTGCAGGTCCTCCAAAGAGGGCGGTGGCGCAGATTTGACCTTGGGGGGAAGGGTTGCCAGCGCCGAACCGCCGCCGGAAAGGAGCACGATGAGCAAATCGTCCTCCCTCAGTCCGCAGACGAATTCGACCAGGCGCTTTCCTGCCCTCAGGCTGCCCTCAGCGGGGATGGGATGATCCCCGACCAGCATCTCGGCGTTGGGTAGTTTGCCCGTCAGAGAAGCGGAGATGACCAGGGTTTGACGGATGAAATCTCCCAGCAATTCCTGCAGGCCTTTGGCCATGGGAAAGGCCGCCTTCCCCAGTGCGAGCACATAGACCCCGTGATAGGCGCGCAGTGGCCAGAGCTGATCCATGCCTTGAACCGAGAGCACACCTTGTTCGCTGCGCAAGGAGCGGCGCAATGCCTCTTGCGGATCGGCGGCGCGCAGGGCCGCGCACAGGATTGCCTCCACATGAGGGCGAGCCTCAGAGGGGAGGGCCGTGCTCAGGGTCAGCTCAGCCGGGCGGCATGTCATTCTCCTCAATTATATCTGCGACTTTGCCGGCAAGGGGGATGTCAGGTGGAAATGCTTCGTGCGCGTCTCGGGAGGTAGGCGAAGGATGGCGGCCGCGTCCCTTCCGGCAAGGTGGAAAAAGAGTTCCTGAAAGTCCGATGGTTCGCGCCCATCGCTTTGTCTGCTGTCACAACGGCGGGCTTAGAAATTCCCGTGCTATCCACCGCAAATATGCCGTCTTTCGGGGATTCGCCATAGGCTTCTATCGTGATCCCTTCCGCGCCTTCGAGGCAGGTAGTTTTGGTCCTCCCATGATCGGTAGGGAAATTCAGCCAACGCAAGGCGAAGAGACGGGCGATCAGGCGTGCCAGCTCACGGCGATCGGGGAGGAGAAGGGCGAAATGATAGGGGGAGATAGGCCGGGCGCGTCGCCGGATGAATCCGATGGGGCGCAATCGCCGGAGGTTGGAGAAAGGGAGCGTTGGTCATTAGACGTTATCTGCAATAGTGGTAAAATGGGGGCGGATAGCCCGTTAGCGCAGGAAGGCTCACCGGACCTGCTGATGGACGGCACAGAACGGCGGCGACAGCGCCCGAAAGAGGGGCGTAAGCAGAGCGAACACTACAGTGGCAAGAAAAAGGCACACACGGACAAGAACATTCTGTTGGTGAACAGCCATACGAAAAAGGTGGTGTACCTCAGTCCGACAGAAAGCGGGAAGAAACACGACAAGAAAATTGCCGATGAGAGTGGAATTGTCTATCCAACGGGTGCTACTTTGGGCAAAGACAGCGGCTTTCAAGGTTATGAGCCTGGCGGCGTGGTTACGTATCAGCCCAAAAAAAGCCAAAAGGCAAGGAATTGAGCCCGGCGGATCGTTGGCTGAACAAAATTATCGCCGGTACACGGGTTGTGGTTGAAAACACGATTGCAGGCGTCAAACGTTGTCGCATTGTCAAGGATGTCTTCCGCAACACGAAAGAAGGCTTTTCGGACCTCGCCATGGAAGTTGCTTGTGCTCTTCACAACTTCCGCATGGAATGCCGACATCCTTCGCCTGCACTTTCTCTGCTCGAATTGACCGCCTGAATGCTGTTAAGGATAATGTCTAATGAAGATCTCCGCGTGTGCTTAGCGTGGCGCAGGTAGTGCCACAGCTGGGCGGGCATGTCCCAGAACGGAGGGAGGTCTGGTTGATGGCACAGGGTGGTGGAGTGCAACAGATGAAGAGGGGAGCAATGAGGGAAGCGGTGGGGGAGAGAAAGAAGGGGATGGCGCTGTCCAAGAAGGTATCCAAGGGAGCGAGCATCCCCATATCACCAATGCTAGGATGAGCGCCTATTTTCTCATTTGACGTCTACCAGCTTTCCACCCGTTAAAACTTGGAGATCGGCGGGGGTTAGCTCGAACATGGCGTTAGGCGTGCCGGCAGCCGCCCAAAGCTTTTCGTACTGGAGCAGATCGCGGTCAATGTAGGTCTCCATGGGCTGCGCATGGCCGATGGGTGGCACGCCCCCGATGGCGAATCCGCTCACGGTGCGCACGAATTCTGCCTCGGCACGCACTACTTCTTCGCCCACATATGAAGCTAGCTTTTGCTCGTTCACCCGGTTGGCGCCGCTGGTTAATACCAGGATCGGCTTCCGGCTATGGGCGCCTCGGAAGATCAACGACTTGACAATCTGCCCTACATTTACCCCCACCCGTGCTGCCGCCTCTTGCGCAGTGCGCGTAGATTCGGTAAACTCTATCACAGTTAGTGTGAATCCTTTCGCACGTAGTGCGTCCTGGACGCGCTGTGCAGAAGGGCTGAGTTTATCTTTGATGAGGGATTTGTCGCTCATGAGCACACCCGATCTCAACCTGGATTTTGATAAAGTATATCATAATGAACAGGAAAACCGCTTTGAAATTCGACTTGGTACAGAGATTGCTGAGCTGACCTACGCTCGCCAGGGAGAGAAGGTGTTGGTCTTGCTCCACACTGGAGTTCCGCCTGCCTGGGAAGGTCGCGGCATCGGCAGCCGGCTGGTCAAAGCCGCACTGGATTATGCTCGCCAGCGTGGGTATAAGATTATCCCCCTGTGTCCCTTTGTAGCCGCTTACCTGCGTCGCCACCCTGAGTATCAGGATTTGGTGGTAAAAGAGTAGTTCGTGACTGAGGAAGACACCTTTAGCCCAGTGACCCTGCCTCAGCTACAACTGCTTACCCAAAAAGGAGTAACCATGGAGGCTGTCTGGGATTTCGTCATCATCGGTTCTGGTTTTGGTGGCAGCGTCTCTGCCATGCGCCTGACGGAGAAAGGGTACTCTGTATTAGTCCTGGAGAAGGGAAAACGGTATGGCGATGCTGATTTTGCCCGCACCAACCTGCAGTTCTGGAAGTACCTTTGGCTTCCGGCGCTCCGTGCTTTTGGCATCTTGCAGATCAGTTTGTTCAAAGGTGCGATGGTGTTGCACGGCGTGGGAGTAGGTGGAGGGAGCCTGGGTTATGCCTGTGTGCTGGAGGTGCCTTCTGAAGCAACCTTCGCCACGCCGGCCTGGAATCATCCTTTGCCATGGGGTGAAGTGCTGCGCCCATATTACGAGACCGCGCGCCGCATGTTGGGCGTGACGCGCACGCCGCGCCTATGGCACGCCGACGAACTCCTGCGCCAAATCGCCGAGGCGCGGGGGCAGGGAGCGACCTTCCGCCCGACCGAGGTAGGCATTTATTTCGGCACGCCGGGAGAAAGTGTTCCGGATCCCTATTTTGGTGGGCAGGGGCCGGCGCGCAACGGTTGCGTTTTCTGCGGTGGGTGTATGGTGGGGTGTCGGTATAACGCCAAAAACACCCTGCCTAAAAATTATCTCTATTTTGCCGAGAAACAAGGGGCGCGCATCCTGGCCGAGTCGGAAGTGATAGACGTGTGCCCGCTGAGTGGCGCGGCGGATGGAGCGCGCTACGAAGTCACTTTCCGGCGTTCCACCGCCTGGGCAGTGGGGAGATCGCAGAAAGTGCGGGCACGCAATGTCATCTTCGCAGCCGGCGTGTTGGGCACTTTGCGCCTTTTGCTCACCTTGCGAGATGTGCGCAGGTCCTTGCCGGCGCTTTCCCCGCGCCTGGGAGAAAACGTGCGCACCAACAGCGAAGCCCTGCTCGGGGTCACTGCGCGTGATGATCGCATCAACTACGCGGAAGGGGTTGCGATTTCCTCCATCTTCAATGCTGATCAGGTCACGCGCGTGGAGCCGGTGCGCTATCCGGAAGGTTCTGATCTGATGCGTATCCTCGGTGTGCCGTTAATTTCCCAAGATCATCCAATTCCCCTGCGCATCCTTCTCTCGTTGTGGACCTTGCTGCGCCATCCGCTGGACACGCTGCGTAGCTATGTGCTGCCCGGCTGGGCGCGTCGTTCCACTATCTTGCTGGTGATGCAGCATGTGGACAATCGCATGCACTTGCGGCTGGGTCGCAGCCTTTTCACCCTCTGGCGGAAGGGATTGATGGCGGTTCCGGATCAAGAGCGCCCGGCGCCGGCACGGGTCGAGATAGGGCATGAAATTGCCCGTGAACTGGCGCAAAAGGTCGGGGGGTTCGCTTCTGGCTCCCTTGGCGAAAATCTGCTCAATTTGCCGACAACTGCCCACATTTTGGGCGGATGCCCAATCGGGCGCAACGCGGAAGAAGGTGTAGTAGATGAGCAGTTCCAAATTCACAACTACCCTGGCCTCTATGTAGTAGATGGTTCGATTATGCCGGCCAATCCCGGCGTCAATCCTTCTCTCACCATAGCGGCGCTCGCCGAATACGCAATGAGTAAAATCCCCCCAAAAAGCCATGTTCAACTTTGAGAATAAAATTGTCCTGGTGACCGGTTCCGGTCGCGGCATTGGTCGTGAGATCGCCTTGCATTTTGCGCGGCTGGGTGCGGATGTGGTGATCAATTTCTTCCGCAATCGTGCCCCTGCCGAAGCCACAGTGGACGAAGTGCGTCGGATGGGGCGGCGTGCTTTGCTGGTCAAAGCGGACGTCGGCGATCTGGATGAGCTGAACCGCTTGTTCGATGCGATAGAGCAGGAATTCGGCGCGTTGGATATTTTCATCCACAATGCTGCGTCCGGCTATAACCGCCCGGTCATGGAACAGAAGCCAAAAGGGTGGGATTGGACGATGAACATCAACGCGCGGGCACTTCTCTTTGGCGCGCAGCGGGCCGCCGCACTCATGGAACGCCGAGGCCGCGGCTACATCGTGAGCATTTCCAGCGCCGGAGCGCATCGCGTGCTTCCGGATTACGTCGTGGTTGGCGCCAGCAAGGCGGCCTTGGAGGCGCTTACGCGTTATTTGGCGATTGAACTGGCGCCGAAGAACATCGTTGTCAACGCAGTTTCTCCGGGAGTGGTGGAGACAGAAGCCCTGCAGCACTTCGCCAGTATGGGCGGCAAAGAGCGCATTCTGGAAGAATTCCTGCGCCAGGTGCCGGCCGGGCGGCTGGTCACGCCCCAGGATGTGGCCGGCGTGGTGGCTTTCTTATGCACCCCGGCGGCGGAGATGATTCGCGGTCAGGTGATCCACGTGGATGGAGGCTATCTGTTGCCGGTCAGGAGGCCGTTCTGAGCACGGCGCGCGCCGGCGCGCCATCTGAACCGACCAGTTTGAGCGGCAGGCAGAAGAGATCGTAGAAACCCCGCGGCACATCGCTCAAATTCACGCCCTCCAAGATCACCACACCGGCCTCCATCAAAATCCGATGGGTGGGGCGGGAGTGACCAAAGGGGGCCACCGAGAGGTAATCCACTCCCACCAGGCGCACGCCTTTCTTGACCAGCCACTGCGCTCCATCTTCGGTGATGGCGGCAAAATCGCGTTGAAATTCCTTTTCCCCGCGTGCCCAGAGTTTGGAGTTGCGTGTGCCGAAGAGCACGCGTTCCACGTTGTCCGGCCATGGAGTGCGCTCCAAGACCTCAGCTGTGATCATTTCCACGTCATCCGGATATTGGATCACATAGCAAGGGCCGATCAGGGCATCCAGTGGCAGTTGCTCCACCGTGCGGCCGTCATTTAGGAAGTGATGAGGCGCATCCACGTGGGTGCCGATGTGCACTCCTGCACTCAAATGGGAGACATTCGCGTTCGCGCCTTTCTCTATCCAGGCGACTTGTTTCAACTCAATGGGCGGATCGCCCGGCCAGACCGGCAAGGAAGGAGAGATGGGGAGAGAGATGTCAAGAAAAGGCATAGAGGCTCCTTGTTGGTTGATGGTTGTTGGTTGTTAGGGGACTGGTGTCCAGCCGCTGACGCGAAAGTACATTTCCAGGAAGGCGCGGCGTTCTTCAGGGGTCATTGGGCGGGGACGGGCGAGGTCCTCCAGGATCGCCGTGAGCAGCTCCGTGCTAATATGCCGTCCATCATAGAACACATGGCGGTCGAGAAATTCATTTCGCACGCCGAGAGGCAAATCGCTGGTGCGCTCATCCTGGTCAAAAAACAAGTTACCCAGGCCGTAATGGATGAAAGCGCCGTTGTAAAATTCCATCTGTTGGGGAAAATGCGCCTGGCTGCCACTGATGATGGTAGCGCCGGACTCGGCCACCGTATGAAAGTCATTTACCATCCCATAGCAGGGAACCGGCGCGTAACATTCCTGATGCTGGAAGGTCATCATCACCAGAAAACCCTGCCGGCGCAAATCGCGGATCCTCTCCGTCAGATAGTCCCACAGGCAGGGAGCGGCGCCGGGTGAAGTCTCCGTAGCTTTGGCGTAGCCCTCTTTCACGTTACACCCGATGAATGCCAGGCGATTCCCGTTGTGCTCGATCAAGAGCGGTTGTAGCGCTTCTTTCAGGTTACTTCCGCCGCCATAATAGACCAGACCTTTCTGGCGGTAAAGGGCGAGCGTCTCTTCCATCGCCTCACGGCCATAGTCGTTAAAGTGATCACCGCTCAATTCTATCAAGTCAATGCCCAGATCGAGGAAGAGGTCTATATACTGCGGGGAGCTGCAGAAGATAAGAGAAGCCTGATTTGGATTGGGTGGCGGACATTTGCTGAAGAAGGGTACTTCGTTGTTAATGTGGGCTAGATCGGCTTCTCTCAGCCAGTGACCGATGGCTTCGCCGGGATAAAGCACGCCTTTTTGCTCCATGCGATAGGCCGTGGCGCGCACCAGGGCGGTGACGCCGGTCAGGACGAGGGTGGTGAGCTTTTCCGCCTGGCGATTGCTGGAGGGCAAGATAAACTTTGCCGCATCCGGGCCGGAAAGGCGAAATCCGATCTGGAGAGGATAGCGCGCCGGGTCAAAGGCCTTTTGGATGGGGGATTGCCCATCTATGGCGAGCACTTTCCAGCGCGGCTCCAACGCTTCAAAGGGCAGGATGGCAAAAGCGCCCTGTTCCCAGGCCTGCTTCAGGAGAGAATCCTCGGCCACTTCGATCACAGCAGCGGCGCCCGGTTCTCCCCATTTTGCGGTGAAGGCCAGGCGTGTGCTTGGGTCCATCAGGAGTGGATGCCCGTTGAAAAGGCTTTCCCCGCGCCAGGCGCGCTGCAGTTCTTCAAAGGTCACGCCATCCCGCAATGTGGGGAAAGGTCCGGCCAAGGCGTAGACCCAGCTGATGGTCGGCTGCGTTAGCTCAAGGTCCAGGATGAGCGAGGCGCCGGCGCGCTCGGCCACGGGCAGGTATAAGGCCTCTAAGGTGCGACGTAGCTGCGGCGGCGCGGCCGGCGTAATCCAAATCCTTTCTAATTCAGGAGTTGGAGAGGGGGGTGTGTCCCTTGTCGCTCCTGTGAAGAGGCTGGTGAACGGCGTTGCGAGCGGTAAGGGCTGAAAGGGAGTCGGTGTGGTTGCTCTTGGCGGCCGGGATGTACAAGCGATCAGGAACAGTAGGATGGGGATCAGGTATCTGAATGCCATTCTGCCAGTGAGAAGAGACGCACAGTTTGCCAATCCAGGGTTATCCCCAATCCCGGCTTTTCGGGGACGGTGATGGTGCTACCCGGGTTGAGGGTAAAGCGCTCATGGGTAATATCGCGGGCATAGTAGCGATCGGAGGCGGAAATATCTCCGGGCAGGGTAAAGCCGGGTAAGGAGGCCAGGGCCAAATTGGAGGCACGCCCGACGCCGGTTTCCAGCATTCCACCGCACCAGACGGGAATACTTTTTTCCTGACATAGATCATGGACGGCCACGGCTTCGCTCAAGCCACCCACGCGCGCTGCTTTGATGTTAATAACCCGGCAGGCATCTACTTCCAGGGCAAAACGGGCATGGCGTGCGGAAAGGATGCTCTCATCCAGGCAGATCGGGGTGCGGAACTGTCGCTGCAATTTGTGATGTTCCCAGATGTCATCCTCGTAGAGGGGCTGTTCGATCAGGAGCAGGTTCAGGTCATCCAGTGGGCGGAGCGCTTGGGCGCTTTCCAGGGTATAGGCGGAGTTTGCATCTACCTGCAGGCGCAGATCAGGAAAACGGCGGCGCACAAGCGTGGCATCTTCCACATCCCGTCCCGGCTTAATTTTGATCTTGACCCGCCGATAACCCTGCTCCAGATAAGCTTCTACTACCCGAAGCAGGGCTTGTGGCGATTCCTGGATGCCGATCGAAACGCCGACTTCGACCTTATCTCGCACACCGCCCAGCAACGAAGCCAGTGAGCGGCCTTCCCGTTTGCCGATCAGGTCCCAAATGGCCATTTCCAACCCGGCTTTGGCCAGGGGATGCCCTCGTATGCCGGCCACACGGCGTTGAAAATCGGCGGCATCGGCGATTTCCTTTCCCAGGACGAGCGGCGCGATGAAATCTTTGATCACATGCCAGGCCGTTCCGCTGGTCTCATAGGAATAGCCCGGATCACGATCGGCGACGCATTCCCCGTAGCCTTCTAGCCCTTCCGAGCGCAGGATAACCAGGAGGCATTCTCGATGGGTAATACGCCCGAAGGAGGTCTCGAAAGGTGAGACGAGGGGCATGCGCAGGTGGTAGAGGGAGAGGGAGTCAAGGTGCATTGGTTTGAGAGTCTGATAGTCTGATGGTCTGATAGTCTGATAGTTTTGGGTGGGAGGTGAGCCGATGGGCCGGCGGCGGGGATAAAGAGAGGCTCGCCATAGCGACGAGCCTCTGGGAACGGGTGATCAGGATACTTTGACTTCCGGCGCCGGGGCTTTGGAGCGCAGAATTGCCCAGGTGAGCAAGGCCAGCGCGAGCAGCACGGTCAACCAGACACCCCAGCCGCTCCCTGCATATTGCACCACGATGGGGGCGATGATCACCGAGACCAGGTTGACAACCTTGATCATCGGGTTGAGTGCCGGACCGGCGGTATCCTTGAACGGATCGCCCACCGTATCACCGACGACGCTGGCTTTGTGGCGTT
>JBKBPX010000063.1:0-12993 GCA_046292855.1 Anaerolineales bacterium
GATGCGCTGGTGGAAGCGGGGGTTGGGTTGCTGAAGAGCGAAGGGGAAGTGATTGCACCACGCAGTGAATTTGGCGAATGAGGGGGCTTCCTTACGGCTCTCTTGTGTCCATGCTTGTACCGCAATTGCTCAAAGTTTGCGAGTGAGCAGATTATACTCGCAACTATCTACCGTCCATCGCCCATCGTCCACCGTCTACCGTCCATTGTCCAAGGAGGAAACTTATGGACTCGCTTCTTGATCTGGTGATTTCCATCCAGGGGTGGGGGCCAGCCTGGGAAGGGATCATGCGCTTCTTCAGCTTTTTGGGAACAGAGGAGTTTTTCCTCTTGATACTGCCGGTGCTTTATTGGAGTCTGGATGCGGCCCTAGGGTTGCGTGTTGGCGTGATCTTGTTAACCAATGGCGCTCTGAATGGCTTGCTCAAGATGTTCTTTCACCTGCCACGCCCTTATTGGGTCAGTGAGAAAGTGATCCCGATGGCAGGAGAAACTTCTTTTGGCATGCCTTCTGGACACGCTCAGATCGGCGCTGGGGTTTGGGGCATGATGGCAGCCAGGGTGCGTCGTTCCTGGGCGATTGCTTTGGCCGCTTTCCTGGTGTTCTGCATTGGACTTTCGCGCATCTATCTTGGTGTTCACTTTCCGCAGGATGTGGCGGTAGGTTGGATCATCGGCACTGCGCTCCTTTGGGGATTCCTGAGCCTGGAAAGGCCTTTTCTATCTCGCTTTCGCCGCCTTTCGCTGGGAGGGCAAATTCTTTCCATTTGGTTCTTTTCCATCTTTTTAATCCTTCTTGCTCGGGGATTGCGCATTCCGGCTTCTGCGCTGCCATCTGAATGGATGCGCCTGGCGGCGCGAAATGGATTAGAACCTCCTTCCCCCTGGAATATCAGCGGTGTGATTAACCCCGCTGCAGCCCTATTTGGCCTGGTCACAGGCGCACTTTGGATTGAGCACAAGGGCGGGTTCACTCCATTTGGGAAATTGTGGCAGCGTGTGCTTCAGTATTTGATAGGCGTATTAGGTCTACTCTTGTTGTGGATGGGATTAGGTGCGCTTTTCCCGCACGGGGAAACGTGGGTAGCCTTTTCTCTGCGCTATGCGCGTTATGCCTTGATCGGTCTTTGGGTTGGTGGTATAGCCCCCTATGTTTTTCAGAAGTTTTTCCGTTCTTGACCGCTTCCTGATATAATTGCCTCATCTCTACGTGGAGTATCTGAGTCCCATGACACTCGCGCGAGGCACCCTTTTACATGGACGATATCGCATCATGGAAATCCTGGGCCAAGGAGGCATGGGATCTATTTACCGTGCCATTGACGAACGGCTAGGGGTAGAGGTAGCAGTTAAGGAAAATTTCTTCACTACGGAGGAATACGCTCGTCAATTCCGCCTCGAGGCGGTGATTCTAGCTAGCCTGCGGCATCCGAATCTGCCCCGCGTGAGCGATCATTTTGTCGAGGAGGATGGGCAATATCTGGTAATGGATTACATCGAGGGGGAAGACTTGCGCCAGAGGATGGAACGCCGTGGCACCGTCAGTGAGGAAGAGGCGGTTATGATCGGTGCCGCCGTTTGTGATGCCCTCACTTACTTGCATAACCATAGGCCGCCCATTCTTCATCGGGATATCAAACCAGGCAACATCAAGATTACGCCAGATGGGCATATCTTCCTGGTGGATTTTGGCCTGGCAAAGGTGGTTGAAGGCAGTCAGGCGACGAGTACCGGCGCCCGTGCTATGACTCCGGGCTATTCGCCGCCGGAGCAGTATGGCACAGCGCGCACCGATCCGCGCACCGATATTTATTCTCTCGGCGCTACCCTTTATGCGGCATTGACCGGGGTGATTCCCGAAGATGGCCTGGCGCGGGCGATGGGCAATGCGGAACTTACGCCCCTGCGCAAGCGCAACCCGAAAGTCTCGCGGCGACTAGCGGCCGTCATCGAGAAAGCTATGGCGATTGACCCGGCCGAACGCTATCAAACGGCTGAGGAGTTCAAGCGTGCGCTTCTGGCTGCCAAAGGCATAACCGAGCGTGAAACCGGTGCCTATACCGTTCCTCCCCCCTCTCAACCTTTCGCCGCAGCGGAATCGAGCGAAAAGGACACTCCCCCATCCCCTATTCCGGCGACAAGCGGAGGGAGATCGCCAATCCCGCTGCCTTTGGTAGAGGAGGAACAACCTTTCCGCCCGCCGAAGCGTAAAAAGCGTGGCATGGGATGTTTTGGCTGGGGATTGGGGATAGGGCTCCTCCTCCTTTTTGGAGCGGGTCTGTTTGGAATTTACGTTTACCCACAGGAAGCCCGCCAGATTGCTTCCGCTTTGCCTTTCTCGCTGTTTCCTGCACCTCTGACTGCTACCCCAACTGTGCCTTTGGCAACCGAGATTTCCACCGCCGTTTTGCCCTTGGAAACCCTATTCCCATCTTCCACAGCTACGGCGCTTCCTCTCGCCTTTACGCCCACTGTAACCGCAACCCTTGTGCCTACTCGGACCTCAACCCCTGTCCCCCCCACCCCCACCGCAACGCCTCTGGGAGGTGGTTACGGCCAGATTGCCTTTGCCTCTGCGCGTGAGGGGGGCATCCCACAAATCTTTATCATGAATTTCGATGGGAGCGATGTTCGGCAGCTCACCAATTTGCCAGAGGGAGCCTGCCAACCAAAGTTTGCACCAGATGGGACGCGTCTGGTGTTCATTTCACCTTGTAAGGCACCCCAGGAGAAATATCCAGGCGCAGCGCTACACATGATGAACGCCGACGGCTCGGGGTTGATCGTGTTGACAAACGTCCCCGGCGGCGATTTTGACCCGGCCTGGGCACCGAATGGGCGAAGGATCGCTTTCGCTTCTTTGCGTGACGGAAAGCTAGACCTTTACATCCTAGACCTCGGAGATAATTCAGTTACTCCCTTGAACGTATTAGAGCAAGGGGACACAGAAGCTTATCAGCCGACCTGGTCTCCGGATGGAAAATGGCTAGCCTTTACGCGTCAGCGATTTGGCAATTATCAGATTTGGGCGATCAACCTGGAGACAAGCGAGAAGAAACAACTCACCCGCAGTGGCTCACAATATAAAGACTTTTCTCCTGTCTGGTCGCTGGATGGAATGTATCTGCTCTTTAGCCAACGCCTCGTGGGACAGCCGGTCGTGCGCGCTCGCCACGTTGCTGCCGACGGCAGTGTTGTCTCATTCGCCAATTTCGGGATCGTTTCTCCTGTGGAGGGACTTTCATTCTCGGCGGATGGTTTCTGGGTGATTTTTGAAAGCGTAGATGAGAAAGGCAACCGCGATATTTACCGTGCCTTGGCCTCGGGTGGTGGCCTGACGCGCCTCACGAATGCGCCGGGAAATGATTTCGATCCGGCCTGGCGTCCGCTTACATTGCCATAAATCCGCTTTCTTCAGCCAGAATAAAAACAAGCAGGGAGGCTTTTCCAGCTTGTTTCGCTTTGGATCGAATTGCGTCAGACCCTGGTTACATATTCCCCTGTACGGGTATCAACGCGGATAATATCGCCTTCATTGACGAATTGGGGAACGACCACCTCTAGCCCCGTCTCGGTGCGCACTTTTTTCGTTACGCCGGTGGCAGTATCGCCCCGAATGGCGGTTTCGGCATAGACCACTTTCAGGTCTACCGAGGTGGGAAGCTCAATATCAATTGGCTGACCCTTGTAGAATGTCAGTTTGACTTCCATCCCCTCTTTCAGGTAGAGAGCGTTATCGCCTATTACATCTGCACGAATGGCTGGCTGCTCGAAGGTTTCGTTATCCATGAAATGGTAGAACTCGCCATCAAAGTATAGGAATTGTACATTGTGGAAATCCAGGCGTACATCCTGCACCTGATCGCCAGATGTAAAGGTCTTCTCAATATTTGCACCGCTGAGCAAATTGCGTGCTTTGATACGGATGATGGCGTTTCCACGTCCTGGTTTGTGATGGTGATATTCCAGTACCCGATAGAGTTGACCATCTAGCTCGAATGTCACGCCTTTGCGCAGATCATTGACATCAATCATACAAAACACCTCATGTAGGAGATTCCGGGCCTTAGGATTATACTACACTCCCTGCCAAGCAACTGCTGAGAGGCTCTGCTCTGTGTGCACGCAAGGGTTGTCGCTAGCACACTTTTGTGTGGATAGGCCTACCTGTGATATAATACCAAACGCGGGCGCATAGCTCAGCTGGTTAGAGCGTCTCTCTTACACAGAGAAGGTCAGGGGTTCGAGTCCCTTTGCGCCCACTCCCAAGTGTGGAAGGTACTTAATGCCCCCTCTCGCATACGTGGGGCGATTTTTCTTAAAGCGCACTTCTCCTTTGCTTGGGTGAGATTTCATGGGTGATGTGATCCTTGTCACCGGTGGCACGGGGTTCATCGGTCAGGCAGTGGTGCGGCACTTAAACGAGGCGGGGTATGAGGTGCGGCTGCTTATTCGGCCGCGCCGTCAGACGCCGCGCTTGCCTCGGGGTGTCCCTATTGAAGTAGCTTTGACCGCTTTGCACGATCGAACCGGCCTGCGGGCGGCCTTGCAACGCGTGCGCGCTGTGATCCATCTGGCAGGAGAGGAGTGGGCAGGTGCGAATGCCGATCTGGTGCGCACCGACGTAGAAGGAACGCGTACGCTGGCTGAGGTAGCCGCTGAGGTGGGCATCGAGCACTTCATTTACCTGAGTCACCTGGGCGCGGCCAGCGGATCGGCTTTCCCGGTCATGCGTGCTAAGGGATTGGCGGAGGAATCCATTCGGAATAGTGGTGTGCCGTTCACGATTGTGCGCTCATCCATCGTTTTTGGCCCCGCTGATCATTTCACGGTGCCGCTGGCACAATTGATTCGCCATCTGCCGATGTTGTTTCCCGTTCCGGCCATGCGCACGGCAATCCAGCCCCTGTGGGTCGAAGATTTGGCAGCCTGTCTTTCCTGGACCCTCCTTATGCCTCAGCTAAAAGGACAAACCATTGAGATTGGCGGCGGAGAATATTTTTCGATGGTGGAAGTGCTGGAAGCGATGTTTGAGGTGATGCGCACCAGGCGCCGCCTGCTTCCCCTCTCGCTACCTGCCCTGCGAGCTTTGCTCATCTCTGCCGGCTATTTGTTTCCCCATTTCCCTTTCTCTACTTTTTGGCTTGACTATATTTCCGTCAATCGAACCTGCCCGGTAGAGAATATCACGCGTCTCTATGGCCTGATGCCGGCGCGCTTTGCCTATCGCCTGGAATATCTGGGGCAGCCTTCCTGGATGGAGCGGTTGAGAATCTTCTTTTCCTCTTTGAGGAAACCAAAGCGAAGTCAGCAGTGAGTGAGAAAAGCATCGCACTTCAACAGGTGAACGAGGAGCTGATAGCCTGTCGCCGTTGCCCGCGCCTGGTCGAATGGCGTGAGCGCATCGCGCGCCAGAAGCGCCGCGCCTATCTGGATTGGGAGTATTGGGGGCGGCCGGTGCCCGGCTTCGGCGAGGCCGAAGCTCGCCTCGTGATTATCGGGTTGGCGCCCGGCGCGCATGGCTCCAATCGCACCGGCCGAATGTTCACCGGCGATGCTTCCGGGGATTTCCTCTATCCCGCGCTTTATCGCTTCGGTTTCGCCAATCAACCCCAGGCGACCCATCGTGAGGATGGGTTAAAGCTACAGGACGCTTACATCACCGCCGTCTGCCGCTGTGTTCCGCCGGCGAACAAACCTGAGCCTGAAGAGAGAGCCAATTGTTTACCTTATCTGGCGCGGGAGTTGGAAATCTTACGGCCTGCAGTGATTGTGACTTTGGGACGGATTGCCTTTGAACAGGTCTTGCGCCTGGCCGGTTATACGCCGGGGAAGTTGCCTTTTCACCATGGTGCCGTGTATCGCTTGGAAGGCTTCCTTGCCGCACCCTGGTTGTTGGCCTCCTATCATCCCAGCCAACAGAATACGCGCACAGGGCGGCTAAGTACGGAGATGTTTGATGCCATCTGGCAAACCGCACGCCGCCTTCTCAATGAGAACACCCATGCTTAAACGCTACCTTTCTACCCTACCCGATGCTCATCGCTATACCTTTGTGCATCTCTACCTGGACATTGCCTGGTTTGGGGTGCTAAACGGGACGACGCTGACCTTCTTGAATGTCTACGCGGCGCGGCTTGGAGCAAGCGGAGTGCAGATCGGCCTGCTGGCCTCCCTGCCGGCGCTGGTCAATCTCCTCCTCGCTTTGCCTGCCGGGCGCTGGTTGGAAAATCAGGATGTACATAAGGCTGTGTTCTGGACTTCGGTGTTCTATCGCCTGGCATATTTCATGTTCGTTTTCCTACCCTGGTTGTTTGCTCCCCCTCTCCAGATTCAGGCTTTGATCTGGCTTTCGCTGCTGATGGCCATTCCGCTTACGCCGCTGGCGGTGGGTTTTAACGCCCTGTTTGCCATTGCCGTGCCGGAGGATTGGCGTGCCCATGTCGTAGGAGTGCGCAATGCCCTCTTTTCGCTGACGTTCATCCTCAGCACCCTGATCGGTGGCTACCTCTTGAAGCGTCTTCCTTTTCCGTCGGGGTATCAGGTGGTCTTTGCGCTTGGGGCATGGGGCGCAGCGATGAGCAGCCTGCATCTCTACTTTGTGCGACCTGCCCAGCTTGAGCCGAAGGTCACTCAGGAAAGGTCATCCCCTCGCAGCTGGCTTGATGCTCTTCGCATGGATATCTGGCGGACACCTTTTTCCAGGGTGCTCCTTTCCCTCACCCTTTTTCACTTTGTCCAATACTTGGCGATCCCTCTTTTCCCGCTCTACTTTGTGAACCATTTGCATTTGGGCGATGATCAAATCGGCATCGGCACGGCGCTCTTTTATCTGACCGTCATGCTCAATTCCACTCGATTGCATTATTGGGTGCGCCGATTTGGACATAAAGGCGTGACCGGTTTGGGAATGATGGGAATGGGTTTTTATCCCCTCTTGCTTTCACATTCTACGCAGGCTTGGCAATATTATGGGATTTCCATCTTGGGTGGCCTGTTTTGGGCGCTGGCCGGCGGCGCCTATGCCAATTATATGCTGGAGCATATCCCATCTGACGATCGCCCAGCGTATCTGGCGTGGTATAACCTGAATTTGAACGCCTCGATCCTGATCGGGTCTTTGCTCGGGCCAGCCTTTGCCGATCTGATCGGCATCTCGTTGGCGCTCTTCGTCATTGGTCTGTTGCGAATGATAGCCGGGTACGTGATCCTGAAGCAGGCTGATCAGGGGTAGAAATATTCTCCAATCAGGTCGTCCAGGTTTTGGGATGTGTGCTGGCTCAGGATGCGGAAGAAATCCTGACGCGTGGCGATCTTTCCCTGCATTTGCTGGGCATAGTCTCGCAGGAAGGCAAAGAAGGCTTCGTCGCCGCTACGCTCGCGCAATGCCTGTAAAAATTGGCCACCGCGCAAGTAGACGGCATTGGTATAGCTGCGGAAATTGCCCCCATCATAAATCGAAATGTTGATGAATCCCTGGGGCTCAAAGTAGTTGACGCGAAAATCCCACCACCACTTGGCGGCATTCTCTGCCCATTCGTAAAACAAGGCCTCGCTATAGAGTGTCAGCGCCTCATCCAGCCAAGGTTCCAACGCTTGATCGTTTCCCACCAAGCCAAACCACCACTGATGGGCAATCTCGTGTATCCCGATTGCGGTCAGATTGTTGCGCGTGCCTCCCCGGAATTCCTGATAGAAGCGCCGGGCGAGAAAGACCAGACCGTCAAATTCAGCCCCATCGCTGGCCTCGCTTTCCACAATGCTCAGGACCGGATAGGGATAAGGGGTCAGGTGTGCTGTGTACAGGGTCAGGAAGCGAACCGCTTGCAGGGTAATGTGCTGGCCAGCAGCTTGCTCGGTGGCGAGGAAATAGCTACGGATCGGGATTGTGCCCATCTTCAATTCATCCACCTGATAAAGATGGCCGGCAGAGAAGGTGAAAGTGCGCGCTCCTGAAAGGGTGTAGTGCTGCCAGCCGGCTTCATTGACCGGCAAGGCCGGCGCGGCAATGGTGATCCCTTCTGGCACATGGAGGTAGACGTCGAAATCTGCTACATCGTAGGCCAGATGTTCCCCAAAATGCCACGGATCGTGTAACAGCCAGCCGTCACGGTAAGGGACGATGAACGGATACCAGTGGACGTAGTTCTGTTGCCAGGAATTGTAGCCGAAGGCATCTGCCATGCGCTTGGGTGGGAGATCAAGGTTGTAGCGCAGATCCAGAAGGAGTGTTTTCTGGGGCGGGAGGGGATGCGGAAGATGGACTTCCAGACGATGGCCCTCCAGGGTGAATTCCAGGGGGGTATCTGCAGCGGTGAGCGATTGGAGCGAGAAACACCCCGGCCAACGGTTTGGTTCTACAGCCAGCACCAGCGAGGAGAGCGATGTGCCGGTCAGGTTGGGATATTCGATGGTCCCCTCTACCTCCAGGTGGTGTGCCTCGTAATCCAGCCGGGCGTAAAGCCGATAATGGGGGCGCGCCAGCATGGGGGACGCAGATGAGGCAGGTGGTGATGGGGTCGGTGATGGCGAGAGGGTAGGGAATGGAGTTGCAGAGGCGGTGGGGGATGGAGTGAGGGTAGGGGGCAGGGTGGGCTGTACCGACCAGACGGTTAAAAGAGGGGGAGGAGAGGCGGGCAGGAAAGGAGTTGCAGTGAGGGTGGGGGAAAGAGAGGGGAAAGGCGTAGCGGGGAGCGGATCACAGGCAAAAAGCCAGATTCCCCCGATCAGGACGTACAGTAGCCTGCGGAATAGCATAGTGCCATTATAAACAGAAAGCGGCAGAGATCATCCCTGCCGCTTGTTATCCGTCGTGCTTTCTATGCGGTTTCGGCTTCGGGCAGGGGCCGCATGCGCTTATTTTCCCTGCGCATCCAGGCGAAAATGCCGAGCAAATAGACCAAATAGGCCAGGACTTCGCTCAGGGAGGGGTTGCCATTGTAGCCAAAGAGCGCTTTCAGCAGGCTACCCAAGATAGAATTCTCATCCAGCCAGGGATTGATATCCCAAACGTGTTCGATAATAGGGGGAATCCATCCGATCTCGTTGAATTCGTGCACTCCGTGGGCGATCAGGCCGGCCGCGAAAAGCAGGAGGAGCATAGAAGTTACCTGGAAGAAGCGGCGCAGATCTAGGCGTGTTGTGCTGGCAAAGATGGACCAGCCGAGCAGGATGGCCGTTCCCAGGCCGAGTAAGGCCCCAATGCTCACCTGTAGTGCATCGCTGGCAAAGATCGAGGCGGTCAGGAAAAGTGCCAGCTCGGTCCCCTCGCGGAAGATAGCGAGGAAGGCCAGGGCGAAGATGCCGCGTTGTCCGTTCTGCACCGCTGCCCGCTGCACATCTCCCTCCAAGCTTTGGCGGAGCGTGCGTGCTTGATGGCTCATCCAGAAAATCATCCAGGTCAGGATCGTGGCGGCCAGGAACATAGTGATCCCTTCAAAAAGGGTTTCGGGTGTGCCTTCCAAGCTCAGGCCGAAGGCAGGCAGCAGAATGCCCAGTAGAAGGGAGAGACCTGTGGCCAGCGCAGCGCCCCACCAGAGGGAAGGGATTAAATCTCTGCGATGGATTTTCTGTAGCGCGCCGAGCAAGATGCCGATGATCAGGGCTGCTTCCAACCCTTCGCGCAGGGAGAGCAAATAAGCAGGAAACACATTACCTCCGGAAGTTTTTGGATTGGTGTGTGCGAGAAGTATACCAGGAGGGATTCCTAAATGCAATATTTTTATCAAGAAATTGATAGATATTAATCATCAAAAATTTTTGACGTTCGACCTGGTGCTCTGTCCATTTATCTTTTGGTTTTATTGAACTTGATGCGGCCTGCCAGGGAACCGCTTAGGCGCCCGGAAGCGAGAATCTTGGGAACGCGGACGTCCCGTCCGCCAGCGGCGCTTCGGTTGGTAGCCAGGCCTCAGCATCTGAGACGGATGCGCTCCCAGGCCTCAGCATCCGAGACGGATGCGCTCCCAGGTGTGGCCGCCTAAGGTCAGATACACAAAATCAAAAATGGACGAAGCACCCGAAAAGACTGCTCTCCCTGTCATTCTCCCCTTGCTTTTTTCTTTGGCTTCTTTCGCGCGTGATAGGGTGGTGCCGTGATGACAACGATTTGCACCAGGCGCTCATCCAACAGGCGGCTGCGGATACGCATATCCAGCTCCGAGAGTGCATCGGCGGCAATCGTGATCACGGTGGGAAGCGCAGCATCGTAGCGATAGTTAAATAGCTGTGCCAGTTTCTCACGCACCCAGGGGGTCATGGATTGCGTTCCCAGATCGTCCAAAATGAGCAACGGAGCGGTGCGGATCTCTTCGAAGCGCCGGTCGAACGTCACGGTGCTGGTTGGGCTGAAAGTGGCGCGCAAGTGATCGAGTAAATCGGGCACCATGATGAAGAGAGGCGGCTTGCCGGCGTGCGTCTGATAATTGGCGATCGCCGCAGCCAGATGCGTCTTGCCACAGCCATAATCGCCGGTGAAAACCAGCCAGCCATGAGGGCGACGGGCGAATTTCTCTGCCGCTTTCAGCGCTTCTTTCAATGAGCGCTTTGCTTCAGCGTCCAGCGCCTCCTCCTCGCGCAGGGAAAAGCTCTCAAAGGTTTGGTGTGCGTGGAGGTCGAGCGAAGAGAGTTCCGGATGCCCCATATCGCTGGTCGGCCGGCGGTAATCGGGCGCCTGGATGGAGACTTTGGTGACCAGTTCCGGGTCCTGCAGGCGCGAGCGGATGCGTGGTTCGATTTCATCCAGGCTCAGGTTGGTGGTGATGACGGTCGGCAAGCGGTTGATATAGCGATAATTCACGATCTGGAAAAGTTTCTCCTGCGCCCAGGGAGTGGCGTTTTGGGTGCCGAAATCATCCATCACCAGCAGGCTGGCATTGCGGATCTCCTCAAAGCGCTCCTCGAACGACGTCTCCTCGGATTCGTAGGCGAAGCGCAATTGGTCCAGCAGATCGGGAACGGTCAGGAAAAGGGTTGGCACTCCGTGTTCAACCGCAAAGTTCGCAATCGCCGCTGCCAGATGGGTTTTGCCGCATCCGTAACCTCCCAGCAGCAATAGCCAACCTTCCAGGCGATGGGCAAATTGCTGTGCCTGATTGAGCGCCATCTCCAACGATTGTGTCTGGCTTGGCGAAAGCCCGCCGCGCCCTTGGGGATGGAAAGTCTCAAAGCGCATATGGCTGAGTTCCTCCAGGTGGCTGAGGGCGAAAAGGCGTTGCCGTACCTCCTGGGTGATCTCTCCGAGGCGGCAAACGCAAGGCTCCAGGCGGCCAAAGCGCGGGTCACCCGGCGGTACATCGGCGCGCAGATAGCCCAATCCATGACAATGTGGACAGTTTGGATCCCCCGGCAGATTGGAGTTAGCGGCGGAAGAACTCTTCGATTTTTCGACTGACGTCCGTGCGACGATCTGTTTCAAAGTCTCCTCGATCTTGCTTTTTGGCACGGCCTTCTGCCTCCCAATTTTTCAGAATTGTTTCGATATACTTCCAATTGCGCTTCTTCCGTTTTGCGGCCAGGGTAATCGCTTCGGACACCCAGGCAGTCGAGTACGTTTGTTCCGCATCTTGAATGGCATCGGCCAAGATAGGGGTTAGGGGGCCGATATTGTCTTCGTAGAGGCGGAAGAGATTGATAGGCGGAGGGGGAGGAGGGGTGGAGGAAGAGGGATGCCACTTGCCGGCCTGCAGCGCTTCTGCCGCCAATCGGCCGCGTGGCGAATTCAGGAAGTAGAAGCTTTCCGCCTCATGCTCGACCCGTAGCAACGTGCCGCGAGAAACGGCAAGTTCCAGGCCGTGGCGGATATGCTGTGCGCCGCAGGGCTGGAAATCGCTCTCGCGCAGGAAGCGCGCCGCCCCCTGCATATTCTGGATGCGCCAGAGTGCATAGAGGGTCACCTTCAACTCATCCAGGTCGTCAATTTCGGCGAGCAGGCGACGGAAGAACGTATCCGGCAGGGGGGTGAACGTTTCTTCGGAGGTGAAGCCTGCAAAAGAGGGCCTGTTCATTCTAGATTGACCATGCGGGTGGCGGCATTTTCAAATTTGGCCAGGTGGGGCAGGAAGACCAGCTCCACCGTCCCGACCGGCCCATTGCGATGCTTGGCGACGATGATCTCGGCGATGTTTTTGCGCGCCGTATCTTTCTCGTACTGATCGGGGCGATAGATGAACATCACAATATCGGCATCCTGCTCCAGGCTTCCTGATTCGCGCAGGTCGGAAAGGACCGGGCGTTTATCCGCGCGCTGTTCGACGGCGCGCGAAAGCTGGGCGGCGGCCAGAACCGGCACGTTTAGCTCGCGCGCCAGGATTTTCAGGTTGCGTGAGATATAGGAAACCTCTTGAACGCGGTTTTCGGCGCGCACATCTCCACCCATCAGCTGTAGGTAATCCAAGATGATCAGGTCGAGGCCATATTCCATGTGCAGGCGGCGACACTTGGTGCGCAATTGGAGCGGGGTGATAGCCGGGGTATCGTCCAGAAAGATGCGCGTATCGGAAAAGACCTCGATGGCATGGGCCAGCAGCGGCCATTCTTCCTCGGTCAGCCGGCCGGTGCGCAGGCGCTGGGAGTCAATGCCGGTTTCCTGGGCGATCAGGCGCTGCACCAGTTGCTCATTCGACATTTCCAGCGAGAAAATGGCCACATGCTTTTTATGGAGCAGGGCGGCATTGCGCGCTACGGAGAGCAAAAAGCCGGTCTTACCCTGGCCGGGGCGGCCGGCGACGATCAGCAAATCGGAAGGTTGCAAGCCGGCCAGCAGGCGATCCAGGTCAATGAAGCCGGTGGGCACGCCGAAGATGCCCTCCGGACGGCGCGCCAGTTCATCAATGCGCTCATAGTATTCGCTCAAGACAGCCGAGATCGGCCGGACATCATGGCGCAGGCGACGCTCGCTGACGGAGAACAGCGCCTTTTCCGCCTCATCCAGCGCCTTTTCGACGCTCTGTTCCTCATCATAGGCCAGGGTGGCGATCTGATTAGCGGCTTGGAG
>JBKBPX010000064.1:0-302 GCA_046292855.1 Anaerolineales bacterium
CGGCCGCAGCGCGGTGAAAATCGAAATCCGCCGGTAGCTTATACAGCTGCCGCGCCGGCAAAGCCACATACTCCGCATAGGTCCCGCGCACGGTCTCGCCCAGCAGGTGCCAATCGCGGCAAAGGTTATCCTGCCCTGCCAGGCAGAAATCACACTTTCCGCAGCCCAAGTTAGCATTGATCACCACTCGGTCTCCCCCCTGGAACTCGCTCACCCCCGCACCCAGTGCCACCACCTCGCCGGCGCCGTCGGCGCCGTTGATATGGGGGAGGTGCAGCTTAAGCCCAGGCCAGACGGGGCGC
>JBKBPX010000064.1:312-12669 GCA_046292855.1 Anaerolineales bacterium
TCCGTTGCGCACCATCACAGCCATACGGTTCAGCGCGGCTGCGCGCAGGCGCACCAGCACCTCCCCGGCCTTCGGCTCCGGAGTAGGGAAATCGGCATATTGCAGAACTTCCGGTCCCCCATGTTGGTAGAAGAGTACTGCCTTCATAGCGCCTCTACGTTATTTTTTTTTGAGAAAAGGATTGGCCGCCTGCCAGCCGAGGCTTTAGACTGCTCTTTGGCCGCGTGCCGGCTTGAGCGTGAGTGCCGGGCGGATCGTTGCGCGACCTTAGCTTCCCCTCCGCCCCCAAGCTACTGCCCATCCCTGGCAGCCCTTCTCCGTCCGTCATGCGCCTACTTAATCCCCAGCTCATGCCGTGCGATCACCAAGCGCTGGATCTCGCTCGTCCCTTCGTAAATCTCGGTGATCTTGGCATCGCGGAAATAGCGCTCTATGGGTAACTCTTTGCTGTAGCCCATCCCGCCGTGGATTTGGACTGCGGCGTGGGCGCAGAACATCGCCGTCTCAGAAGCGAAGAGCTTGGCCAGCGAAGCTTCCAGGGTAAAACGCTCGCCGCTTGTCTTGGCCCGCTCTTTGGCGAGCGCTGCGTTATAGGTGAGCAGGCGCGCAGCCTCGATGCGCGTCTTCATATCGGCGATCTTGAACCCCACTCCCTGGAAGGCGCCGATCGGCTGGCCGAATGCCTCGCGTTCACGAGCATACTTGACCGAAGCCTCGTAGGCCGCCTCGGCAATGCCCAGTGCTTGCGCCGCGATCCCGATCCGTCCTGCATCCAAGATGGTCATAGCGATCTTGAAACCCTCGCCTTCCTCCCCCAGGCGGTTAGCGACCGGCACACGGCAATTTTCGAAGAGTATCTCACTGGTATCAGAAGCACGGATGCCCAATTTCGGCTCCTTCTTTCCTCGAATCAGACCGGGCGTCTTCCCATCTACGATGAACGCTGTGATGCCTTTATGCTTCTTTTCGGGTTCGGTCATGGCGAAAACGACGAAGTAATCGGCCACCGGTCCGCTGGTGATCCAAGATTTGCGTCCATCGAGCACGTAGAAATCACCATCGCGCCTGGCGCGCGTGCGCATATTCCCAGCATCCGAACCCGACATCGGCTCGGTCAGCGCGTAGGCACCGATCGCCTTTCCCGAAGCTACGGCGCGCAGGTAAGTTTGTTTCTGCTCCTCCGTGCCGAATTTCAGGATGCCATAGCAAAACAGAGAGTTGTTCACGGACATGATCGTCCCATGGGCGGCATCCACCTTACAGATTTCTTCCAAGGCCAGCACATAGGCGAGCGTATCCAAGCCGGCCCCGCCGTATTCTTCCGGCACCTCGATCCCCATGAAGCCCATCTCCCCCATCTTTTTGATCGTCTCATAGGGAAACTTTCCGCTTTCGTCGTGCTCGGCGGCGATGGGGGCGATCTCCTTCTGTGCGAACTCACGCGCCGCATCGCGGATCATGCGATGCTCCTCGCTCAAAGGGAAAAGTTCTGTGCTCATTGGAAATCCTCCATGCAGGGTTTGAGTTTTGTCATACTCGTTCTCTGCGCCTTACTGCGATTATAACCCCGAACGTCTCTTCATTCACCATTTGTCTCCCCTCCGCCGTCTCTTACATAACGCTAATCCCACTCTATCCATTTTCTGATAGGGGAGGGGTAGGATTAGGATGAGTATCAATCGCATTTCCTTTCCAGGAGGATCCTATGACCGTTTATGTTCGTACTTTCCCCCCACGCATGGGGCGACGCTGGGCTGAATGGCACGCGGATGCGGAACGCTGGCTGGCAGTGAATGTGCAGGATGAAGGCGAAGCTTATGTGGTGACGGCTTTTGTTCCCGGCGTCAAAGCTGAGGACCTGAAGATTCAGGTCGTAGATGACACGCTGGTGCTTGAGGGGCATTATCCGAAAGACGAGCGCGAATACTTGTTGTGCGAATTGCCTTCGGGGGCTTTCCGACGCGTTCTTCGCCTGCCCACTTCGTTGGATGCCAACGCGGTAGAAGCCATCCTGGAACAGGGTGTGCTCACCTTGCGCTTGCCCAAGGCTGCTGCCGTGCGCCCGAAGACGATCCAGGTCAAGGCACGTTAAATGGATACAAAGAAAAAGGCAGGAAGGGGTTCACCCTCCTGCCTTCTTGTTTAATCTTTTTCGGGTTCCTTTTCTTCCTTTCGCAATCCCCAGAAAAGAACCCCGAGGCCGGCTCCCAGGGCGAATGCGCCCAGCGCGCCTGCGGTCGCAAAGCGCACAAAGATTCCCATCAAGGCGAAAAGCCCCAGCAATGCCGCGATTTGTACCTGCCAGCTTTCTTTGCGATAGGCATCCAGGGACATCCAGCCGGCTGCCAGCCCGAAGATGATCAGGCCGGCAAAGCGCACCAACATCCCCAAAATGTCGAATATGACTTCCAGGACTGGGTTCATCACTGCCTCCAGGTGAAAGGATGGACTTCCGCTTTCGCGTGCGAAGCGGATAGTTGGATTATACCAGTGAGGCTATTCCTTGTTGGGGTGGGCTAAAGCCCTTTTTTTCTCCAGCCATCCTTGCAGCACGGCGAAAGGTAAGGCCTGGATATTTTTCTTGCCTCGCCCGCCCTCATTCCAGGTCATGATCAGTTCCCTGCGGGCGCGGGTGATGGCCACATAGAGCAGGCGCAGACGCTCACGAGCATAGTCTATGCGTGCCCGACGCGAAGCCTCCCCTTCCCGATATACCTGATACTCGTCCGGATGGAGCAGGCAGTTTAGCTGCTCCAGCATCTCGGCCTGCAAGTTGAGCTGATTGCGGATGAACCAATCCTCCGATTTGTAGGAATCCCATTCCTCTGCCGATGGGAAATCGTAGTTGCTGACCGACATGAGGTATACCCGGTCCCATTCCAACCCTTTTGCTTTATGGATGGTGGCGACCACCACTTTCCCCTTGTGATCCTCCGGGTTGAAGCCTTCTTCCATGCTCATATTGAAGCGGCGTTCATTGGATGCGATCGAACGCAGTTCATTAGCCAGATTGGGCAATTTCCATTCGGGGTGTTCTTGTGCTGCCTGTCCCAGCGCGCCTGCCATTTTGTGTGCCAGTGCCAGCTCGGCTGCGGTCTTGAAAATATCCTGGGCGAGCGAAAGGATGAGCTGCTCAATGGGGAGGAGGGCAAGTGCCTGCCAGCGCCGGGCAATTTGGCGGAATTCCAACAGCTCGTTTCGCACAGAATCTTCTTTTGGGAGCGCCTCCTCTAGCCCTTCGCCCGGAAAGGGGAAAAGATAGGCCTCTACGTGACATCTTTTCAACCATTCGGCGGTCTTTTTCACGACCTCATCCTGTTCTCTCTCCCGTCGCCACACGTTTTGATACACATTGCTCAGACGCACAGGAGAATTCGGTTGATTGAGCCATTCCAGGACTTCGGCGAGCAAAGCAGCGGTTGTGCGGGTGGGTTGGGTGGTGCGAAGGAGTTCGATCGCGGGCAGATTGGCTTTCTGCAATTCGTGCATGACCTCGCTCCCTCGGTGGTTGTCCGGCACAAGCACCGCAACGGTCTGATCTGGATGTCGTGGTAACCATTTTTGAAGCGAGCGGACGACGACCTCCACCTCCGCCTTCGGGGTGTAACGCTCCCCGTGCAAGTAGACTGCGCGGTAATTCTGGGGCGGATTGCTCTGCGGGCCGACGCTCACAGGCTGGATGAAGGGGGGCAAGAGGGCACCGCGAACCGCCGGGTTGGGGTGCTCGTGGAGACTCCATTCGATCAGGCGGTTGGCCAGGTCTATGATGGCTTGCTGTGAACGGCTGGATTCGTGTAAGGTGGGACGTTCATCCGCCTCTTCCTCGATGAAGCGATGTAGCAACATTGGGTCTGCGGTGGTGAAAGTTTCGTAAATGGCCTGATTCGGATCGCCAACGCGCACCCAGCCACGACCAGACCCTGGCCTGGCCTCTCCAGCCAGCAAACGCAATAATTGTTCTTGGGCGCGACTAGAATCCTGTGCTTCATCCTCCAGGATAAACGGCCAGCGGTGACGCAGACGCTCTAGGTAATCGGGATCGCTTTCGAGCAGATCAAGGGCCAGGCGCACCAGATCATCAAAATCCACGCTGCCGCGATAGTTCAGGACGCGCTGGTAATCGGCATAAATTTCATATCCCATGCGCACGAGGGGAAGGTCGAGAGGTTGACTTTCCAGCTTTTTTGCCAGCGTTTCTGGGGTCAAGCGCCGATCCTTAGCTATGCGGATAAAGGCATAAGCGAGCTCTTCGATTTTTCCGGGGAGGCGTTCGCGAAGCACCCAGTTGCGGTCCTTTTCGGGGAGGTCCCCGATCCAGCTTTCGCCGAATTCAGGACGGCGCGAAAGCCAGTGTGTGGCCACTTCATGCAGGATGCGCCCTCGTTCATAATCATCCAAGATGGTGAAACGCTCATCTAACCCAACCTTTTCCGGCTTTTCTCGCACGATGTCATGAGCCAGACCATGCAGGGTGCGCACACGGTACCCCAGGCGTGGCAGCAGGCCGAGGCTTTTCAGGTGTTGAGCGATGCGGGTGGAGAAATTATCTACGGCGGAATTGGTCATGGTGACGACCAGGACTTCCTGATCTTCGTCCAGGAGTTTTTCGGCGATCAGGTGGGCGGCCAGCGCGGAGAGGACGTAGGTCTTGCCGGCGCCGGGGACAGCCGCAATGCCCATTTTTCCGCCGCGGAAGCGCAGCATGGGTTGTTGGGAGGGACGGAGGGAGAACATGGTGCTTCGGTTATTAGGGGTTAGGGACAGGAGTTGCGTAGGTGTTCGTCATAGGTGCGGGCAAAGGTGTGATAGCCTGAGTTATCGCAACGCATACGAAAGAACAGGGCATCGGTGGCCGCAGGAGCGGCGATGGCCTGTAAGGCTTTTAATCCGGGATTGGCTATCGGGCCGGGCGGTAAGCCGGGGTAGATGTAGGTGTTATAGGGAGAGGAGAACTGGAGATCGGCCGGGGTGAGGGGCACTTTCCACCAAGTCTGACCATCCCAGCCGAGGGCATATTGGACGGTGGGATCGGCTTGGAGGGGCATTCCGGCGCGTAGACGGTTGAGGAAAACGGCGGCGATGAAAGGGGCTTCGTCCTCGTGCACCGTTTCGCGCTCAACGATGGAGGCGAGGGTCACGGCCTGGTAGAGGTTCAGGCCCTGCTTTTCAAAGCCTTGCCATATTTCAGGGGTGAGGTGACGTTCAAAATTGCGCAAGGCGATTTCGATTAACAGAACCGCCGGCGTGTCGCGCTCCAGGGTATATGTGTCGGGGAAGAAAAAGCCTTCGATAGAGGCAGCCCGGCTGAGGTCGGCTAACGATCCGCTCGGCTGCATTGCCTGGGCCAGGAATTCGTTCGGGGTCAGGTTTAAGCCGGAGGTCGGCAGCGCGGCCGCGATTTCCTCTAATCTCCATCCCGGCAAAACAACCAGAATTGCCTTGCCGGGTTCGGGGGATTGCAAGGCATGGGCGATTTCGATGGCGGATTCGCTGCCGTGAAAGCGATAACGGCCGGCGCGCAAGGTGGTATCCAGGCCGCGATAGATCAGATAATCACGCAGGGCAGCTGCGCTGGGAATGAGGCCAACCTTTTCCATCCGCGTGGCGATGGAGGTGACGGATTCGCCTTCCTGGATGGTGAAGGTGAGGGGTTGAGCAGATTCGGCGTGGCTGGTGAGAAGGCCATCATGCCAGAGCAGGCGGGCGCCATAGACCCAGCGTTGAAGTGGAGAGAGGCGGGGGGATGGTTCGCCGTAGAGGGCACGGGCGCGCCAGGGAATAAAGAGGCCTGCTCCAAGGCCAACTAGCAGGAGAAGGAGCAGGCCAGATACGAAGACGCGGCGCATGATTAAATCCAGGCCGGTTCCTGGTAGACGCCGAAGGCTTCTTTCATAACGGCGACGATCTCGCCGAGCGTGGCATAGGCGCGCACGGCGTCGAGGATGTAGGGCATGGTGTTTTCGCTGCCGAGGCAGGCGATGCGCAGTTGGTCCAGGGCCTGGCCGACTCGGGCGTTGTCACGTGTGCGGCGCACTTCCTCCAAGCGCGCAATTTGGCGCTGATAGCCGTTCGGGTCCATTTCTAGGATGGGGATGGTGAGGGGTTTATCTTCCACGTAGGCATTCACGCCGACGATCTTGCGGATGCCTTCGTCAATTTCGCGCTGATAGCGATAGGCGGCATCGGCGATCTCGGATTGGAAGAAGCCTTTTTCGATGGCCGGGAGAACGCCGCCGAGTTCTTCGATACGGCGGAAGTAGTCGTAGGCCTGTTTTTCCATGCGGTTGGTGAGCGCTTCGACGAAATAGGAGCCACCCAGCGGGTCAACGGTGTTGACGACGCCGGATTCTTCGGCGATGATCTGCTGGGTGCGCAAAGCGATGGTGACGGCCAGCTCGGAGGGCAGTGCAAGGGCTTCATCCATGGAGTTGGTGTGCAGGCTTTGGGTGCCACCGAGGACGGCGGCCAATGCTTGAATGGCCACCCGAACGATATTGATCTCCGGTTGTTGCGCCGTGAGCGTGCAGCCGGCGGTCTGGGTGTGGAAGCGCAGGAGCCAGGAGCGCGGGTTTTTAGCGCCAAAGGTGTGGCGCATTTCGCGCGCCCAGATGCGCCGGGCAGCGCGGAACTTGGCGATCTCCTCGAAAAAGTCATTGTGCGCATTGAAGAAGAAGGAGAGACGCGGCGCGAATTCGTCCACATCCATACCGCGCTGGATGCCCCAGCGCACATATTCCATGCCATCGGCCAGGGTAAAAGCGAGTTCCTGGACGGCGGTGGAGCCGGCCTCACGGATGTGATAGCCGCTGATGGAGATGGTGTTCCATTGCGGCACGTATTTCGAGCCGTACTCCATCGTATCCACTACCAGGCGCATGGAGGGTTCCGGTGGAAAGATGAACTCTTTCTGAGCAATGTATTCTTTGAGGATGTCGTTCTGGATGGTGCCGCGTAATTGCTCGGGACGCACACCCTGCTTCTCGGCAGTGGCGATATACATAGCCCAGATCACCGCAGCCGGCCCGTTGATGGTCATGCTGGTCGAGACTTTATCCAGGGGGATGTCCTGGAGCAGGATTTCCATGTCCTTGAGGGAGGATACCGCCACGCCGCATTTTCCGAATTCGCCAAGGGCCTCGGGGGCATCGGTATCATAGCCCATCAGGGTCGGCAGGTCGAAGGCGATGGAGAGGCCGGTTTGACCTTTTTCGAGCAAATACTTGAAGCGCTGATTGGTCTCTTCGGCGGTGCCGAAGCCAGCGAACATGCGCATGGTCCAGAGACGGCCACGATGCATGGTGGGGTGGATGCCGCGCGTGAAGGGATATTCACCGGGCAGGCCGAGATCGCGCAGGTAGTCCATCTCAGCCAGATCGAGGGGCGTGTAGAGGCGGTGGATCGGTTCGGAGGAGGCAGTGATGAATTCCTCACGGCGCTCCGGCATCTGTGCCAAAGATTTTTGCAGCGTGGTTTCTTCCCATTTTTCCAGGGCATTGCGCAGTTCTTCGAGTTTTTGCGGATCGTACATGAGAGCCTCCAGGACGATGGGGTGGGTTTTCTAGCGGCGTCGGCCACCCAAACCAGCCACCAGGGAGACATAATAGAGCAGTTGCAAGAGGGAGGTGGCGAGCGCGGCGACATAGGTCAGCGCAGCGGCATTGAGCACGGTGTTCACGCCGCGCGCTTCTTCTTCGGTGCGGATCAGGCCGCTTTCACGCAGGAGGACTCGGGCACGTGCCGAGGCGTTTAGCTCCACCGGCAGGGTGGCTAAGGCGAATAGGGCACCTGCGGAGAAAGCCAGGACGCCCAACCAGGCTATGCCCACCGAGCGGATCATCAGGCCGATCAGGATCAGAATCCAGCCCAGGTAAGAACCGATATGGACGGCCGGCACCAGAGCGCTGCGCAGGCGAAGCGGGAGGTAACCTTCGGCATCCTGTTGCGCGTGCCCAAGTTCGTGAGCCGCCACGGCCAATGCGGCAACCGAGGCGCTTTGCGCCACGCCGACCGAGAGCCGCAAGGTGCGATCGCGGGGATCGTAGTGGTCTGTCAACGTGCCGCCAATGACCTCGATGCGCACATCCTTCAGACCACCGTAGAGGGTCAGGCGTTGAGCGGCCTCGGCGCCGCTGATGCGACTGCTGGCCGGCACGCCTCCCCAGCGCCGGTAGGCGGATTGGACATACCAGGAGGCCAACATGGTGAGCAGGATGGCCGGAAGCATGAAGAGCCAGTAATCAAAGGAGTAAAGCCACATAGAACCTCCAGAAGTCTAGTGAGAGAAGTTTACCAAATTGGGATAGGGATGCCAGCCCCGTGCAGGCGAACCTTTTGCGGGTCGCGCGGCCAGCGTCCCGGAATGGATGTGCCACATTTTGGGCAGGTGCCTTGTGCCGTGATGTGATATTCGCGCACAATAAATCCGATGCGACGGATCAGGCGAAAGTTGCACCGCGGGCAGAAGGTATCTTCATATTCACCGACTTGACCGGGCAAGTTGCCGGCATAAACGTAGCGCAAACCGGCTTCGCGGCCGATCTCGGCAGCGCGCAGGAGGGTGCGGGCATCGGTATTATCCGGGTCGGTCATCTTGTAGTCTTTGTGGAAGGCGGTGACATGCCAGGGAATATCAGGAGAGACGCTCGCCAGGAAGCTGGCAGCTGCCCAAAGTTCTTCGTTGGAGTCGTTGAAACCGGGCACGATCAGGGTCACGATCTCGACCCATAGCCCGATCTCGTAGGCGCGGCGAATGCCATCCAGCGTATTTTGGAGCGTCCCCCCTAATTTACGATAATTCTTGTCGTTCATGCACTTCAGGTCAATTTTATAGGCATCCAGGTAGGGGCGCAGGTATTCCATCACTTCAGGGGTGTTGTTGCCGTTGGAGACATAAGCACACAACAGCCCGGCCTTTTTGGCTTCTTTGAAGATGCTCACCGCCCATTCGCTGGTGATGAGGGGTTCATTATAGGAGGAGACAATCGCTTCTGCACCGCTTTCTTTGGCCAGGGCCACCATTTGCTGAGGGGAAATCCGCCGCACGAGCTGGATGGCAGGATCAGAGGCCGGATCGCGCAGCGCCTGGGAGGTGAACCAGTTCTGGCAATAGGGGCAGTGATAGTCACAGCCCAACATGCCAAAGGTGAGAGCGTTGCTGCCGGGCAGGACGTGGAAAAAAGGCTTTTTCTCGATGGGATCGCTTTGCAGCGCGGCGACATATCCCCAGGGGACGCGTAGTTTGCCGTTCTCATTGAAGCGCACCTGACAGATGCCGCGTCGGCCAGGTCGGATCAGGCAACGATGACCACAAGCATAACAACGCACCGAGCCATCGGCTAGGGATTGGTAAAGTTCCCCCTCTACGGTCAATTGATCCAGAATTTCCGCAACAGTGGAAGCGTTCATACTATAATAGGCCTATGCTTACATTGGCAATCCAAGCAGGCGGTGAATCCCGCCGCATGGGAGAGGACAAGGCACTCAAGCCCTTTCTGGGGCGCCCTTTAATTGTACACCTTTTGGAGCGACTTGGGGAAATTGCTGACGAAATTTTGATCACCACGAATCGGCCGGAGGCTTATGCCTTTCTGGGAAAACGTTTGGTGAGCGATCTTATGCCCGGACGAGGGGCATTGGGGGGGCTTTATACGGCGCTGGCAGCCGCTCGGCAACCGTTAGTGGCGGTGGTGGCTTGTGATATGCCCTTTGCCAGCCGCGAGTTCTTCTTGCGAGCGTGCCAATGGATGCTGGAGGGCGATTGGGATGTGGTTGTGCCCCGGAGCGAAGCAGGCTATGAGCCGCTTCACGCACTCTATCGGCGCGGGACCTGCCTGCCGGCAGTCAAAGCGGCCCTGGATGCGGGTGCATGGCGGGTGATTACCTGGTTTGACCAGGTCCGCGTGCGGGAGGTCACGGAGGCAGAAATGCGCTCGCTCGATCCAAGCGGCCGCGCGTTTTGGAATGTCAATACACCGGAGGAGTTTGCACAGGCGGAGGAGGTGATGAGGAAGGAGATGGGGGGAGTGGATGAGGGATCAGAAGCGTTTGGGAGGGAGTTATGAGAGAAAACTACTGCTTCGTCCATTTATCTTTTGGCGTTATTGAACTTGATGCGGACTGCCAAAGAACCGTCTAAGCGCCCAGAAGTGAGAATCCTGGGAATGCGGACGTCCCGTCCGCCAGCAACGCTTGGGTTGGTAGCAAGGCATCAGCATCCGAGATGGATGCGCTCCCAGGTGGTGTAGCTGCCTAAAGCTAGACACAAAAAATCAATAGTGGACGCAAAGCGCTAGGTACACGTCGAAAGTCCTGACCGCCTGGATGCGCGAAGGGGGGATACCTACCGCTGCTTTCTCATACACGAACGAGCTGAGAGGCTCATCCTCGTGTGATAAGCCCCAACAAGAAGAATCCTTGCCGGTCACGGTAGATTAAAAGCCTTGACCAGGAAGACGGCCATCTCGGCGCGGGTGACCGGGTTATCTGGCCGATAGGTTCCATCCGGATAGCCACTGGTGATGCCGGCGGCTTTCAAGGCCTCGATCCAATCCTCCGCCCAGTGCCCACTCGTATCCTGAAAGCTCGGGCTGACATTCGGCGGCGTGTAGGAGTAGCCGTTCACCGCCTTGAGCAGGAATACAGCCATCTGGGCGCGGGTGACCGGGTTCTCAGGACGATAGGTGCCATCCGGGTAGCCACTGGTGATGCCGGCGGCTTTCAGGGCTTCAATCCAATTCTTTGCCCAGTGGCTACCTGTATCCCAAAAGCTCGGGCTAGCATTTAGCGGCGTGTAAGCAGGCCCGTTCATCGCTTTTATCAGGAAAACGGCCATCTCGGCGCGAGTGACTGGGTTTTCCGGCCGATAGGTGCCATCCGGATAGCCACCGCTAATGCCGTTGTAGTATAGACGTTCGATGTACGTCCAAAATAGGTTCGAAGAGGATACATCGGTAAAAGTCTGCTCTTGCACAATGGAATAGATATCGCCTGCCTCGTAGGGTAGACCATTCAGCGGTGTTCCGAAAGGATTGGTAATCGTGGCCGAAGCAGGAATATCTAGGCGAATGGCACCATTCCGTTTTTCAGCGGTGTTACGCAAGGGGGAAAGGTCAACGGTCACATCATAGGTGCTCTCGCTTACGGTGGCGATATTGCTGATAACCGCATTTGCCCCCGGTATACTTAGCAGGGAAAGGGCAAAGTCATTCTGATCAACTCCGACAACGGCTTGCGGGAAGTTAACACGGAAGACAACCTGATCACCTGTGGTGATAACCTGGTTGCTAGGCAGATAGCGGTTGATAGAGATGCCATCACCAGCTGCCGTCTCAATGTCCAAGTGCAACAATGTGATCGACCACGGGGGCAGCGTCACATTCAGCGTCCCTCCGATGGCCGAAAGGGTTATCGGGGGTTCGTTTAGTTCTGGAGAGGGATTATCTATGCCGTTATAGGTGACACTTTGGGCAGTTGCAGATGTGGCTTGTACTTGGTAGGCTCGTCCTTCCAAAATTGCATAGCCTGGAGCTGAAACCTGGGCGTTGATCAACTTTTCGGTTTTGTTTATGATCATCAAGGAGAGCGTATCTGCGTCAATGCGCCCAGCGTAGACGGCTGCTTCACTCGCAGCGTCCAGCGTTGTCGTGACAGCCAACATTTCGTTCCCAAAACGAGCCCATAAAGGGTAAACATAGTATTGTGGGGAACGATAGAAGTTATTGTCTTCATGCATCAAACCATACTCGGTGCCGTTATAGGCTCGTCCGTTGGCCAGATCCCATTGGGCAAAGATGGCGTAGTTTTGTTGGATCGCCTGGCCAATAGAGTCGGCCAAGAAGAGAGCATTGATCGCTCGCGTCATCAACTGGGCGTTATCTTGATCTTGCACGGAGACGAGATTATATTCGGTTATAGCAATCGGTGCGCGCCGCCCATTCGCAAAAGAGTCAAAGGCGTTTTCCAGATTCATCCGTATTGTTTGGAAGTGTTCTTGAGGTTTAGCCAGGATTGCGGCATGTCCGGCAGGGGTATTGGAGGGTGGCTGGAAAAAGGGATAAGGATGGATAGAGTAGAAATCCAAATTCCCCTGCGTTGCCGAAATGACCTTGAGCCCCCAGTTGTTATAGTTCCACCAGTCTGGATTATTCGGGTCGCCGGGGACTTCGTACCCTACTGCACCGACCAGGATAGTGGGATCAACGGCGCGCATTGCAGCACGGAATTCAAGGTAGCCTTCTTGGCGTTGGGTGCCGCTTCCTTTGCCGAGCACGTATTCCGTTCCGTCACACGTCCACACATCTTCCCATCCCCAGGGCAAGCAGAGAGCGCCACCAGTAGAAGGTTTGCCCCCGTAAATTT
>JBKBPX010000065.1:0-12620 GCA_046292855.1 Anaerolineales bacterium
GTCCTGGGGGCGATGGCGGCCTCGGCGGCAGCTGGGTCAAGGTTGTTCGTCTCCCGATCTACATCGGCGAAGACTGGGCGCAGGCCGGCCCAGACTGCAGCGCTGGCGGTGGCCATGAAGGTGAAGCTGGGCAGGATCACTTCGCCCTGTAGGTCCAGAGCCTTATGTACCAGCATCATGCCAGATGTGCAGCTGGAAACGGCGATGGCATGTTTCACGCCGAGATGTTCGGCAATGGCTTGCTCGAATTGGCGCAGGAAGGGGCCTTTGGTCACCATGCCGCTTTCCAGAATGCGTTGAATCCCATCCGCCATTTCCGCGAGGGGCGGCAGGACGGGGCGGACCATGGGGATCTTCTCCGGGAAGGACGGTTCACCTCCCAAAATAGCAGGTAAAGTTTTCCTCGTGTGAGTGCTCATAAGATTAGCATTATACTCCGTAATGCAGATTGTGATCCGCTTGCTGAAGGTCGCAAATGATCACGGACTTGTTCGCGAGGCAGGTAGGCTGCTGCGGAAGGCCTCTACGGTCTGACGCAGGCCTTCATTCAGCGATACGGTGGCGCGAAAGCCTAAGGCTGCGGCCGCGCGCCGGGGGTCCCCAACGGAACGATAAATGTCGCCGGGGCGTGGCGCAGCGAACCGAGGAGGGCGTTGTGGCGAGATAAGGTGATAAAGCGTTTCCACGACATCCAGCAGGCGGGTTTCCCGACCGGTACAAATGTTGAAGACGCGGCCGGCCACGTTTGGTCTTTCTGCGGCCAGCCAGAGCGCATGGACCACGTCTTCCACGTAGATCAAGTCACGTGTTTGGTTGCCATCACCGAAGATGACGATTTCATCCCCGCTCAGCAGGCGGGAAATGAAGCGCGGAATTGCCGCCGCGTAGTCTGAATTAGGGTTTTGACGGGGCCCATAAACGTTAAAGAAGCGCAGAGCGACCACTTCGAGCCCCATCTGAGTGTAAAGGTCGGCGTAAAGTTCGTTCGCCAGTTTCGATGTGGCATAGGGAGAACGCGGACGGGGAGGAGTGTCCTCTCGAAGAGGCAATTCCGCCACATCGCCATATACTGCGGCACTGGAGGCCAACACAACGCGCCGAACTCCGCTGCGCCGCGCCGCTTCCAGCAGGGTTGCCGTCCCGTTTACGTTCACGTCTAGGCAGGTCAAGGGGGTTTCCAGAGATTTAGGGACGGAGATGAACGCGGCGAGATGGAAGATGAAATCCGTTCCCTGAACAGCCTGCTGCACCTTGTCCGCATCGCGGATGTCGCCTTCCAGGACCTCGAGACAGGGGTGGGATGAGGGTAAATTGGCCCGATGACCGCTGCTGAAATTGTCCAACACGCGCACATTTATCCCTTGCTTGAGAAGGAGGCTAACCAGATGCGAACCGATAAAGCCAGCTCCGCCGGTGACCAATGCGCGCATGGTGGCTTATCGTCCTTTCAATCCGAAAATGGTGCCCACAGTGCGTAGCAGGATGACCAAATCCATAAGCAGAGAGCGGTGCTTGATATAGTACAAGTCGTATTCCAGTTTAACCATCGTTTCTTCGACCGTGGAGGCATAGCCATAATTGATCTGGGCCCATCCTGTCAAACCGGGCTTGACCAGCAGGCGGGCGCGGTAGAAAGGAATCTGACGCTGAAATTTGGCGACAAGCTCCGGGCGCTCGGCTCGTGGTCCAACCAGGCTCATCTCGCCGCGCAGGATGTTGAAGAATTGGGGAAATTCATCCAGACGGGTGCGGCGTAGAAAGGCGCCTACGCGCGTGACGCGCGGATCGTTGGTTTCGGCCAATCGGGGCTGACCATCGGCTTCTGCGTCGGTGATCATCGTGCGGAACTTGTACATGGTGAAAGCTTTGCCGCCGCGCCCGGCGCGTGCCTGGGCAAAAAGGATGGGACGGCCACTTTCCAGCCATATTGCCAGGGACATGATAGGTGCCATGAGCAGGCAGAGTATCATCCCAACCAGTCCGCCGATGATGTCCAACAGGCGTTTGGCTAGTTCATAGAACCCGCTGACGCGCGCTTCGTCCACGAAGGAGCGGATCAACCAATCGGATTCCAGATGTTGGACTGGCACGCGCCCGAGCAACTCTTCGTAGACGCTGGGCATACGGATAACGTCAATGCCTTGCTCCTGAATGTCCAACAAGGTTTGGAAGGTTTCCCCGCGCATTTCGCCGGTGATGGCAACAATCACTTCCGAGATGCGATGCTTTTCGAGCAGTTCCGGCAACTGTTGACTGTTTCCAAGGACGGGTATGTCTTCGATTTCCTGGCCGATCTTTTGAGGGTCATCGTCAATGAAACCGATGATTTGGAACGGCGCGGGGTGAATTTGGCGGTATGCTTTTAGAAGAGTCTGTCCGGCTTTCCCTGCGCCAACCACCAGCGCCCGGCGCATTAAACCCTGAGTGGCATAGATGCGGAGATAGAGCAGGCGCCAGAGCAGGGTGAGGGCGGCAGAGTAGGCCAGGAAAGCCCCTACTCCGACACGGGGAAGTTCATTCGGGTTGCGGTAGAACAGAAAGATGGTAGCGTATGCCAAGATTCCAATTAGGACAGCGAGGGCGATGCCGCGCAGGGTTTGCTTCGGGTTGGTGGCTTTGTGCAGATCGTAAAGCTCGATTATGAGCACCCCCCAGAGGATCGGCAGAAGATAGAACCACCAGGGTACTTCTACGTTGAGCAGAAGGTCGACGCGACGTGGAGGAATACCCCTGGCAAGCAGCGTATAGCGCTGATAACGATACCAGGTATAGATTGCCAAGGCTACGGAGGCATAAGAAGCTAGCAGATCGCCCAATACCAACAAGGCGCGATGCTCGCCGCTGCGCAATCGTAAGAGAGGAGGGGAAGGCAGGTCAGCCATAAAGTATGCTCCAGATAAAGGCACCTCCCCACGAAAAGTGGATGCACGGGAAGGCGAGAATCAGTCCTGGGATTAAGAGCGGGTCTCGAAATCGGATGGCCTGCCGGAGGGAGGTTACCAGAAGAAGGCTGAGGTAGAGACCGATCTCAATGCTCCAAAGCCAGGCGATCCAGGGGACGAAGGGGCCTAAAAGTGCTCCTCCAAGCATAGTGAGGACAAAAAAAGGGGGGATTGCTTGGCGCCAACGAAGGGATCGGGGATAGCGGCGGAGCATTTTCCACTTCCAGTAACCGTAACGGGCATATTGTTGACATAATGCGAGGAGGGTGCCGCGCGCATAGTAAACGGAACGGATGCGAGGGTCTAGCCAAACCCGTCCCCCGTTCTGACGAATGCGCGTGTTGAATTCGTAATCCTCGTTGGTGAGCAGGGTCTCGTCAAAGAAACCGATGCGTTCGATGAGAGAACGGCGGAAGGCGCCAAATGGCACCGTATCTACTTCGCCGGCCGGCCCCCGTAACCGGTAACGAGCATCGCCGGCGCCGAGAGGATGAGCCACAGCCACCGCGATGGCGCGCGCAATCCATCCTTTGCCTCCCGGCTGGATTTCCCAAACTCCCCCGACGTTATCACCCTGGCCGGCTTCTAGGGCCGCCATACAGCGCTCAATGTAATCTGGGTAAGGACGTGAATGGGCGTCTAGCCGTATCAGAATCTCACCGCGCGCAGCACGGATGGCGTGATTCAAGGCCGCAGGGATGATGCGCTGGGGGTTGTCAAGGAGGCGGATGTTCAAGTCAGGATGAGCAGATTGAAATTCTGCAATGACCTGACGACTGCCATCTTCAGAAAAGCCATCCGCGATGATCACTTCCAGGCGGGAGCGCGGATACGTTTGCTCATAAATGGCCTGGAGTAGGGCGGGGAGGGTCTTTTCTTCGTTATAGCAGGGGATCAGGATGGAAACCAGCGGCTGTGTCTCGGATACAGACTCAGACATTTAGTCTCCCTGAATCGGCGCGATGAAGGCGATGGCTTCGATTTCGACGCGCGCGCCTCTGGGCAGTGCAGCCACTGCTACGGTGCTACGTGCCGGCGGATTTTCCGGGAAAAATTCGGCGTAGACTGCGTTCATGCGCGGAAAATCGGCCATATCCTGCAGGAAGACTGTGGTCTTGACTACGTAGTTCAGATCAGAGCCGGCCGCTTCCAGAATGTGCTTCAGATTGGTCAATACTTGCCGTGTCTGAGTTTCAATATCGTCACCTGCCAGCTCCCCTGTTTGGGGGTTCAGGCCGATTTGGCCGGCGGTGAAGATCAGATTTCCAATCCCAACGGCCTGAGAGTAAGGGCCGATGGCCTTTGGCGCTTTCTCTGTTTGGATGATCTTTTTGCCTTCCTGAGTGTACATATACGCTCCATTAGAAGGAGGGATTGTCCAAACGCACACCGTGTCCACGAACGGTTTTGATATAGGTGTGAGTCGGATCAAAGGTGGCCAGGCGATCGCGCACGCGGCGGATGAGGGCATCTAGGGCCTGCTCGCTCACCTCCAGCGCGTTTTCTCCCCAAACAGCCAAGATTAGCTCCTGGCGGCTGACGATTTCTCCCTGGTGTTCATAAAGATACCAGAGCAGGCGAAACTGTTGAGGAGAAAGAGGGGGCTCCATTGCCTTTTGGTTAATCCAGACGCGTCGAGTCCGCTCATCTATGATCAAGCGCCCGCGAAGTGGGCTGGATTCGATGGGTATGGTGGAATCTGAGGTCAGGAAGAGGAATTGCTGTGCCAGAGCGATTTGGACGAGGTCCCCATCTTGCAGAATGATGGGTGTTTTGACAGCCTGCCCGTTATGATGGGTTCCGTTTTTGCTGCCCAGGTCTTCCAGGATTACCCCCTCCAGGCCAGGGGTTAAGCGCGCGTGGAAGCGCGAAACTTGGCGATCGGGGATAATGATGTCACAAGAAGGCTGGCGCCCGATGACGAGCGAATGGTTAATCGTCCAGCGTTGACCATTCAGCGGGCCTTCTTGCGCGATCAAGAGCGGATATTCTGGGTTACTTGTCATCAGTCTACTGTAGAAGGTTTGGCTGGTAGGGATTTTGATTTTCTGGAAAATGGAAATCGTGAATCAGATATAATAATAGCAGAAAAAGCACGAAGCGAGAGGAGAAGAGAGTGCCTTTGCCGCTCAAGGAAGGAGAGGTCCTGCGTGGGCGTTATCGGATTCGCCAGCGCATTGGGCAAGGAGGGATGGGGAATATCTACCTTGCCGATGATTTGCGTTTAAGTGGGCGGCAATGTGCACTCAAGGAGGTGGAATACGAGCGCTCTCTGCCTCCCAAGGTGCTTGAGCAGGCACGGGAGCAATTTTTTCGGGAAGCCTCTATCCTGGCGCGCCTGGATCACCCTAATTTGCCAAAGGTTTCGGATTTCTTTTCCAGTGGCAACCGGGACTACCTGGTGATGGATTACGTGCCAGGGAAGGATTTACGCACCATGATCCAGGAAGCGCGCCGGGAGCGACGTTTCCTGGATGAGATGCAGGTGCTGGGATGGGCGGCGCAGCTGATGGATGCGTTGGCCTATTTGCATGGTCAGGACCCGCCCATCATCCATCGTGATATTAAGCCTTCTAACATCAAGCTCATGCCCAATGGGCTGATCAAGTTGGTGGATTTTGGCCTGGTCAAGATTCTGGCGCCGGACGAAGTGACGATTACAATTATCCAGGGGCAGGGGACGGTCATCTATACGCCCCTTGAGCAGTATGGTGGTGAGGATGTGCATACGGATGCGCGCTCAGACATTTACGCGCTGGGAGCTACATTATACCATTTGCTCACCAATGAGCCTCCGGTGGAAGCCCGTCGGCGCTTTTTGGAACCGCAAAGCCTGAAGCCTCCACGGGCGATCAATCCGGAGATCAGCGCGCGGACCGAGCAGGCGATTCTGTGGGCAATGGCGCTACATCCCGATCAGCGCCCTCCAAACATCGAGGCCTTTCGCCAGGCTCTCCTGGAGGGAAAGATGCTTTTCTCTTCCATTACTCGTCCGCGTCCGGTTAGATGGCGAGAGATAGTCATTACAGACGTGGAAATTCAACGCTTGACGATTGCGGCTTTTGTGCTCCTAGTGTTGACCTTCCTTGCGTCGCTTTAGTTTTAGTCTTATAGTCTTATAGTCTTATAGTCTGATAGTTATAGTCTTATAGTCTCGTAGTCGTAGGGTGATGCTGGCACTGTGCACCCTTCCCCCTCCGTCGTCTGCGGTCCACTATCCGCCGTCTGCCGTCTGCGGTCCACTATCCGCTTTCCTCCTATGTCTTCGCTCCAGTTCATCTTGCACCTGGTGGGGTGAAAGGCCGCGGGCGGCGAGCAGCACGAGCAGGTGATAGGTCAGATCGGCCACCTCCTCGATCAGCCGCCGATCTTCCTGGGCTAAGGCGGCCACGAGCACCTCGGCGCTCTCTTCCCCCACCTTTTGTGCGATGCGAGGCAGGCCGGCTTCCAGCAGTTGGGCGGTATAAGAATCCGGCCGTGGATTGCGTTGACGTTCTTGGATGATTTCAAAGAGCCATTCCAGGGTCATCTCTCCCACCGATTGAAAAAGCAAGTGAAGTTTCCTGTGTGGCAGGCCGGCCCGGCCGGCACCACGCGGATCAGCAGGGCATCGCCATCACAATCAGGGCGGATTTCGACCACCTTTTGAACGTTGCCGGAAGTCTCGCCTTTATGCCAAAGTGCACGGCGGCTACGTGACCAGAAATGCGTTTCGCCGCTTTCCAGGGTGCGTTGGAGGGCCTCTCGATTCATATAGGCGAGCATGAGTACCTCGCCACTTTGGGCATCCTGGATGATGGCCGGGATCAATCCCCGCTCGTCAAAGCGCAGATCGCTGATTTTCATGCTCATCTCCTGAATGAGGAGGTCGGATGGGGACCCCTTTCTCCTGCAGAAAGCGCTTGAGAGAGGGGATGCGCACTTTCCCATCGTGGAAGATCGAAGCGGCCAAGGCGGCCTGGGCGCGGGTTTGGGTGAATAGGTCGAGGAAGTGTTGGGGCGTGCCTGCGCCGCCGGAGGCGATGACGGGCACGTTGACCGCCTGGCTGACGGCGCGCGTGAGTTCAAGGTCATAGCCCTGTAGTGTCCCGTCGGCATCCATGCTGGTCAGCAGGATTTCACCGGCGCCCAAGCGCACGCCGTGGGCAGCCCATTCCACCGCGTCAAGACCTGTTGGCTTGCGCCCGCCATGAGTATAGACTTCCCAACCCCCTCCTGGGCGGCGACGGGCGTCAATGGCCAATACAACGCACTGGCTGCCGAAGCGCATGGCGCATTCGCTCAGGAGCGAAGGGGTGCGCACAGCGGCGGAATTCAGGCTCACCTTATCTGCGCCGGCCAGCAACAGGGCACGCACATCCTGTATGCTGCGCACGCCCCCTCCCACCGTCAGGGGCATGAAGATCACTTCGGCGACGCGCGCCACCAGCTCTAGCGTGGTGCGACGTCCTTCCGGCGTAGCCGAAATATCCAGGAAAACCAGCTCATCGGCTTCCTGGGCCTCGTAGGCCAGCGCCTGTGTCAGCGGATCGCCGGCATCGCGCAGGTTGAGGAAGTTCACGCCTTTGACCACGCGGCCGTTGTGCACATCCAGGCAGGGGATGATCCGTTTAGCCAACATGCAGGGCCTCTTGGAGATCAATATCGCCTTCGTATAGGGCACGTCCCAAAATGACGCCCTGACACCCTAGACGATAGGCAATGCGTACCTCTTCCAGATGACGTGCTCCGCCGGAGGCGATCACCTTGATCCCCGGCAGGGTCAGGAGCCGCCGAATCTCAGCCAAGTTCAGCCCGCTGCGGAGGCCATCGCGCCTGGTATCGGTGAAGATGAACCAGCGGATGCCAGCCGGAAGCAGAGCGTTGGCCAGTTGGAAGGCGGTTTGAGGGACGGCGGATTGCCATCCCTGGATGTGCAGTTGCGTTCCACTGCTATCGAGTGCCACAGCGATGGCTTCTTTGCCGAATTGGACAAGCAGCTCTGGGAGCTTTTGCGGCGCTTTCACCGCAAGTGTGCCGAGTACCACTCGTGACACCCCTAGCTCGAAAGCTTGGAGCACTTGCTCTGGAGAGCGCAGGCCGCCTCCAAGCTGGATCGAAGCGCCGAATTCGCCGGCAACAGACAGGATGGCGCGCAGGGCTTCCCTGTTTTCGGCGTCCTCTTCGCCAAAGGCGCCATCCAGGTTGACCACATGTAGCCAACGGGCACCCATTTCGAGCCATTGGCGGGCTATCTGGGCGGGAGATTCACCGTAGACGGTTGCCCGCCGCGCATCTCCCTGTGCCAGGCGCACAACTTTCCCGTGACGCAAGTCAATAGCGGGATAGATCGTAAACATCCTCACAACTCCAAGAAGTTCTTGAGCAAGCGCAGGCCGGCGCGCTGACTCTTTTCAGGATGGAATTGCACTCCCCAGATGTTTTCTCGGCGGACCGCTGCGGCAAAGGGGAGGCCATGCTCACTTTGCGCTAGGATGTCCTCCGCCTTCTGGGGTTGGCAGTAGAAGGAGTGGTTGAAGTAAAAGTATTCGCCTTCGGCGATGCCCTGGAAGAGGGGGTCAGCCGGTTGTAGCAGGTGGATTTGATTCCAGCCGGTGTGCGGCACGGTCAACTCGGCGGAAGGGGGGAAGGCCACGACTCGGCCCTCTAACCAGCCTAGCCCGGCGAATCGCCCCATTTCTTCGCCGAATTCGAAAAGGGCCTGCATTCCCAGGCAGATGCCCAGCAGCTTTGCTCCGCCTTGGCGCGCTTCCCGTAGGGCAATATCCAAGGAGGTCTCGCGCAGCTTTTGGATGAAGGCGCCGAAAGCACCCACGCCAGGCAGGATCAGACGCCTCGCCCGCCGCACCTGCTCCGCATCACGCGTGCGGATGACCTGCGCCGAAAGCGATTCCAGCGCCTTCTGCACCGAGTGTAAATTGCCGGTGCCGGCATCCACAAGGAGGATGGGGGGTTCTTTCATAGCGTCCCTTTTGTCGAGGGGATGTGGCCCTCCCGGCGCGGGTCAATGCGGGTAGCCTGCTCCAGAGCACGCGCCCAGGCCTTGAAGAGAGCTTCGGCTTGGTGGTGATCGTCCTCCCCGTAGAGCACCCGCGCGTGGAGGCTACAGCGTGCGGTGACGGAAAAGGAGCGGAAGAAGTGGGGGATGAGCGTCACAGGGAGTTGGCCGAGGTAGGGCGTGTGCCAACGGGCGCGGATCACAGCATAGGGCCGGCCGGCGAGATCGAGGGCCACATGGGCCAGGCTCTCATCCATAGGGACGAAGCAATCTGCCATCCGCACCAGGCCACGCCGTTCCCCCAGCGCCCGATCGAAAGCCTGACCTAAGGTCAAGGCCACGTCCTCCACCGTATGGTGGGCATCCACTTCCAAGTCCCCTTTCGCTTCCACCTGGAGATCAAACAGGCCGTGGACTGCCAAGTGGCTCAGGCAGTGATCCAAGAAGCCCAAGCCGGTGGCAATCTTGTATTCCCCTTTTCCATCTAGCTCCAGGCTGACCCGAATGCGGGTTTCGCGCGTTTCTCGATAGATTTCTGCCTGACGCATATTCACTCCAAAGTGAATGAAGATAAGGCTTCGAGGAGCCGATCGCTATCTTCCGGCCGCCCAATGCTGATGCGAATGCACTCTTGCAGGCCAGGCTTATCGAAGTAGCGCACCAGCACCCCGTGTTCATAGGCCAGGCGATGCTGCAGTTCCTTCGCCTGATGGCGGTGCACCCGACACAGGATGAAGTTCGCTTGGGAAGGATAGGGCTGCAGGAAGTCAAAGGTGCGCAGGGCGGCGAAGAGACGTTCCCGTTCCTGAAGCAGGGAGCGCACTACTTGCCGGATTTCTTCGGCATGTTCCAACGCGATCTGCGCGGCGATGGCGCCAGCGTGGTTCACGTTATAGGGCTGCTTGGCTTTCCAGAGCGCGGGGAGGAGCCAACGCGGGAATGCCCCGTAGCCGATGCGTAGACCGGCCAGCCCGGCCCATTTGCTAAAGGTGCGCAACACGACCAGGTTTTCGCGGCTGGGGACTTCCGTCAGGCGCGTGTTGGTGCGTCCCAACGCATCATCGCTGAACTCGATGTAGGCCTCGTCGAGCACGATGAGCAGCGGCAGCTCAAGCAAAGCATTCAGCACTCCCCGATCCGGCAGGCTGCCATCCGGGTTGTTCGGCGTGGCCAGGAAGAGCACTTTCGGCCGGTAAAGTTCTGCAGCTTGGAGGATCGCCTGGAGGTCCAGGGAAAAATCGGGATGGCGCGGGATGTTCACCACGCGCGCGCCCTGCAACCCGGCGTCGAAGGCGTACATGCCAAAGGTGGGTGGGCAGTTCAGGATCACATCCCCTGCATCCAGCAGGACCCGCATCAGCAAGTCAATCAGCTCATCGGCGCCGGCGCCGGCGATGAGGAATTCAGATGGCACCCCGCTGAAGCGTTCCAGCGCTTTGCGCAGGGCACGGCTTTCCGGGTCCGGGTAGATGTGAGGGAAAGGCAGATTGCCCAAGGCCTGACGCACGGCCAGGGGAGGGCCGTAGGGATTCTCATTCGCATCCAATTTGACGATTTGCTCGACCGGCCGGCCAAGCCGTTCTGCCAGCACCTCAAAGGGTTCGATCGGCTGATAGGGTGGAAGGTTCTCCAGATGAGAGCGGACGCGCATCCTCAAGCCTCCTCTAGCGCCGCAAGCATCGCCTTATAGCGCGGCGGTTCTTCTTCGAAGATGTAGATGAGCGGCGAGACGATGATGCCGCTGCCGCCGATTTCGCGCAGTTCGGCAATGGCGCGAGTGAGGTGCTCACGGCGCACGACGATGGTGACAGAGTGCCAAGTTTCGCCCGAAGCCACCAACACGGGACTGATGGTCGGCCCCTGCAAGCCGCCGATCACCGTCTTCGAGAACATCTTCTGGACGATTTGACGCGGATCCTCCCCGCGCACGTTGGCGATGACTATCAGGTTCTCGCGCCCCCGCAAGTGAGCCTCGATGTATTCCAACAAGCGACGGGCCACTTCTAGAACCTGCGGCTGGGTGCGCAAGGCGTGACGGTTGGCGATCAGCGTGGCTTGGGAGGGTTGGATCACGCCATCCTGCAGGGGGCGCAGGCGGTTATCGCGCAAGGTTTGGCCGGAGGAGACCAGGTCGGAGATGGCATCTGCATAGCCGATCGCCGGTGCGGTTTCCAGCGTGCCTTCTGCCAGGATCAACTGATGGGGAATTTCGTGCCGGACGAGGAAACGCTCGGTCAGCTTGGGGAATTTGGTCGCCACCCGCAAAGGACGCCCAAGTTGATGGACGTAGTGGCGCAGGGAGTCAAGGTCCTGCACCTGTTCCAGGGTTTCGGGGACGGCCAGGGTGAGTGCACAGTGACCGAAGCCCAGCGCATCGTGGAGCACGAGCACTTCCCCGTTTTCGCCGCGCTTTTCCTCGATGACATCTAGCCCGGTGATGCCGAATTCGACGCTGCCCTGCCGCACGCTCACGACGATATCGCCCGGCCTTTGGAAGATGACCTGCACTTCGGGCAAGATAGCAATCGAGGCCTCGTATTGGCGCGGGTTGAGCTTGATCACGGGCATCCCAGCAGCGCGCAGAAACTCAAGCGTGCCCTCCTCTAGGCGGCCTTTGGAAGGAAGAGAGAGTCGGATTGGGCGGTTCATATGCAATGTCCTATAAAAAAACATCCCCGTCTGAACGGGGATGTGATTGGAATTTGCCAGTTTCGGCTGTGGGTAGCACTCCATCTCACCTTCCCCGTCCACTAGGGAGGAGCAGAATGGGGAGCATGGAAGTGCACAGCGTACAAGTTCATCAGCAGTAGATTATAACACGATTTTGTCGAAAGCCTCCCAAATTCTGCAAGACTTTCGGAATTCTGATAGTTGACGCAAGGCGAACCACTTTGCATGCCAATCCTCATGCGGTTCGGTTTACAAAACTAAAAGAAATACAGTATGATGAGTGTCTGCAAAAACTCACCACAGAGAACATAGAGCGCACAAAGGTTTTTCATTATCAACTCTCTGTGGTAAACAGGCCTTTTTGCAGTAGAGTCAAATAATGATTTTCACCTGATAGTCCATGGCAGCTTGTGGGCGCTTGACTGCTTCATCGCGGTGCAACACATCACCGCACGTCAAGCCGCTCGCCCGCTGCGCCTCATGCTGGAAGCCGGTAGCCATCTCCCTTACACCGAATGCCGGAAGCGATTGGAGCAGTGGGAACGAATATGAATGCTCCGTAAGGCTCAATGTTGTCGAAGGGTTCCAAAATTCTCGGAGATTTTCGGAAGTCTGAGGCATACTTTGGCGATCAGGTGGTGCTCCCTTACCTCTCTGTCCCGGCGTGATGCTTGTCCTGGGCGAAGAATTCTCGCAACCATTCGAAGCTCAGGCCTAGGATTGCGCCGACGGTAACGAGGGCCAGCCAGGAGGATAGGGTGGAAAAGCTTCGGTTTTGCAAGTTTGTCAGGATGCCGATTCCGTAAGCTCCTAGGCCACCACACAGCAAATAGAGAGCAATGCGGAGGCGATGCCGCAGGTCGAATTTTCGCCGCAGCCAGAGATTTCCACTCGCCAGGAGGATTAGCCAGAGCAGGCTGATGCTCCAGGTGCGCAGGGTGGGACGACCCTTGGTGCCGATCCAGGAGTTCCGCTCCGGCGTGGGGGTGGGCTGGGTGGGCGGGGGAGGG